>JAFAAV010000124.1 GCA_023426375.1 Actinomycetes bacterium | reverse complement strand
CGGAACTCCCTGGGTGCAGTGCGCGTGCCACGGCACTCGCGCATTACCCTGGAACCATGCGTAAAGACACCGTGGTCGTCTCCGGCGGCCGTCCCGCCCACGAGCACGACGCTCCCGTGAACCCGTCCGTCGTCCTCACCTCCACCTACCGAGGTGCCGGTGACCTGAACGACCGGGACCGCACTTATGCGCGGTTCACCAACCCCACGTGGGAGGCGTTCGAGGAAGTCCTCGCCGATCTCGAAGAGGCCCCGGTCCCCGCGCTTGCCTACGCCTCCGGAATGGCCGCGGTGGCCTCCGTCCTGACCCTCGTCCCCGTGGGTGGCACGCTGGTCATGCCGCAACACTGCTACCAGGGCACCCTTCAGCTGGCCCACCGTCTCGAAGAGCGCGGGATTTTCGCCGTGCGCACCGTGGACGTCGCGGACACTCAGGCCACCATCGCCGCCATCCAAGGTGCGGACGTTCTCTGGTTGGAGAGCCCCACCAACCCCATGCTCGAGGTCGCCGATCTGCCAGCGGTCCTCGCTTCGGCTCGCGAGGCCGGCGTGCTCTCGTGCGTGGACAACACCTTTGCCACGCCGTTGCTGCAGCGTCCGCTCACGCTCGGTGCGGATCTCGTGGTGCATTCGGTCACCAAGTACCTGGCCGGCCATTCCGACGTCGTTCTGGGTGCCGTGGTCTGTTCCACCCCCGAATTGCGGGCGAACCTCAAGAAGCAGCGCTCGCTCGAAGGCGCCATCCCCGGTCCTTTCGAGGCCTGGCTCGCCCTGCGCGGTGTGCGTACCCTCTCGGTGCGGCTCGACCGTTCGATGACCAGCGCGGCGGAACTCGCTCGCCGCCTCAGCGAGCATCCCGGCGTGGCGGAGGTTCGTTACCCGGGGCTGCCCGGGGACCCCGGTCACGAGCGCGCCGCTGCCCAGATGGACGGCGGTTTCGGCTCGATCATTTCCGTCGTCCCGCACGCCGACGTCGCCGCGACCCAAGCGCTCGTGGAGGGCCTGCGCGTGTGGACCCCGGCCACGTCCCTGGGAGGCGTCGAATCCCTGGTGGAGCGGCGTCGTCGTCACCACGACGAACCGGACACCGTGCCGGACACGCTGTTGCGGCTGTCCGTGGGAATTGAGAACGTGGATGACTTGTGGGAAGACCTGAAAGCGGGTCTGGACGAACTGGCAGATCGGTAGACTGAACAACGTGACATCAATCCCCTGGGCCATTGCATTGGCCAGCTACCTGGACTACGCCATCACGCTCGTGGTGGCAGCACTGAGCCTCATGGCCGTACTGGACTGCGTGCGCCGTTCCGCTCCGCAGTTCGAGCGTGCCTGGAAGCGGACCAAGACCTTCTGGCTCGCGCTGACCGCCGGTGCCGCCGTGGTGAGTGTCCTGAGCGCCGTTTTCTCCACCATGGCATTGTTCAGCACCGGTTACCCGGGTGCCGGGTCGTTGATTCTGATGCTGATCGCCGCGACGATTTCCGGTGTGTATCTGGCGGACGTCAAGCCCGCCGTGTCCGGTGAATCCGGAAACCCCGGTTACTGGTAGGTCCCTCGCACGGCAGACCTCTCAACGCTGCGCCGTCACCGCGTCCCACGAGACGGTGAGTTCGCCCAGGCGCCAACGTGATTCACGGTGCAGTACGGGCCACCCCTCTGCTCTCAATCGCGCGCACATGGCCACCCACCGCTGGCGCGATCCAAAGGATGCCAAGGGCGCGAGAGCCAGCCATGCGGCGTCGGCGGCGGACAGGAAACGATGGATGCGCTCGCCGGGCACGTTGTGATGGATGAGCGCTTTGGGCAGACGTTCAGCCACGTCCGAGGGGCGGTCGAAGCTTCCCAGTTGCATGCTGATCGTCAGAGTCTGCGGACCGGCGGATGTGCAACAGATCCAGGTGGCTCGGCGACCAATCTCGTCACACGTGCCGTCCATGAACACCCCGCCCGGACCCAGGCGTGAGCACGCGAGTTCCCATGCTGCCGGGACATCGTCCTCGCTGTACTGCCGTAGCACGTTGAAAGCTCGAACGAATGCGGGAGATCTACCCGGGATCGGAATCTCAAAGCCGCCGCGGCGAAAGCTCAGCCCAGGGCCGGCGAAGACCTGCGCCGTGGCCACCCGTTCCGGATCGATTTCAACACCCACCACCTCGACCCCGGGGCGTACGCGCAACAGACGGTCGCTCAATTCGACCGTGGTGGTGGGCGCGGCATCGAAGCCCAGATCGACCACGAGCGGATCGGCCGCGCGGCGGAGCACGGGTGCCAACGGGCCGGCCACGTAACGGTCTGCTCGTCGCAACCGATTGGGGTTGGTGGTACCCCGGGTGATCGTTCCCACGGGGCGGTAGCTAGCTGGCACATCGACACTGTAACGGCGCTCGGTGACACATGCGAATAACACGTGCCAACGGGTCATCCGGGTGGGAGAATGAGGGCATGGCTAATGATTCAGCAACGTACAAGCTCGTCCTCCTGCGCCACGGGCAGTCGGAATGGAACGAGAAGAACCTGTTCACCGGTTGGGTGGACGTGCCGCTGACCGAGAAGGGCAAGGCTGAGGCCAAGCGCGGCGGTGAGTTGATCAAGGACAATGACCTCGCACCGGACGTGCTCCACACGTCACTGTTGCGCCGGGCCATCAACACGGCCAACATCGCCCTGGACGCCGCGGACCGCCACTGGATTCCCGTCAAGCGGTCGTGGCGCCTGAACGAACGCCACTACGGCGACCTGCAGGGCAAGGACAAGACCCAGGTGCGCGACCAGTACGGCGAGGACCAGTTCATGGTGTGGCGCCGTTCCTACGACACCCCGCCGCCCGCCCTGGACGATTCTTCCGAGTTCTCACAGGCGGACGACCCCCGCTACGCGGACGTGGCGGATCTGCCCCGTACCGAATGCCTCAAGGATGTCCTCGAGCGCTTCCTGCCCTACTGGGAAGAACAGATCGTGCCGGACCTGAAGGCCGGCAAGACCGTGCTCGTGGCCGCCCACGGTAACTCGTTGCGCGCGTTGGTGAAGCACCTGGATGACATCTCGGACGAGGACATCGCCGGGCTGAACATCCCCACCGGTATCCCGCTGTACTTCGAGCTGGATCAGAACCTCAAGCCGGTGACCATCGGTGGTACTTACCTGGACCCCGAGGCCGCCGCCGAGTCCATCAAGGCCGTGGCCAACCAGGGTAAGAAGTAACCTAGGTCCACACGGTATGAAGAACGCCCCACCACGTCAGTGGTGGGGCGTTCTCCATTGGATCGTGATTCGTGCCGGGACCTGCGGGCCGCTCCAATGGATCGGATGAGCGTGGGCCCGGTACCGAAATCCTGCTTATTCGCCGGTGTCGGAACCGATGTGGCCGTGACCGGTCGGGTGGTTCTCCGAGATCGGAGCCCAGTCACCGGTCACCAGGTAGGCGACCTTGCGGGCCACGGAGACACTGTGGTCGCCGATGCGCTCGAGGTAGCGTGACGCCAGGGTGACGTCCACTGCGGTGGGGACCGAGGAACTCCAATCGGGATCCGCCAGGATGTCGAAGACCTGCTGGTGCTTCTGGTTGAGTTCGGACTTCAGAGCGTAGATCTCGTCGGCGACCGTCATATCGCGGTCCTCGAGAACGGAGATCACACGCTCCAGCAGTTTGAGATCAAGATCGAACATGGCAGCGAAATGGTCGTTCAGCGCTTCCGGAAGCACGGGCTCCGGGAAGCGCATGCGCGCCAGCTGCGACAGGTGGCGGGCCAGATCTCCCATGCGCTCGAGCGAGGCGCTCATCCGAAGGGCACCCACGATCATGCGCAGATCGGAAGCGACGGGGGACTGCAGAGCCAGGATGTCGATGGCTCGCTCGTCCAAGTCGTTCTGGAGGAAGTCGATTCGGGCGTCGTTGGAGATGACCTCTTCGGCCACCTGCACGTCGGCGTCGAGGAAGGCGACCTTGGAGCTCTTCAGTGCCTGCTGCACAAGAGTGGCGATCTGAATCAGCTCTTCACCTACCTGGTGAAGTTCAGCCTGGAAAACCTTGCGCACAGAGGGCGTCCTTTCGTTCAGAGCATTCTTTGGTCACGTAGCTTACGCGATATTGATGTCCAGCCGTCGGCTGAGACGCGGGGGCGCGGTACTTACGCACGAGCGCTCTCACAGTGGCAGGGGAGAATGAACGACAACTCATGTGTAGATGAACGTTGGCTGAACCCGGCGGGGAACGGTCTGGTTACGCACGGAGCACTCGATTCGGCCGTCTAAGCTGGGCAGGGTGAGCATGACCTCGGTTGCCCTTCTGGCGGGCTTTGTCGGTTTCCTGCTCGGCATCAGTGGACTGATCGCCGTGCGGGTCAGCCAGCGACGCCGCCGTTCCGCGGTCACCGTCGAGGAACCCACCCTGCCCGAAGGCACGGCCGAGATCCTGGCCGCGCTTGGCTTGGCCTACGTAGTGGTCGACGGGGTCGACGGCGTGATCAGGGCTTCCCCGGCGGCATACGCCTACGGAATTGTTCGGGGCCACACGGTGGTCCACCCTGAATTGTTGGACATGATCCGGCGCACCCGGCGCAACGGAGTGGTCGAGGAAAAGCGACTGGAAATCACACGCGGCAAGCTCGAGAAGAGTGCCCTGGTGCTCGACATCCGCGTGGTCATCATTGCTGAGGAGTACATCTTGCTTCTCGCGGACGATGAAACCGAGATCGTGCGTGCGCAGTCCATCCGCAATGACTTCGTCGCGAACGTATCCCACGAACTGAAGACACCGGTGGGTGCTATCAGCTTGCTCTCCGAAGCCTTGGAGGATGCCGCCGAGGACCAGGACGCCGTACGGCACTTCGCCAAGAGTCTCCACAAGGAAGCGGTGCGGTTGTCAGCGCTGGTGCAGGACATCATCGAGCTGTCCAGGTTGCAGGGCACTGACGTCGTGTCGAAGGGCACCGTGGTGGACATGAACAGGGTGGTCGGTGAGGCTGTGGACCGCACGCGTCTCACCGCTGAAGCCAAGGGCATCTCCATCAAGGTGG
Organism: Actinomycetes bacterium; assembly: GCA_023426375.1. Taxonomy (GTDB): domain Bacteria; phylum Actinomycetota; class Actinomycetes; order Actinomycetales; family Micrococcaceae; genus Kocuria. The sequence continues at coordinate 20,283 of JAFAAV010000124.1, read as the reverse complement.
GTGGCACCATCAAGACGCCCGTGTACGGTGACCCGGACCTGCTGGTGACCGCCACGCGCAACCTCATCGACAATGCGGTGCGCTACTCGCCCGAGAGCACCCGAGTGGGCGTGGGCCTGCGTGAACGTGACGGCATGGCCCAGATCATGGTCACGGACCAGGGGCCGGGTATCCCTGACACGGAGCAAGACAGAATTTTCGAGCGCTTCTACCGAGTGGACAGCGCACGCTCACGACAGACCGGAGGTACGGGACTGGGGCTGAGCATCGTCAAACATGTGATGGCCCAACACGGTGGGGAAGTTTCCGTGTGGTCGCAGTCCGGGCGAGGATCCACCTTCACCCTGGTCATTCCCCAAGCGGAGGACCTGGACGAACACAACGGCCCGGTGGCCGCCTCCACCAATGAACGTATGCACCTAGAGGAGGAGCGTAAGTGACCCGCATTCTGATGGTCGAGGACGAAGAGTCTCTCAGCGATCCCCTGGCCTATCTGCTGGGCAAAGAAGGCTTTGACGTAACCGTGGTGGCCGATGGCCTGTCCGCGGTCAGCGAGTTCGAACGGGCAGGGGCAGATCTCGTACTCCTGGATCTGATGTTGCCAGGGCAGTCCGGAACGGAAGTCTGCAAACAGATCCGTCAGCAGTCGACCGTTCCCATCATCATGTTGACCGCCAAGGACGCGGAGATCGACAAGGTCCTGGGTCTCGAACTGGGTGCGGACGACTACGTGACCAAGCCGTATTCTGCTCGCGAACTCGTGGCCCGGATTCGGGCCGTGTTGCGCCGCCGTGCTGAACCGGATGAGCTCATCACTGCGACCGTGGCAGCGGGGCCGGTCCGCATGGACGTCGAGCGTCATGTGGTGAGCGTTGCGGGGGAGGCCGTGACCATGCCGCTCAAGGAATTCGAACTTCTGGAGATGCTCCTGCGCAACGCGGGCAGGGTGCTGACGCGCGGGCAACTCATCGATCGTGTCTGGGGATCGGACTACGTGGGCGACACCAAGACCCTTGACGTGCACATCAAGCGGTTGCGCTCCAAAGTCGAACCGGATCCCTCGCAACCCCGCCACATCGTCACGGTGCGGGGTCTGGGGTACAAGTTCGAAGCCTGAGCGGGCTCCGCGACTGACCCCAATAACGAGCTGAGGGCCGCATCCCGTGGGATGCGGCCCTCAGCTCGTTCAGGAGTTCAGCTCGGTCAGTGACCGCCCTCTTCTGATTCCGCCTTGGGCGTGTTGGAGGGGTTCGCCGGGGTGGACGGTGCGCCACCGGGCATCAGCGATGCGTAGCGCGGGTAGGTGTGGTCCAGCACGGGCACCGACTGAGTGGAGGACTGGCCGTCCGCCTCGAGGTCAGTTTCCACCATCAAACCGGGCATAGCGCCAGCCTGATCAATGGTGACGGGCTCTGCCTTTTCCAGCATGACCTGGTCGTTGGCGGGGACCTCGACCTCTGCCGTGGCGCCGTCCGCGTCGATGGTCAGCGTGGCGGGCTCGGAGCTGTCATTGATCACGGTGCCGATCACGCGACCCTCGGAGTTCTCGTCCTCGGCGAGGATCATCAAGTTGCGCACCTTCACATCACCCAGGTCGGCCTGGATGCCGTCAGACGGAGCGTATTCGTCGGCGGTGGCCTGAGGGCTCACGTACCCGCAACCGGTGGCGGTCAACAATGCAGCGGCCGCGGCAGCACCCAAACCAAAGTGCTGCAGCTTCTTGCGGGCGGCGTTCTTCACGGCACGAACTCCTCGGGCTCTAAGACGATGTGTCGAATATCTGCGGCAAGTCTAGCGTTTTGGCGACGCAACGTCTGCATCCGCGGCTCGTGACACGCTCGCGCCGTCGTCCTTGACGGGCGCTTGAGCGGAGGTGGGATCGGAACAGCCCAAGGCGGCCGTACCGCGGTTTCCAGGGGGATTCCGGAGGAACGAGGCCGAGCGCGGCGAATCATACACCGTGGTAGAATCGAAAGGCTGAAAGGGGTTTGTGTACATGGTTTTTGAGGTTGGCGAGACGGTTGTCTACCCCCACCACGGTGCCGCAACGATCGAAGAGATCAAGACGCGCACCATCAAGGGCGAAGAGAAAATGTATCTGCGTCTGAAGGTCACGCAGGGCGATCTGATGATCGAGGTGCCCGCTGACAACGTGGACCTCGTGGGAGTGCGAGACGTCGTGGACGAGGAGGGACTCAAGGAAGTCATCTCCGTGTTGCAGGCGAAGGACGCGGAAGAGGCGTCCAACTGGTCCCGCCGCTACAAGGCAAACCTGGAGAAGCTGGCTTCCGGCGATGTCCTCAAGGTTGCCGAGGTCGTTCGTGACCTGTGGCGTCGCGATCAGGGCCGCGGGTTGTCAGCTGGCGAGAAGCGCATGTTGGCCAAGGCCCGTCAGATCCTCACGTCGGAGCTTGCTCTGGCCAAGGACATCGACGAGGAAGAAGCAGAGAAGCGCCTCGACGACATCCTGGCCGATTGATTCAGAGTTGTTCCGACTCGTATGACATTCAGTGATTCTTCTGCGAGCCCGTCCTTCACGGACGGGCTCGCGGTCATTGTGGTGGCCGCCGGCTCGGGTACTCGCCTGGGCTACGGCATGCCCAAGGCACTGGTACCAGTGGCCGGTCGCCCCATTCTCGACATCGCCCTCGAGTCAATGACTCGTGCCCTGCCCGCCGCGCGGATCGTCGTGACCGTTCCCGCCGGGGAATCAGAACTGAGCGCCGTCGCCTCCGCTCACGGTGCCCGCGCGGTGACCGGAGGCGCGACCCGTGCGCAATCGGTCGCGTGTGGGCTTGCCGCTCTGGATTCTTCGGTGCGTTTCGTTCTGGTGCACGACGCCGCCCGCCTCTTGGTTCCCGAACAGGTCACCACCTCGGTGGCCGCCGCCCTGGAATCAGGCGAGCGAGCCGTGATTCCCGTGCTTCCCGTCAATGACACGGTGCGCGGCGTGGATGCGCAGGGGCACAGCACCGGAACCGTGGATCGTTCGGGTCTGCGCGCAGTGCAGACCCCGCAGGGTTTCGATGCGCAACTGCTGGTGGACGTGAACCTGCGCGCCGGCTTGCTGGAACGGAACGAGCAAGGTGTCCTCATCGCAGTTGATCGAGCTCAGGACCCGGAGGGCATCACCGACGACGCTTCGCTGATTGAACGGTTCGCCCCGGAGGTCCCCGTGACCTTCGTGGCCGGCGACGAAGAGTCTTTCAAGGTCACGCGCCCCTTCGACCTGATCACGGCACGCGCAGTCCTGGAACAGCGCGCTCGTTGATCTGATGGGTCTGTGGGGTCGTCAATGACTTGCGCTCCCTGCCTCAAGATTGCCGTCCCATGAACAGAGATGACTTACGCATCGGAGATGATGAAGCCATGACTGACCACGTCGAATCGGCCGCACCGCACTTACCTCTCACCGGAATCGGAGTTGACGTCCACGCCTTCGGTCCGGAGGGCACCCCGCTGTGGGTCGCCGGGCTGCACTGGCCGGGGGAGCGGGGGCTCACGGGTCATTCGGACGGTGACGTGGTGGCCCATGCCGCGGCGGACGCGTTGTTCTCGGCCGCTGGCATCGGCGACCTGGGTGTGCACTTCGGTACGGACCGCCCGGACATGGCCGGTGCCTCCGGGGAACGGATCCTGAGCGAAGCCGCCGCCATCGTGCGGGAGGCCGGGTACGACGTCGGCAATATCTCGGTGCAACTGATCGGCAACCGGCCCAAGTTCTCGCCGCGGCGCGAAGAAGCCGTCGCGGTACTCAGCAAGGCCGCGGGGGCACGCGTGCATTTGAGCGCAACCACAACGGACGCGCTAGGGCTGACCGGACGCGGCGAGGGACTGGCCGCCATCGCGACCGCGCTCGTGTTTCCACGCGGCTAGACTGGCCGGGTGACTTTGCGCTTCTACGACACCGCCTCAGCGACCGTTAAAGACTTCCAGCCCGTGCACCCGGGTGAGGCCCGGCTGTATTACTGCGGTGCCACGGTGCAGGGCGCGCCGCACATCGGGCACGTGCGGTCCGCTCTCGTGTTCGACCAGCTGTCACGCTGGCTCGCTTTCCGCGGTTACAAGGTGACCACGGTCCGCAACGTCACCGACATCGACGACAAGATCCTGGTGAATTCTGCGGCGTCGTTCCAGCCCGGCTACTCGGGTAACCATCCGCGCGAGGAATGGTGGGCCCTGGCGTACCGGTTCGAGCGTGTGTTCGGTGATGCATATTCCGCGCTGGGAATTGCAGCGCCCACCTATGAGCCGCGCGCCACGGGGCACATCCCTGAAATGCACGCGCTCATCCAGAAGCTCATCGACGACGGTCACGCCTACCCCGCCCAGGATGATTCCGGGGATGTCTACTTCGACGTGCGTTCGTGGCCTCGCTACGGCGAACTGACGCGCCAGCGCGTGGACGATATGCAGGACGCGCCGGATGCCGATCCGCGCGGTAAGCGGGACCCCCGCGACTTCGCCCTGTGGAAGGGGCACAAGGCCGATGAACCCGAGACCGCCGCATGGGATTCGCCCTGGGGCAGGGGGCGTCCGGGTTGGCACCTCGAATGCTCAGCCATGGCCGCCAAGTACGTGGGCACCCACTTCGACATCCACGGCGGCGGCCTGGACCTTAGATTTCCGCACCATGAGAACGAGCTGGCCCAGTCCACCGCGGCCGGTCAGCAGTTCGCGAATTTCTGGCTTCACAACGGCCTGGTCACCTACCAGGGCGAGAAGATGTCCAAGTCGATCGGCAATACGGTCTCACCTGAGCAGATGCTCGCCGAGGCTCGCCCGTTGGCCGTGCGTTACTACCTGGGGCAGGCCCACTACCGCTCGGTCCTGGACTACCGGCCCACGTCACTGCAGGAAGCGACGTCGGCAGTCGAGCGCGTGGAAGCCGTGCTGGTCGCCGCACGTGCCGCGGGGCTGAGCCTCGACTGGCAACCGGAGGACGTGCCCGAGAACTTCACGCGCGTCATGGACGATGACCTCAACGTCCCGCAGGGCCTCGCCGTGCTGCACGAGACGGTTCGCGCCGCCAACGGCGCCCTCGCTTCGGGGCGTATCGACGACGCCGCCGCGCCGGTTCGCGCCGTCGCGGCCATGTCCGAGGTGCTCGGGCTGCTGCAGCTCATGAGCCTGGACGGCACCGGTGACGGGGGAGGGGCCGAACACCAGGCCCTGGACTCCCTCGTGCGTCAGTTACTGGAACAGCGAGCGCAGGCGCGCGCGGACAAGAATTGGGCGCTGGCCGATCAGATCCGCGATCAGCTGGCGGACGCGGGTGTGGTCGTCAAGGACGGAACCCAGGGATCCGCGTGGTCGGTCTGACCCGGCCACTGCCCTAAACTGACACTTAGATCGCTGACCACCCCGGGGCGGCGAGAGCGCCGTACACCCGTGAGAGACACGGAGTAGACAACCATGGCCCAATCCAATCGACCCGGAGCCGTTCGTAAGAACAAGAAGGGCCCCGTCGTGGGCAGCGGCGGGCAACGCCGCAAAGCACTGAAGGGCCGCGGCCCCACCCCCAAGGCCGAGGACCGCGTGTATCACAAGGCTTATAAGGCCAAGCAGGCTGCGGCTCGCAAACAGCAGACCTCGCACAACCGGCCGACCCGTGCCGGCAAGGGCCCCATCAAGGAGGACCTGGTCACCGGCCGTAACTCGGTGCTTGAAGCGCTGCGCTCGAATGTGCCCGCTAAGACCTTGTTCGTGGCGACCAAGATCGAGGTGGACGATCGCGTCAAGGACATCCTCCAGATGTGCGCTGAACGAAACGTTCCCACGCTGGAAGCGTCCCGCTCCGAGCTGGACCGACTGACCTCTGACGCGGTGCACCAGGGCGTGGCTCTGCAGGTTCCGCCCTACGACTACCGCGACGCTGACGAGCACGCGGCCGCCGTGATCCGCCGATACGATCCTAAGGACCCCGAGTCCAAGGCGCCGCTCTTCGTCGCGCTTGACGGCATCACCGATCCGCGCAACCTGGGCGCGATCATTCGCAGCGTCTCGGCATTCTCCGGCGACGGCGTGATCCTTCCGGAGCGCCGTTCGGCAGCCGTGACCGCTACCGCCTGGAAGACCAGCGCCGGCGCTGCCGCCCGGGTTCCCGTGAGCAAGGCGACCAATCTGACCCGTACCCTCGAGAACTGTAAGAAGGCCGGATACTTCGTGGTCGGTTTGGACGGCGGTGGAGACGTGCAGTTGCCCGCACTGAACCTCGCCACCGAGCCGCTCATTGTGGTGGTTGGTTCTGAAGGTAAGGGTCTCTCTCGCCTGGTCACCGAGCACTGCGACGCGATCGTGTCGATCCCCATCGACTCCACCATGGAGTCGCTCAACGCGTCTATGGCTGTGGGCATCACGCTCTACGAAGTGTCGCGTCGTCGTGCAAGCGCGTAGTTATCCGCTGGGGGTTCACCCCTCGCAGTCCGGGGACGGCAGTGCCAATGTGGCCGTTTACGCGCCGGGAATCGATGAGCTCGAACTCGTGTACCAGCGTCCCGGCGGTACGTGGCGCAGGCACCGGCTCATCGGACACAATCACGGGATCCATTACGGGACGGTGCCCCCGCCGCTCCATACCGACGGTGAAGTTTCGCGGTCGGAAATGTTCGATATGGACGTGTGCCCCGCCATGCCCGTGGGCACCCGGTACGGTTTCGTGCCCTTTTCGACCACGGCCAAGCGCACCCCGGATCCCTCTAAGGAACAGGTTCTGCTCGACCCCTACGGTCGGGGACTCACCAGGCTGAGCCCTCCGCCCAGGATGAAGAACGCCGGGCCCGATGCCTACGGCGGGAAATACGTGTCGGAAGTGGCCGCGCAGAACTACGACTGGCAGGATCACGACCGCCCCAGCGTTCCTTGGCGGGACACCATCATTTACGAGGCGCATGTTAAAGGCCTCACCATGCTGCACCCGGACCTCCCGGAAGAGCTGCGCGGCACGTATGCCGCGCTCGCTCACCCTGCGGTCCTCAAGTACTTGCAAGAACTGGGCATCACCGCCATCGAGCTGCTGCCGGTGCACGCGCACCTGGACGAACCCCATCTCACCAAGAACGGGCTCAGCAATTACTGGGGATACAACACCCTCAGCTTTTTCACTCCGCACGTCGGTTACGCCACGCGAGCCGCGCAAGAAGCGGGGCCCACGGCCGTTCTGAACGAATTCAAAGGGGCGGTTGACGCCCTGCACCGTGCCGGTATTCAGGTCTTCTTGGACGTGGTCTACAACCACACCGCCGAAGGCGGACGCGAGGAGCCCGCCTACAGCTGGCGTGGTCTGGGGGACCGGCAGTACTACCGCCACGACACCCACGGAAATTACGTGGACGTGACCGGTTGCGGGAACTCGGTGAACTTCGCGGACCCGCAAGTGGTGCGCATGGCGTTGGACTCGCTGCGCTACTGGGCCACGGAATGCCACATTGATGGATTCCGTTTCGACCTGGCCCCGGAACTCGGGCGGGACGAGAACCACCACTTCACCCGCAATCACCCGTTCTTCGTGGCCGTCGCTGCGGATCCTGTGCTGCAGGGGGTGCGCATGATTTCGGAACCGTGGGATGTGGGTGCCGGGGGTTGGCAAACCGGGCGCTTCCCGACCGGCTGGGCGGACTGGAACGACACCTACCGGGACACCGTTCGCGACTTCTGGCTCTCCGGTCAGCGCACCATGGCGCGCGGGGGCGGCGGCGGAAACGCTGGACGTCTGGCAGGTGTCATTTCCGGATCCGCGGATATGTTCGCTCCCGAAGGCCGCACCACGCTGGCTTCCGTGAACTTCGTGACCGCGCACGACGGCTTCACGATGTACGACCTCACCGCCTATGACGGCAAACACAACCAGGCCAACCTGGAGAACAACGCGGACGGCACCAACGACAACCACTCCTGGAATCACGGTGAAGAAGGCGTCTCGGACAACGTCGCACGACGGACTGCGCGGGCCAAGACCGTGCGGAACATGATGGCCACACTGCTGTTGTCGCAGGGCATCCCCATGATCACCGCGGGTGACGAGCTGCTCCGTAGTCAGGGCGGCAATAACAACGCGTACTGCCAGGACAACCGCATCTCGTGGGTCGATTGGAAACTCACGCCGTGGCGGCGTTCCATGCTCAAAACAACCAAGCGTCTGATCGCGATCCGTAAGACGTTCCTGGCGAGCCAGCCCAGTCATTTCCCGGCCCGCCCCGAAGACGTCCTCCTGCACTGGTACGGCCCCAACGGCCTTCCCATGACCCCGGAACTGTGGCAGACGGACGGCTCCCGGGTCGTTCAGGTGGTCCTCGGTTCGTGCGGCGGTGAACTGGTAGGAACCTTCGTCATCAATGGCTCCAACGCCCCCGTGACCGTGACGCTGCCCGGTCTGGAAGAGCTGCGGACCCAGGCCCCGTGCGCCTCGGGATACCCGGCGGTCCAGGGATCGTACGAACTCGTGCTCGCCACTGATTCGGCGCTTGATGAACGTGCGGGCAGTCAGTTCACCAGCGGCGACGAGTGCCGGGTGCCGGCCCAGAGCATCGCGATGTTCTCCCTCGCCTGACGATCCTGTCCGACGGCAAAGACCGCGGGCGCGACACCCCATCAGGGTGGCTCGCCCGCGGTCTTTGTTTACCGATCATCGACGGCGCTCGCCTTAGGCGGCGTTGCGCACCAGACCCAGCTCTGCCGGACCAGCGAGTTCCTCGTTGGAGGGCAGCACGCGCACCGTGTATCCGAACGGACCGGAGCGGTCGATCGTCATGGCTCCGCTGAACAGGAAGCGGCCGTTGCCGAGTTCGGTCACCCGATCCAGGTATGCGTAGTTGCGCTCGTGGATGTGATCCGATTCGGAGACGTGGCCGAAGCCCACCTGCACCTTCACGTCCTGCGGGTTCAGCGAACCCAAATTGACGTAGGCGTTGATGGTCAGTTCGTCACCGATCTGCGGTTCCTGCAGGACACCCTCGGCGTCCACGTGCTCCACGTGCACCTGAGGCCAAGCCTGACGGACCCGTTCGATCCAGCGCGAGGTGGAGCGGGCCACCTTGCCGTTCTCGGCGAGTGAGCGACGTCCGGACACCGATGCTGGCACGTACAGCTTCTGCACGTAGTCGGTCAACATGCGGCGGGCCGACACGTTGGGGCCCAAGGTGGCCAGAGTGTGCTTGACCATCGCGAGCCACTGGTGCGGAATCTCGTCGGACGTGATCTCCGGATCGTCCGTGGATTCACCGTAGAACCGGGGCGCCACGTGATTCTCGATCAGTTCGTAGAGTGCCGCGGCCTCAATGTCGTCGCGTTCCTCCGTGCTGGCCTTGTTGTCTGCGGTGGGGATCGCCCAGCCGTTCTGGCCGTCGTACATCTCGTCCCACCAGCCGTCCAACACGGACAGGTTCAGACCACCGTTCATGGCGGCCTTCATACCGGAGGTACCGCACGCCTCAAGCGGACGCAAAGGGTTGTTCAACCACACGTCACAACCCGGGAACAATACGCGGGCCATGGCGATGTCGTAATTGGGAAGGAACACGATGCGGTGGCGAACCTCGGGGTCATCCGTGAAGCGCACCAGGTCCTGGATCATGCGCTTGCCCATTTCGTCAGCGGGGTGGGATTTGCCCGCCACGACCAACTGAATCGGGTTGTCCGGATCGAGCAGCAGCCTCTTCAGTCGCTCGGGATCGCGCAACATGAGGGTCAGACGCTTGTAGGTGGGCACACGGCGTGCGAAACCAATGGTCAGCACATCCGGATCCAGTACGGAGTCCGTCCACGCCAGTTCGGCATCGGCGGCACCGCGCTTCTTCCACGAGGCACGCAAGCGACGTCGGACGTCGTGGACCAGACGCTCGCGCAGATCACGGCGAACCTGCCACAGGTCTTTGTCATCGGCCTGGTAGATCTTCCGCCAGCGCGATGCGGGATCCTGGTCGTTCTCCTGCGGATCGACCGCGATGGCTCGCATGGCGGGGTCGATCCACGACGGCGCGTGCACGCCGTTGGTGACCGAGGTGATCGGCACTTCTTCGGTGTCGAAACCGGACCACAGCCCCTGGAACATGCCGCGCGAGACCACGCCGTGCAGCTTGGCCACGCCATTGGCTCGCTGGGCCAGACGCAGGCCCATGACCGCCATGTTGAACTTGCTGGGGTCACCGCCCTCGTAGTTCTCGGCACCCAACTCCAGGATGTGCGGTGTGGGAACGGCGGGCGTCAGACCCGCGTTGACGAAGTATTCCACCTGAGCGCGGTCGAAACGATCGATACCCGCCGGCACCGGGGTGTGGGTCGTGAACACCGTGGCGGAACGAACGGCCGTGAGAGCCTCGTTCCACGTCATGGGCTCGGAGCCGTCCTGCGGGTTCATCAGTTCCTGGATGCGTTCGATCCCCAGGAAGCCAGCGTGTCCTTCATTGCAGTGGAACACTTCGGGGGCGGGAGCCCCGGTGATGCGGGAGAACGCGCGCAGTGCGCGGATGCCACCCATACCCAGGAGCAGTTCCTGCTGCAAACGGTGATCGCTGCCGCCGCCGTAGAGGCGGTCGGTGACGTTGCGAGCGTGTTCGTCGTTTTCGGGAATGTTGGAATCCAACAGCAGCAGCGGGACACGGCCCACGTCTGCGCGCCAGATCTGAGCGGACAGGGAACGGGAATTGGGCAGCGGCAAGGAAATGCGTGCGGGGGTGCCGTCTTGCTCGCGCAGCAAGGTCAACGGCATCTCGTCGGGATCGAGGACGGGGTAGGTCTCCTGCTGCCAGCCGTCCTGGGACAGGGACTGCTTGAAGTAACCGGCCTGGTACAGCAGACCGACGCCCACCACGGGGATACCCATGTCGGACGCGGTTTTGAGGTGGTCACCGGCAAGGATGCCCAAACCACCCGAGTACTGGGGCAGCACGGAGGTGATGCCGTATTCGGCGGAGAAGTAGGCGATCGCGGCGGGCGCGTCGTCGGTCTGGGTGCGTTGGTACCACTGGGGTTGCGACAGGTAGTTGGTCAGATCGGCGTCAAGTGCTTTGATGCGCTCGACGGTCTCGGGATCTTCGGCGATCTGCTGGATTTCTTCACGGGTGAGAGAACCCAAAAGCTTCACGGGGTCGCCGTGGACGGTTTCCCAAGCGCGCGGGTTGAGCTGCGCGAACAGATCTTCGGTGGGCTTGTGCCATGACCATCGCAAGTTCTTGGCCAATCGGCTCAGGGGTGCGATGGATTCTGGCAGGACAGTGCGGACGGTGAATCTACGTATGGCCTTCACACGTGCGAGCCTACCGGGACGGAACGCGTCCCTTCTTCATAGTTCGATTAGGACACTCCTATGACGTCAGAAGAGTGGTCGGCCTTAAGAATCGGGCCGATTGTCGCTAACGTTAGATCCGTGTCGCAGCAGAATCCTCAGCCCACTGGCCATCACGCACGCACCAACGACCCGCAGGAACCTACACCCCAGGCCGGGTCCGCCCAGCCTGATGTCGGTAGCCGCCTGAACGCACCGGTCCCCGCCACGGGAGTACCGGACGTATCGCCGTCATTCCAGCGCTCGCATCCATCGGAAGATCGAAGCACAGAGCAGTCGAACGAATCACCGCGAGTCGACCTCCTGGAAGAAGAGGACGTGGTGGACCGTGAACCTACGGAACAGCACGGCACCGCAGAATTAGGAAGTGAAGCGGACTCCGGCGACTCGTCGGAATTCCCCTCCGCAGACCTGGTCTATGGCCGCATCCCCATCACCGATGTCAGCCCCGTGGTGGAAGGAGGGCGTTTTCCCGCCACGGCCATCCCCGGCGAGGACATCCGGGTTTCGGCCACCGTGTTCCGTGAAGGCCATGACTCCCTGGGAGCCAGCGCTGTGCTGTACGACCCCCAGGGGCGTGAGGTTCAGCGCGTCACCATGACCCCGGGTGCACCCGGCACCGACAGCTTCCACGCATTGCTCCGCCCACAGTCCGAGGGCACGTGGAGCTTCGCGATCGAGGGCTGGTCGGACCTGTACGACACGTGGCTGCATGCCGCCGAGATCAAAATCGGTGTCGGCCAGGACGTGGAGCTCATGTTCAAGGAAGGCCAGCTCCTCTTCGAAGCTGCCTCCAAGGAGTCCTCGCGATCCTCCGAGGAAGCGCGTGCCTTCGAGAACGCCGCTGCCCGCATGGCCGATACCAGCCTGTCCGTTGAGGATCGGCTCGCCGCAGGCACTTCGGACGAGGTCAAGTCCTACGTCAACGAGCGTCCGCTGCGTGACCTGTTGAGCACCTCTCAGCGTTACCCCATTGAGGTCGAACGCGAAGCCGCAGGGCGCGGATCCTGGTACGAGTTCTTCCCCCGTTCGGAAGGTGCCACCTGGGACGCAGAAGCGGGCCAGTGGATTTCCGGCAACTTCAGGACCGCGGTCAAGGCACTTGACCGTGCCGCAGCCATGGGCTTCGACGTCGCTTACCTGCCGCCGATCCACCCGATCGGACGGGACCACCGTAAGGGTCCCAACAACTCACTCGAGGCCGGTCCGCAGGACCCGGGTTCGCCGTGGGCCATCGGCGCACCCGAGGGCGGTCACGACGCTATCCACCCGGACCTGGGAACCTTCGAGGATTTCGACGAATTCGTGGCACACGCCCACGAATTGGGCCTAGAGGTTGCTCTGGATCTTGCTCTGCAGGCGTCCCCGGACCACCCGTGGGTCACGGAGCACCCGCAGTGGTTCACCACTCGCGCCGATGGCAGCATTGCTTATGCGGAGAACCCGCCCAAGAAGTATCAGGACATCTACCCCCTGAACTTCGACAATGACCCGCAGGGTCTCGCGCACGAGGTGCTGCGAGTGGTCAAACTCTGGATCAGCCATGGCGTGGACATTTTCCGCGTGGACAACCCGCACACCAAGCCTTTGTGGTTCTGGGAGTGGCTCATTGCCCGCGTGCGCGAAGAGCATCCGGACACCGTGTTCCTGGCCGAGGCCTTCACCCGCCCGGCCATGATGCAGGGGCTGGCCAAGGCCGGCTTCCAGCAGTCCTACTCGTACTTCACATGGCGTAACACCAAGGAAGAGATCGAGGAGTACCTGGATGAGGTCTCACACGAGACATCGTCCGCTTACCGCCCCAATTTCTTCGTGAACACCCCGGACATCCTGACCGAGTACTTGCAGTTCGGCGGTCCGGCAGCGTTCAAGGTGCGCGCAGCTCTGGCCTCGACCGCTTCGCCGTTGTGGGGCGTGTACGCGGGCTATGAGCTGTTCGAACATGTGGCCCGCCCGGGTGCCGAAGAGTACATGGACAACGAGAAGTACGAGCTGCGTCCCCGCGATTTCGAGGGCGCCGTCGAACGCGGGGAGTCCCTGGCTCCTTACCTCACCCGACTCAACGAGATTCGCAGGGACCACCCGGCACTGGGCGACCTGCAGAACCTCACCGTGCAGTCCACGAGTGATTCCGCGATCGTGGCCTATTCCAAGACCAAGACCGTGGAACGCGATGGTCAGGAGGTCAAGGACACGGTGATCGTGGTCATCAACACGGACACGCACGCCACCCGTGAGGCCACGGTCTGGTTGGACCTGGAGTCCTTGAACTTGAGCGACCATGACTTCAACGAGGACGGTTCGTTCTGGGTGGATGACCTGATTTCCGGTGACAGCTGGAAGTGGGGCACTCACAACTATGTCCGTTTGGACCCGTACATCGAGCCGGCGCACATCCTGCACATTCGACGCAACGTGAAGTGATCCCCGTGGTGGTGCGAGCAGGACTCGCACCACCACTGTTCCCACGTCGACTTCTTCGAGAGGCCACAGCAACCGATCATGACCAGCACACCCTTCCACCTCAATGCGCCGGGTATCTCGCACGATCCGGACTGGTTCCGTAAAGCCGTCTTCTATGAAGTTCTGGTGCGGGCATTCTCTGACGCCAATGGCGACGGCTCCGGAGATTTCTCCGGGCTGATCGACAAATTGGATTACCTGCAGTGGTTGGGGATCGACTGTCTGTGGATTCCGCCGTTCTACGAATCGCCGTTGCGTGACGGCGGTTATGACATCTCGGATTACTACTCCGTGCTGGACGAGTTCGGTACCGTCAGCGACTTCAAGCGGCTCGTGGCGGAGGCCCATGCCCGCGGTCTGCGCGTGATCACCGACCTTCCACTGAACCACACGTCGGATCAGCACCCGTGGTTCCAGGCCTCACGCGAGGACCCTGAGGGACCTTTCGGAGATTTCTACGTCTGGTCCGACACGGACGAGAAGTACCAGGACGCACGCATCATCTTCGTGGATACCGAAGAGTCCAACTGGACCTTCGACCCCGTGCGTCGACAGTTCTTCTGGCATCGCTTCTTCTCGCACCAGCCGGACCTCAACTTCGAGAATCCCAAGGTCGTCGAGGCCGTGTTCGACGTGGTCAAGTTCTGGCTGGACATGGGCATCGACGGTTTCCGTGCGGATGCCATCCCCTACCTGGTCGAGGAGGAAGGCACCAATTGTGAGAACCTCCCGGGCACTCATGACTTCCTGGTCAAACTGCGCACCATGGTGGACGAGTTGTACCCCGGTCGAGTGATCATTGCTGAGGCCAACCAGATGCCTCATGAGGTCGTGGAGTACTTCGGTACCGAGACCTCGCCCGAGTGCCACATGTGCTTCCACTTCCCGATCATGCCGCGCATCTACTACGCGCTGCGTGACCAGAAAGCGGAGCCCATCGTCTCCACCATGGAGAACACGCCAGAAATTCCTTCGGGAACGCAGTGGGGCACCTTCTTGCGCAACCACGATGAGTTGACCTTGGAGATGGTCACGAGCGAAGAGCGCCAGGCCATGCTCGGCTGGTATGCCCCGGATTCCCGCATGCGAGCGAACATCGGTATTCGACGCCGCCTGGCCCCGTTGCTCGACAATTCTCGCGCCGAGCTCGAACTCGCCCACGCGCTGCTGTTGTCATTGCCCGGGTCACCGTTCCTGTACTACGGCGATGAGATCGGTATGGGCGACAACATCTGGTTGGACGACCGCGATGCCTCTCGTACACCCATGCAGTGGACCCCCGACCGCAATGCGGGATTCTCCACCGCTGATCCGGGCAAGCTGTATCTGCCCGTGATCCAGTCGCTGGTGTACAACTACACGCAGACCAACGTGGAGACCCAGCTGGCGTCGTCGTCGTCGCTGTTGCACTGGATTCGCCAAATGCTCATGGTGCGCAAGGCACACCCGGCCTTCGGCATGGGTGATTACGTGAACGTGGATACGGACCACGAGTCGGTACTCGCGTTCCTGCGTCGTCTGGATCCGCGAGATGCGGATGACGAACACGGGGAAACCTTGCTGTGCATCTTCAACCTCTCTCACGTGCCGGCCAGCTGTTCACTCACGCTGCCCGAGTACGCGGGTCGTGGCACCCGTGAACTGTTCGGTGGTGAACCTTTCGGCGAGTTCGATGAGTCCGGTCGCTACCGCATCACCCTGGGTTCGCAGGACTTCTTCTGGTTGCGGCTGCGCAGTGCGCCGTCGGTGGACGGTGCGCACCCGGAGACGATCGCGATGCCCATCATCAAGCCCGCGCGTAACGACTGATCAGCGCGGCACTCCACGAAAACGTATGTGAGGGAAGTGGGGAACACACAATGACGGATCAACAGGTTCTGGACCGGTTGCGTGACTGGTTGCCGCGGCAACGTTGGTTCCCGTTCACGGCCACGGCGCAAGAGATCAAGGTCAATGTCGCGGGTCGCGTGCAATTGTACCTCGATCCCGAGGAGCCGAATTCTGTGGTGCGGGATCGCATGGTCTACCTGGTGCAGGCCACGGTGGGTGATCGCACCGAGCTGTTGAACGTCCCGGTGGTCCGCACCACGGAGCCTCTGCCCGAGTACGAGCGTTACCTGATCGGGTCCTACCAGGGCGGCGGTCCCAACCGTGCTCTGCCCGAGCAGATCGTGGCTGGTGTGGATGCCTCCGCTTCCTTCCTGCGGCGCGCGGTCCAGCAGGCGGGTTCGTTCTGGGAACGACGCCGCTCGGGGGACTCAGCAGACTCGGCCGGCCTTCCCCCCGAGGCGCAGAAAAACCACGCGTCCAAGGGCCATGCGTCCGAGGCGGGGACCACGCAGCACGAACCCCGAATTTCGCCCAGTTTTGAAATGGACGAAGAGCACGCCAGCAGGTTCTATCTGTACGACGCCGTGGGCGATGCAGCGTTCCTGGACGCGGTGCTGCGCATCATGGACACCCAGCTGGGTGTGGGCGGTGTCCTTCGGCATGGCATGGGTCTGCACGGCAAGTACACCGGTGCGCTCAACACCCAGTACCGGATCTCCAGTTCCGACCAGGTTCGAGTGATCTCTTCGGAGCAGTCGAACACTTCGGTGATCCTCACACCGCCTCCCTCCGAGACCGGTTCGGATCCTGCCCTGCGCGGTGACGCGGTGATCGTGAAGTTCTTCCGCGTGGTGGGGGAGGGCCGTAACCCGGACGTCGAGGTGGGTGTGGAACTCACATCTCAGGGTTCCTCGGCGGTGCCCGCCACAGCAGGGTGGATCGATGCCCAATGGCGTCAAGGGTTGGTGACCACCGCGGGCCAGCTCGCTGTGGCCGCGCATTTCGTCGATCACGCGCAGGACGCATGGCAAATGGCGGTCGACAGGGCCAAGAGCGGCGGCGATTTCACCACCCTTGCTCGTGAACTGGGTGCGACCACCGCGCGGGTCCATGCGGACTTGGTCAGCGCCTTCGACCCGATCACCGCGGATCACGATGCCCGCGATGCCTTCTTGCAGGACATCTCGGGGCGTCTGCGGTGGGCCTGGGGTGTGTGCGGCGACCGATTCAGCGAGTTCGAGTCCACCCTCGAGTCACTCATGGACGAGCTCGAAGGTCTGCGTGAGCTGCCACCACTGCAGCGCATCCACGGTGACTATCACCTCGGTCAGGTGCTGTACAACAAGGACAACGGCTTCAAGATCCTCGATTTCGAAGGTGAACCATTGCGTCCCATCAAGGAACGCGTGCGCCCCGATGTGGCGCTGCGTGATGTGGTGGGCATGCTTCGATCACTGGACTACGCCGGTGCTATGGCCGGCCGCGAGGAATCCGGTGACGCGCAGGAGTGGACGCGAGCGGCGTCGTCGGCGTTTCTGGCTGGTTATCAAGAGACCAGTGAGCAGAGCCTCGACACCGAATCGGTGCTGTTCCAAGCATTGTGGCTGGACAAAGCGTTGTACGAGGTCGTGTACGAGCAGCGTAATCGTCCGGACTGGGTCGACGTGCCCGCGAACGCTGTCATGCGCTCGCTCCGAGCCGCAAGCTCCCGTACCGTGACTGACACGACGGACGATCAACCGAACTCCAACGACACCTTCAGAACTGAGGAAGTAGTGAGTACCGAGCGAGAGCAGGATCCCCAACAAACTCCGGTGACCTCAAGTGAGCCGGCGCCCACGGGCAAGCAGCAGCCCGTGCCTGCGGAGCAGTCGCAGAATTCGGAGAATGATGCCGGGCAGTCCGACCAGGGCCGGCCCGCGCCCGTTTCCGAAGAGGTCCTGGCCGCGGTGGCGGAAGGCCGATACCACGACCCGCACTCGGTGCTCGGTGCTCATCCGAATGGCGACGGTACGGTCACCATTCGTACGTTGCGTCGATTCGCCACCGAAGTTTCGGTGCGCACGGTGGACGGCCTGTACCCGCTCGAACACGAGTGGGGCGGAATTTTCTCGGGCGTTGTTCCCAGCCATGAGAAGGGGCGGATCCCCGATTACCGCGTCGAAGTGACCTATAGCGGACAAGAACCGCAGGTTCTCGATGACCCGTATCGCTTTGCCCCGACCCTGGGCGAATTGGATCTGCATCTGATCGGTGAAGGCCGCCACGAAACCCTGTGGACCGCGCTCGGTGCCCATGTTCACCGGTACCCCTCCGCCATGGGCGATATCCAGGGCGTGAGCTTCGCCGTGTGGGCCCCGAACGCACGCGCTGTGCGCGTCATCGGCGACTTCAACGGGTGGGACGGTTCCGAGCACGCGATGCGTTCGCTGGGATCCAGCGGCATCTGGGAACTGTTCATTCCGGGCATGGGTTCCGGCGACACGTACAAGTTCCGCGTTCAGGGCCGTGACGGTTCCTGGCGAGATAAGGCCGACCCCATGGCTTTCGGAACGGAAGTTCCTCCGTCCACTGCGTCGCGGGTTTTCGAATCGAACTACGAGTTCCAGGACTCGGAATGGATGGCCAAACGAGCTCAGACCGATCCGCACAACGCTCCGATGAGCGTGTACGAACTGCACATCGGTTCGTGGCGCAAGGGCCTGGACTACGTGGATCTCGCCCGTGAACTGGTCGAGTACCTGACCTGGCAGGGCTTTACCCACGTGGAGCTCATGCCGGTTGCCGAACACCCCTTCGGAGGTTCCTGGGGTTACCAGGTCACCTCCTACTACGCGCCGTCCTCCCGTTTCGGGTCCCCGGACGAGTTCCGTTATCTGGTGGATCAGTTGCACCAGGCTGGAATCGGGGTGCTCGTGGACTGGGTTCCGGGCCACTTCCCCAAGGACGAGTGGGCGCTTGCGAATTTCGACGGCGAGCCGCTCTACGAGCACTCGGATCCCCGTCGGGGTGAGCACAAGGACTGGGGCACGCTGATCTTCGATTACGGCCGTTCCGAGGTGCGCAACTTCCTGGTGGCGAACGCCAATTACTGGCTCGAGGAGTACCACATTGACGGTCTGCGCGTGGACGCGGTGGCTTCCATGCTCTACCTCGATTACTCCCGTAACGACGGCGAGTGGGAACCCAACAAGTACGGTGGTCGCGAGAACCTCGAGGCCATCGGATTCCTTCAGGAAGCCAATGCCACGGCCTACCGCCGTAACCCGGGCATTGTGATGATCGCTGAGGAATCCACCTCGTTCCCCGGCGTCACCAAGCCCACCGAAGCCGGGGGTCTCGGCTTCGGAATCAAGTGGAACATGGGCTGGATGCACGACAGCCTGGAGTACATGGCGGAGGATCCGTTCAACCGTCACTATCACCACAACAAGGCCACGTTCTCGATGGTCTACGCGTACTCCGAGAACTTCATCCTCCCC
This sequence comes from Actinomycetes bacterium, assembly GCA_023426375.1. Lineage (GTDB taxonomy): Bacteria > Actinomycetota > Actinomycetes > Actinomycetales > Micrococcaceae > Kocuria. The sequence goes on along the minus strand of JAFAAV010000124.1, from coordinate 1,227 downwards.
ATTTCCCACGACGAGGTCGTGTACGGCAAGGGTTCCTTGCTGCGCAAGATGCCGGGTGACCGGTGGCAGCAGCTGGCCAACGTGCGTGCCTACCTCGCATACATGTGGGCCCACCCGGGTAAGCAGCTGATCTTCATGGGCACCGAGTACGCCCAGGAATCCGAATGGTCGCAGGAGCACGGCCTGGACTGGTGGCTTTCCGAGACTCCGCCGCACCACGGTGTGCAGGAGCTCGTGAAGAACCTCAACGAGATCTACCGGAACACACCGGCTCTGTACGTCCGAGACAACGACCCTTCGGGTTTCGAATGGATCGACGCAAACGATGCCGGGCGGAATACTTTGTCGTTCACACGCTGGGACGATCAGGGTAATCCGCTGGTGTGCATTGCCAACTTCGCGGGTAACCCCCACGAGAACTTCCGAGTGGGTATGCCGTGGGCCGGCGACTGGGACGAGGTCCTGAACACGGACTCCGAAATCTTCGGAGGATCAGGCGTGGGCAACCTCGGAAAGATCACTGCCACTGAGGGCGCCTACAACGGTAAGCCCGCATCAGCCGAAATGACGGTGCCTCCGCTGGCGGTGCTCTACTTCAAGCCCGCATCGCAGTCGACCAGGGCTGACAAGTAACCCTTCACGACCAAACCCGCGGCGCGAATCGAGAGGTTCGTTCCGCGGGTTTGTCGTTCCCTCGGCAAGTGTGTAATGTCTACCGAGTCGCCGCGGCGAGGTTCCTGAAAAAGGAGCCGCAGACCGGTGACAAGGGACCGATCCGAGCGATCTGACGGTGTTGCAAGACGCCGAGGATGTGGTAAGGTGAATCCCCGCAAGCAAGAGATCGCAAGGCGACATACAGAGGCGAACCAAGAGTTCACCTGGATTTGACCCGCCGTTCCGATCTCACCTAAGCTTGCAGATCGCAACCGACTTCCAGCCCGAGCGGCAGGAAGAGTGGTTTGTTGTTTGTCAACTCAATAGTGTGCCTAGTTTGTTGATACCAAGAATGTTTTATTTTTTTGGTTGATGGCCTGATGCCCCGGGGTGTTTTCCCGTTTCCTGGGGTGTTGGGTGTCAGCTGGGATCCCGCAATCACTGTGTGGTTGTGGTTTCTGTCGTGTTTTTTGACGGAGAGTTTGATCCTGGCTCAGGACGAACGCTGGCGGCGTGCTTAACACATGCAAGTCGAACGATGATGCTCCAGCTTGCTGGGGTGGATTAGTGGCG
>JAFAAV010000123.1 GCA_023426375.1 Actinomycetes bacterium | reverse complement strand
TGCGTGGACGGGCCGGGTGCGCGTCCCGTCCGTGCGTCCGGACCGTGGCCCGGGCGGCGAGGTCCGTCCGCGTCGGGCACCCTGGTGCTCGTGGGTGACGTCCGAGACCTCCGTAGCCGGCGCGGCGGGGGGGGCCCCCCCCCCTATCTGGGGGGGCCCCCCGCCGTCGTTATTCGTGTCCGCACCCGCGGGTAGGCTTGCGGGCATGATCGTGGGAACGGGCGTGGACATTGTGGACGTGAAGCGGTTCAAGGGGCAGCTGGAGCGGACCCCGCGACTACGGGAACGCCTGTTCGTGGAACACGAACGGGGACTGTCCTTGAACTCCCTCGCGGCTCGTTTCGCCGTGAAAGAAGCAGCTGCCAAGGCTCTGTTGGCGCCTCCCGGGATGATCTGGCAGGACTGCTGGATCACCAATGACGAACACGGTGCACCCCGTTTACACACCACGGGTACGGTGGCAGAAGTGGCCGAACGTCGCGGCGTGGAGTCGTGGCACGTGACGATATCCCACGACGGCGGGATGGCCGTGGCATTTGTTGTGGCCGAAGGATCGGGAGGTCCCAGGAGTGATTGACGCATACACCGGCGCCAGTGTGCGCGCCGCCGAACAACCCCTGCTCGATACGGGCTACGGGGACATCCTGATGCGACGTGCAGCTCTGGGGCTGTCCCGGGTGTGCGAAACGCACTTGCGCAGGGCCAACCGCAAGGGCCTGTTGTCCGGGACCACGGCCATCATTCTGGTGGGTTCGGGAAACAACGGCGGTGACGGGCTGTGGGCCGGTTCCTTCCTGCGGCGTGCGGGTGTCATGGTCACGGCCATCCTCACCGGATCCAAGGCTCATCCCGAGGGCCTCAAAGCGTTGCGGGCACTGGGCGGTTCCGTAGTGCGGCTCGAGGGCCAGGACGAGGCAAGCACCCCGGACGTGAAGGTCGACCCGTCGATCGCCGGTTTCCACACGGTGGACCGTGGTCAGGCCCTGTCCAAGTTGACCTCAGCCCATTTGGTGATCGATGCGATGCTCGGGACCGGTGCTTCGGGTGGGCTGCGCGGGGAGGCCGCCTCGCTCGTGGCCGATTTCAAGAAGTTTCAGCGCACCAGCCCCACTGGTCCGCGCATTGTCGCGTGCGATGTGGTGTCCGGCGTTGACGCGGATACCGGCGAGGCACCCGAACCGGTCTTGAAGGCTCACGCCACCGTGACGTTCGGTGCGGCCAAGGTCGCCCACGTGGTGGCTCCCGGTGAGCAGGCCTCCGGTCAACTCACGATCATTCCCATTGGCATTGAGGACCGGCTGGAGAACCCTTCCGTGTTCCGGCTCGAAGCCAAGGACATCCTGGCGGCCTGGCCACGCCCCACTGCTACGGACACCAAGTACACCCGGGGTGTGTTGGGTGTCGTGGCCGGTACCCCTATGTATCCGGGCGCGGCCATCATGTCCACCAATGCCGCCGTGAATGCGGGAGCGGGCATGGTGCGCTTCCTGGGGGACGCCACGACGCGTGGCATGGTGCTGAACGCTAGCCCTGAGGTCGTTTGCTCCGATGATCAGCCCTGGGACGTTCATGTGCAGGCATGGTTGGCCGGACCCGGTGTTGCGAATGATGAAAGCCAGTCAGCGCGAGTGCAAGCAGTGGTTGAGGCAGAGGAACCCGCGGTACTCGACGCTGGCGCTCTCACCCTGGCGGCTCAGGCCGTGGCAGACGGCAAGCTCGGGGCACACAAGATCCTCACGCCGCACGCTGGTGAACTCGAGCAGGTCTTCGAGTGGCTCAAGGGATTCGGGGTCACCGATGACGCCCCGGATCGCGCTCGGATCGAGGCAGCGCCCGTGCACTGGGCTCGCGAAGCGGCCCGACTCACCGGCGCCACGGTGCTTCTCAAGGGTGCCACCACGATCGTTGCTTCACCCGGTTCCGAGGTGGGTGGCGTTGATCAGGTGTGCTTGAGCATCGGCCAGGCGAGCCCGTGGTTGGCAACCGCCGGATCCGGCGACACGCTCGCCGGGATTCTGGGCACCGTGGTGGCTCACGTGTCCGAGCACCCGGATGCGCTGCGGCCGCTGGGAGAATGGGCGCGCGGGGACGGTCGGTGGGCCGCCGCTGCCGCACTGGGAGCTGGCGTGCACGCGCTCGCATCCCGGGTCGATGGAGACGGCCCGGTGCCACCCACGGTACTGGCGGCCAACGTGCGCACGGTATTACGGAAAACGAGACAGTAAGTACCCGCTATTCTTGGGTGTTGGCCAATGACGTCCCAACGCGCCCGCGCGTACGCAACCTCGTTCGCCATGTCATCAATCTCTAGGAGACAACCCCATGGAAGTTTGGCCCGGTCACGCCTATCCCTTAGGCGCAACATTCGACGGCACAGGCACCAATTTCGCTCTCTTCTCGGAAGTCGCAGAGAAAGTGGAGCTGTGCCTGTTCGACGAGGACGGCCAGGAAACCCGCGTGGATGTCACCGCCGTGGACAGCTATGTGTGGCACTGCTACCTGCCTCAGGTGCAGCCCGGTCAGCGCTACGGTTACCGCGTGCATGGCCCGTGGGACCCTTCCCAGGGACTGCGCTGCAACCCGAACAAGCTGCTGCTGGACCCCTACGCCAAGGCCGTTGAGGGCGGCATGGACTGGGACGAGTCCATGTTTTCTTACCACTTCGGTGATGAGGATTCCTACAACGATCAGGATTCGGCGGAGCACATGATGAAGGGCGTGGTGATCAACCCGTTCTTCGACTGGGAGGGTGACCGCACCCCGCACACTCCGTACCACAAGTCCGTGATCTACGAAGCCCACGTCAAGGGCCTGACCATGCAGCACCCGGACGTTCCGGAGGAGCAGCGCGGCACGTACGCGGGCGTGGCACACCCCTCGGTCATCGAGCACCTGCAGAAGCTGGGTGTGACCGCTATCGAGCTCATGCCCGTGCACCAGTTCGTGCAGGATTCCACGCTGTTGGATCAGGGTCTGCGCAACTACTGGGGTTACAACACCATTGCGTTCTTCGCCCCGCACAACGAGTACAGCTCGGCCTCTCACCTGGGCAGCCAGGTGCAGGAGTTCAAGGCCATGGTGCGTGCACTGCACCAGGCAGATATCGAAGTGATCCTGGACGTGGTCTACAACCACACCGCCGAGGGCAACCACATGGGCCCCACGCTGTCCATGAAGGGCATCGACAACAACGCGTACTACCGCACCGTTGACGACGACCACAAGTTCTACATGGACTACACCGGCACCGGTAACTCCCTGAACGTGCGCCACCCGCACTCGTTGCAGCTGATCATGGATTCGCTGCGCTACTGGGTGACCGAGATGCACGTGGACGGTTTCCGCTTCGACCTGGCAGCGACCCTGGCCCGTGAGTTCTACGACGTGGACAAGCTCTCCACGTTCTTCGAGCTCGTGCAGCAGGATCCGATCGTTTCCCAGGTCAAGCTCATTGCCGAGCCGTGGGACATCGGGCCCGGCGGTTACCAGGTGGGTAACTTCCCGCCGCAGTGGACCGAGTGGAACGGTAAGTACCGCGACACCGTGCGTGACTTCTGGCGCGGCGAGCCCGCAACCCTGGGCGAGTTCGCGTCCCGCATCACCGGTTCCGCCGACCTCTACGAGAACAGCGGCCGCCGCCCGTTCGCGTCCGTCAACTTTGTGACCGCCCACGACGGTTTCACGCTGCGCGACCTGGTGTCGTACAACGAGAAGCACAACGACGCCAACGGCGAGGGCAACAACGACGGCGAGTCCCACAACCGTTCCTGGAACTGCGGCGAGGAGGGACCCACGGACGATCCCAACGTCCTGGCTCTGCGCGCCCGTCAGCAGCGCAACTTCTTGACCACGTTGCTCTTGTCCCAGGGCACCCCCATGCTGTTGCACGGTGACGAGTTGGGCCGCACACAGGACGGCAACAACAACACGTACTGCCAGGACAACGAGCTCTCGTGGATCAACTGGGACCGTATGGACGGCCCGTTGGTCGAATTCACGGCTGCGATCACGCACCTGCGCCAGAACCACCCCACGTTCCGTCGCTCGCAGTTCTTCGACGGGCGCCCCGTGGACATGGGGGAGCGCTCCGACGAAGATCCCATGCCGGACATCGCGTGGCTCAACGCTGACGGCACCCCCATGGTGCCGCAGGACTGGGACGAGCCGCTCACTCGCTCCATGGGCATGTGGCTCAATGGCCAGGGCATTGCGGGTGTGGACATGCGCGGTCGTCAGATCGTGGACGTGAACTTCATCGTGTACTTCAACTCGGCCCCCGAGGAAGTGGATTTCACCCTGCCCGCAGCTAACTACGGCGAGAAGTGGGAAGAGATCCTGGACACCGCCGGTGAGCACGGCGACGGCGAGATTCGCGATCACTCCACGCAGATCACGCTGGCCGGTAAGTCCACCGTGGTGCTGCGCGCGTGGGAAGCTCCGGAGGAAGAGCCGGATGCATCCGTGGCCGCTTCGGTCGCCGCGTACGCTCAGGCACCGCACGACCACCAGTAATTCCGTGATCAGTCGCGTCCTTTTGTAGGACGCGTTCGACGCAACCGACGACGTCGCCCGCACCGGGCGGCGTCGTCGGTTGCGTTAACGGTCGCCAAGATTATGGCCGACGCGTTCTCGCTCGTGGCGGAGTCACTGGAATTGCGCGCCCTGAGCGACAAGACTGGAAGGGTGCTGACTCCCACCTCAACGTACCGGTTGCAAATCACCTCACAGCAGGACCTTTTCCGCGCGGCGGAACTCGTCCCGTACCTCAAGCGCTTGGGCGCGGATTGGGTGTACCTCTCGCCCGTACTGCGCGCCACGAGCGGTTCGGATCACGGATACGACGTGACCGACCCGACCGAGATCGACCCCGAACGCGGGGGAGCGGACGGACTGGCAGCGCTCTCGTCGGCCGCTCACGATGCCGGAATGGGCGTGGTGGTGGACATCGTTCCCAACCACCAAGGTGTGGCCGTTCCGCAGGAGAACCCGTGGTGGTGGTCGCTGCTCAAGGATGGCAAGAACAGCCCGCACGCTGACTCTTTCGACGTGGACTGGGCAGCTGGCAACGGTAAGATCCTGATTCCGGTGCTGGGTGACGGCGACGAGGATCTCTCCGCGCTGACCGTGGAGGACGGCACCCTGCGCTACTACGAGAACGTCTACCCGATCGCGGAGGGCACCTATCAGGAGGGTGACTCTGCGCAGGACGTGCACGCCAAGCAGAACTACGAACTGGTGAACTGGCGCCGCGGAGATTCCGAACTGAACTACCGGCGCTTCTTCACCGTGACCACGCTGGCAGGCGTGCGCGTGGAGGATCAGAAGGTCTTCGACGAATCCCACGTGGAGGTGCGCCGCTGGTTCGATGAAAAGCTCGTGGACGGCCTGCGCATCGACCACCCGGACGGCGTGCGAGACCCCGAGGATTACCTGGAGAAGCTCGCGGATGTCACCGGTGGGGCGTGGACGACGGTCGAGAAGATCCTGGAACCCGGAGAGTCGCTGCCGCAGCAGTGGAAGACCGCGGGCACCACGGGCTACGACTCGCTCGGCTGGATCGACCGCGTGCTCACCAACCCCGAGGGCCACTACGAATTGGCTTCCCTGGACACCAAGCTGCGCGAGGGCGATCCCGTGCGCTGGGAAGAGTTGATCCACGACACCAAGCGCCGCATGGCCGATGTGGGTCTGGCCGCCGAAGTGCACCGACTGGTGCGCGATCTCCCCGAGGATTTCGCACATCCGGATGAGCAGGCCTACGACGGCCTCGCGGAAATCCTCGCGAACTTCCCGGTGTACCGCACGTACCTGCCGTTCGGCGTCGACTACCAGCGCGAAGCCGTGGCTGCAGCGAAGAAGGCTCGGCCGGAACTGAGCGCCGTGATCGACGACCTGGCGGCGGTGTTGGGCGACGCAGCGACGTCGGCGGAGGAGCTGACCGAGGTTGCCAAGCGCTTCCAGCAGACCTCCGGCATGATCATGGCCAAGGGCGTGGAGGACACCGCGTTCTATCGATTCACCAAACTGACGTCCCTCACGGAAGTGGGCGGTGATCCGTCCGTGTTCTCGCTGACCCCGGCCGAATTCCACGAACTCGCCGCCGAGCGGCAGCGGGAATCCCCGGACACCATGAATGCTCTGACGACGCACGACACCAAGCGCTCGGCCTCGGTCCGTGCTCGCATCACGGTGCTGTCCGAATCGGCCAAGGCCTGGTCCGAGGTGCTTGCCACCTTGTATTCGCGCGCCCGTGACGCGGGGATTTCCCTGCAGGACGGACCCGCCGTCAACCTGGTGTTGCAGGCCATCGTGGGTGCGTGGCCGCTCGAGCGTGACCGCGCGGTGGACTACGCGATGAAGGCCGTGCGTGAAGCTTCCGTGTCCACGGCCTGGGTGGACGGTGACGAGGAGTTCGAGAAGGAACTGACTCGCTTCATCGATTTCGTGTTCACCAACCCGCGGGCCCGGGGCATCGTGGAAGGCTTTGTGGAGCGTGCGACGGCACCGGGCTGGTCCAACGGTATGGCCGCGACCGCTCTGCAGCTGACCCTGCCTGGCGTGCCGGACGTGTACCAGGGGCAGGAGTTGTGGGAGCCGTCCCTGGTGGATCCGGACAACCGGCGCCCCGTGGACTTCGAGCTCCGCGACAAACTGCTGACCGAGTTGGACGCAGGCTTGCCGGGCACCGATGGTGGTTCTCCCGCAGTGGACGAGACCGGTGCCGCCCGCATGTTGCTGACCTCCCGTGCACTGCGATTGCGCCGTGAGCACCCGGAACTGTTCACCAGTTATGAACCGCTCGAGTTCACCGGCGCCCTGGCCGGGCACGCTCTGGGCTTCGATCGCGGAGGCGCGGCCACGGTGGTCACACGCTTCCCCGTGGGGCTGGCAAAGGCCGGTGGTTGGACGGACGAAACCGTGAACCTGAGCGACGGCGACTGGGAAGACATCCTGACCCGCCGCACCTTCACCTCGAACGGCGGCGTGCAGCTGGCCGAACTTCTTGACACCTATCCCGTGGCGCTGCTGCGCCGAAAGGACCGCTGAGCATGATCAACGATCACCGTTTTGACGTGTGGGCCCCCCACGCCCGCGAAGTCACCGTCCGCGTGGAGGGGGTCGACCACCCTATGGAGGGCCTGGCCGAGCGCCCCGGGTGGTGGACGCTCGCGGAAGGTGAGCAGGCGGCGTCGGGAACCGTGCGTTACGGCTACCTGCTGACCAAGGTTTTCGACGAGGGCACGGACAAGGAACGCACCTCGGTCTCCGACGTGCTGCCGGATCCGCGCTCGCGCCGCCAGCCGCAGGGCGTGCACGACCTGTCCTGCACGTTCGATCCCGAGCAGTTCCAGTGGAGCGACGCCGCGTGGCAGCCGCCGGCGCTCAAGGACTCCGTGTTGTACGAACTGCACCCGGGTACGTTCACGCCCGAGGGCACTCTCGATTCCGCCATCGAGAAGCTGGACTACCTGGCCGATCTGGGCGTGGATTACGTGGAGCTGCTGCCGGTCAACGGCTTCAACGGCGACCACAACTGGGGCTATGACGGTGTTGCTTGGTACACCGTGGACGAGTCCTACGGCGGGCCGGAGGCCTACCAACGCTTCGTGGATGCGTGCCACGCCAAGGGAATCGGCGTGATCCAGGACGTTGTCTACAACCACCTGGGACCCAGCGGTAACTATCTGCCACTGTTCGCCGACTACTTCAAGACCGGCGCCTCCAGCTGGGGCGACTTGATCAACCTGGACGACTGGGGTTCGGACGGGGTGCGCGAGTACATCCTGGACAACGTGACCATGTGGCTGCGTGACTACCACGTGGACGGCTTCCGCCTGGATGCCGTGCACGCGCTCGCGGACACCCGCGCCAAGCACATCCTGCAGGAGATCGCCGATCGTGTCGCGGAGGAATCCGAGCGCACGGGCAAGAACCTGTTCACGATTGCGGAGTCCGATCTGAACGACCCGCGCATGATCATCCCCGCCGAGGAACACGGGCAGGGCATGGATGCTCAGTGGCTGGACGATGTGCACCACGCCGCACACGTGGCCTTCACCGGGGAGAACCACGGCTACTACGGGGACTTCGATTCCCTGCACGCCCTGGAGAAGACCATGCACACCGCGTACTTCCACAACGGGACGTACTCCACGTTCCGCGGGCGTTCGCACGGTCGGGAGATCAACCCGTCCGAGGTGTCCCCGTGGCAGTTCGTCACGTTCCTGCAGAACCACGACCAAGTGGGTAACCGCGCGGCCGGCGACCGCATGAACCACACTGTGAGCGTTGACCGTGTGCTGTGTGCGGCCACGTGGCTCATGACTCAGCCGTTCACTCCCATGCTGTTCATGGGTGAGGAATTCGGCGCGAGCACTCCGTGGCAGTTCTTCACCGCGCACCCGGAGCCCGAGCTGGGGAAGGCCGTGGCCGAGGGCCGCAAAGCGGAGTTCGCGGCCATGGCTTGGGACCACGCGTCCGTGCCGGACCCGCAGGACCCGCAGACCTTCGAGCGGTCCAAGCTCAACTGGGACGAGGTGCACCAGGGCGATCACGAGCGGATCTTCACGGCTTACCGCGATCTGATCGGGCTGCGCCGCGAGACCCCCGAGCTGACCAGTCAGGACTGGGCCACCATGGCCACCCAGGCCAGCGACGATGAGCAGTGGTTCGTACTGAAGCGCATGAGCGAAGCCGAATCCGAGCACGGCGTGGTCACCGCGATCAACCTGTCCGATCAGGAACGGGAGCTGCCCCTCATGGGAGGTGACGCGCCCCAGGTGCTGTTTGCGAGCGGCGTCGAACCCGGACTGGACACCCCCGGAAAGGTCACGCTGGCACCCAACACCGCTACGGTGCTGCGCGTCTGACCAGGACTGAAGCCGCGGCGACCGGGATCGACGGATTCCTGGTTGTCGCGGCTTTACTCTTGTCCCGACAGCATAGGAACGTGGTTTTAACGCGGTTCGAGTGACCGGCCGCCATCAGGTGGCACACTAGTTCCCATGCTGACTTTCGGTGATGACACTGTCTGGACCGCGGACGAGGACCGCTACGAAACCATGCCGTATCGGCGGGTGGGGAATTCGGGGCTGAAGTTGCCCGCGCTGTCCCTGGGGCTGTGGCACAACTTTGGTGATGACACCCCGCTGGCCAACATGCGCGCCACCCTGCGCAAGGCGTTCGACCTGGGCATCACCCACTTCGATCTGGCCAACAACTACGGCCCACCCGCGGGTTCAGCCGAGCTGAATTTCGGCCGCATCCTCCGCGAGGATTTCGCACGGTACCGCCAGGAACTCATCATCTCGACCAAGGCTGGCTGGAACATGTGGCCGGGCCCGTACGGGGGAGTCGGTGGCTCGCGGAAGTACCTGCTGGACTCCATCGACCAGTCCCTGGAACGCATGGATCTGGACCGGGTGGACATTTTCTACCATCACCGCCCGGACGCAGACACTCCGCTCGAAGAAACCATGGGCGCCCTGGACCACATCGTGCGTTCCGGTCGGGCCACCTACGTGGGCATCTCGTCCTACAGTGCGGACCTCACGCTAGCGGCGCAGAAGATCATGAAAGAGCTGGGCACCCCGCTGCTCATCCACCAGCCCTCGTACTCCATGCTCAACCGCTGGATCGAACAGCCCAACGAGCGCGCGGACGGCAAAAACCTGCTCGCAGCCCTGACCGAGGCAGGCATGGGGTCCATCAGCTTCTCCCCACTGGCCCAGGGAATGCTGACCAACAAATATCTGGGCGGTGTTCCGGAGGAGTCTCGCGCGGCCGCGGGCAAGTCCCTCAACCCGGAATGGTTGAACGAGAACACCCTGGAGCAGATCAAGGAACTGAACTCCATGGCCGAAGATCGCGGCCAGACCCTGGCCCAAATGGCCATTGCGTGGGTTCTGCGCCCGCAAGCCGAAGGCCAGGTCACCACGGCGCTCGTGGGTGCTTCGTCCCCGCAGCAGATCGCTGATTCCGCGGCGGCCATCCAGAACCTGGACTTCTCGGACGCCGAGCTCGAACGCATCGATTCCCTCGTCACGGACGCGGGCATCAACATCTGGGGCGCCGCGACCGACTCCAAGCACGCATGAGCACCACACAGTATTTAGCCCTGCTCGGCCTGTGGATCGCGGGCATCGTCTCGCCCGGCCCGGACATCCTGGTCATCCTCCGCAACGCGTTCCTGTCCTCGCGCGGCAAGGCTATGCTCACGGCCCTGGGCGTGATGATCGGCAACATTATCTGGATCACCCTCTCGCTCACCGGCGTCACGGTGGTGATCAATCAGAACGAGGTCCTCAAACTCACCATCCAGATCGCCGGCGCGCTGTTCCTCGCGTGGATGGGCTACGGATCCATTCACTCGGCGCTCGCGGCCAAGGCGAGTTCACGACGTCGTTCGGAGACTGCCCGCGCAACCGCCACGCGCGGTGCCGTACCCGGTTCGGGTGAGGCGGCGCCGTCGCCGGCCACTGTGGAGGCCGCCGAGCAGATCCCCGAGCCAGCGCCCAGCGCCCACGGCGGGGGGATCCTGGGTACCAAGAACCTGACCGGTTTCAGAGCGGTCGTTCAAGGCATCATCACGAACCTGTCGAACGCCAAGGCCATCGTGTTCTTCATCGCGTTGTTCGCCTCGGTCGTACCGGCGAACGCGCTGTGGTGGGAATCAATACTCGTGGCCGTGCTGTTGTTCGTAGTGGGGCTGGCGTGGTTTTGCGCGGTGGCGTGGTTCGGCTCCGTGCCGGCACTGGCCGCGAGGTTCCAAGCGCACTCTGTGGGCGTGGAATTGATCGCGGGTGTGGTCTTCCTGGCGGTCTCCGTGCTGCTGCTCGTGGAGGCTGCGCTGTCCTGGTAAGCCCCAGCCATGACTGCCCGCAACTGTACGTTAACCGACCCGTTGCTTGACTAGACTGTGGAGTTGGTTCTGTGCGGCGCGGCACTGCGGTGGGTCAGCCATCCGCGTGTCGGCGCGGGTCTGCACAATGACCACTGACTACTTGATTCCCCGAGGAGAACCGTGTCCGAACACCCCATTCGCGTGGCCATTGCAGGTGTGGGCAACTGCGCCACATCGCTCATTCAGGGCGTGCACTTCTACCGCGACGCCGACCCCTCCGAGGCTGTCCCCGGCCTGATGCACGTGCAGTTCGGCCCCTACCACGTGCGTGACGTCGAATTCGTCGCGGCCTTCGACGTGGACGCGGCCAAGGTGGGCCTGGACCTCTCCGAAGCGATCCTGGCATCCGAGAACAACACCATGAAGATCGCGGACGTCCCCAACCTGGGCGTCTCCGTGCAGCGCGGCCCCACCCTGGACGGACTGGGGGAGTACTACCGCGAAATGATCACCGAGTCGGAAGCCGAACCGGTGGACGTCGCTCAGGCACTGCGTGACGCCAAGGTGGACGTGCTCGTCTCCTACTTGCCCGTGGGCTCCGAGGACGCTGACCGGTACTACGCGCAGGCCGCCATCGACGCCGGCGTAGCCTTCGTCAACGCGCTGCCCGTGTTCATCGCCGGCACCGAGGAGTGGGCCCAGAAGTTCCGCGACGCCGGTGTTCCCATCGTGGGCGACGACATCAAGTCCCAGGTGGGTGCCACCATCACCCACCGCGTGCTGGCCAAGCTGCTCGAGGACCGCGGCTACGTGCTGGACCGCACCTACCAGCTCAACGTGGGCGGCAACATGGACTTCAAGAACATGTTGGAGCGCTCCCGCTTGGAGTCCAAGAAGATCTCTAAGACCCAGGCCGTGACCTCCAACGTGCCGCACGAGATGCGCGCCAAGGACGTCCACATCGGCCCCTCGGACTACGTGGGGTGGCTGGACGACCGAAAGTTCGCGTTTGTGCGCCTCGAGGGCCACGGATTCGGCAACGCACCCATCTCCCTGGAGTACAAGCTCGAGGTGTGGGATTCCCCGAACTCCGCCGGCGTGATCATTGACGCCATCCGCGCCGCCAAGATCGGCCTGGACCGCGGTATCGGTGGCCCGCTGACCTCGGCGTCCTCGTACTTCATGAAGTCCCCGCCCGTGCAGTTCGACGATGACACCGCTCGCGAGAACGTCGAGAAGTTCATCCGCGGCGAGATCGAGCGCTAAACACGCTTTAGGACGAACGACGGCGCCCGGTACCGATTCACTTCGGTACCGGGCGCCGTCGATTCAGTTGAGGACCGAGATCGGGTCATCCCGGAGCCCTTGTCACCATCGATGAGTGGCTTGGAACTGACCTGAATTTCAGGTGGCGGAGCTATCTCCGGTCCTGCCCCGCCAGACCCGCGCGGGAAATGATGTAGTCGACCAACGGGTTGTAGAGATGGGGTGCCACGTTGTCATCCAAGGGAACGGTGACTTCCACGTCGCCCTGGGCTTCGGCCACAAAGATGCCGGGGTCGTTGCAGTCACCCATCGCGATGGTGCGCAGTTTGGCACGAGACCCCGCGTAACCGGCCATGCCGTGATCGGAAATCACCAGATCCGGCTGCTCACGGCCCTCAGCGGCCAGCTGTTCCAAGACCAGCTTCATGGGTTCGGGGAAGTGGGTGTGCCGCAGGCCGCCGTACTGCTCAACCATCACGACGTCCTCGATCTGGCGCACGTCCCCGTCCTCGAAGGGAATGGCCCCGTCAACGCGAAGCACACGAGCGCCAGACTTGCGGGCCACGCGGGCGAGCCTGGCATAGACGGGTGCGAGTCCGGCCGGGTGACCGGTGGCGAACAGAAGGCGCTTGCGACCCTTGACCGCCTCGCTGAAAATATCCGCGTACTTATCCAGCGCAGCGATGCACAGGGCGGCAGAAATGGAGTCCTGGCCCTCGGTGTACTTGGGGTCCTCGTTGATGCCCACGCGATCACGCATGAGCTTGAACACGGACTTGTAGGTCCAGTCCTTGGTCTGCTCGACGCCCATGTGCTGGTGCTGGTCGCCGTCCAGGAATCCCTGGATATTGCGCAGGTTTGCTTCGCGGGGGGTCGCTACGGCGCCGGTGATCCGGGATCGATCCAGATACCTTGCCAACGATTCACGGCTGAGATACGCGGTGGTCACACTCTCGAGTCTAGGTGGTTACGCGCTCGCCCGCGCAGCGTGTGTAAGCCACCTCATGTTGGGCGGCCACATGGTCCCACGTGAGCTTGCGCGCCCGCTCCGCCGCCGCCTGAGACATAGCCCGCCATTGTTCAGGGTTCGACGCCGCTCGGTACAGTGCCTGCGCCCACAGCTCGGAGGTGCGTCCGGGCACGAGCCAGCCCGTTCGATCGGCTTCCACGGCGTAGCGCAGTCCGTCCACATCTGTCGCGAGGACCGGGGTGCCGCAGGCCTGCGCCTCCAAAGCGACCAGGCCGAAGGTTTCGGAGGACGAAGGCATGGCCACGGCATCCGCAGACCGCATCAGTTCGGCCAGTTCGTGGGACGGCATGGAACCTTGGAACTCCACGGCATCAGCCACGTGGTGCTCATCCACCAGCCGATGCAGCTCCGCCAGGAACTCGGGTGAACCAACCCCGGCCAAAATCAGGTGAACCGCGCAGTCGGGATGTTGTTGGCGCAGCAATCCCATGGCGGCGACCAGAATTTGAGGTCCCTTGAGAGGTTGCATTCGTCCGGCGCACAGAACGGTGAACGGACGCGCGTTGACGGATCCGGAAACCGAAGCGCTCCAAGGGGACGGTTCAGAAGGCGTTACCGAGCCAGCCGAGTATGTGGTCTTCACCGCCGGATAGTAGATGTCCGGGTCTACTCCGGGTGGGATCACACGGATCCGATCACGGGAAGCCCCATAGAGCTCCACCATCTGATCGGCCTCGGCGGGAGTGTTGACCACCAGCGTGCAGGAGCTGGCCACGAGTTCCTGTTCGGCGCGCTCGCGGGACGCGGGTTCCGGGTTCTCACCTGGACCGGCCCGCAGGTTCTTCACGGCGGCGGAGGTGTGGAGTGTGAGCATCAGGGGAATCTTGAGAGCCTCACAAATTTCACGGGCCGCAACCCCGGACAGCCAGTAGTGGGCGTGCACGAGGCAGGGAGCGGCGTCGTCGTAAAAAGCAGCGAGCACGCGACCGAACTCCACGGTAAATTCCGGAAGATCTTCCTTGGGGGCGCTGGCCGCGCCGGGAACTGCGACGGACAGCAGACGGAGACCGTCGGATAGTGAAGTCGCCGTGACGCCCGCGGGACGCGAAGGATTCCGATCAAGCGTGGCCATGTCCACGGCCCAGCCTCGCTGGGACAGCGAACGAGCCAGGTGGAGCACGTAGACGTTCATGCCGCCGGCGTCGCCGGAGCCGGGCTGGTCCACGGGCGAGGTGTGCATGCTCACGAGCAGCACACGCGGCGAGGTTTGTTGGGGCACGCGATAAGCCTAACGGGAAGCACCGTGGCACGGAGCGGTCCCGCTTGGTCGCGAACACGTGGAGCCCGCGAAACAGGCACAATGGGGAGCGTGAGCGTAACAACGTCGTGGCAGTCCGAAGAACCCAGCGAGCGCAGCGCGGTCATCGACCTCTCCGCGGTGTGGCACAACGTGGTCCGATTAACGCAGTTGGCCCGTGGGCGGAAGCTGATCGCTGTGGTCAAGGCGGACGGCTACGGCCACGGCGCGCCCGAGGTCGCTCGCACGGCGCTCTCCGCCGGCGCGGACATGCTCGGCACCGCGCACGTGAGCGAGGCGCTCGCGCTGCGTTACGCGGGCATCACCGCGCCCGTGCTGTCGTGGCTGCACACCACGAGCACCGATTTTTTCGATGCCTTGGAACACAATGTGTCCCTGGGGATCAGCGGCTGGGAACTGGACGCCGTGCTCAAAGCCGCTCGCGAGACCGGTAAGACAGCCACGCTGCACCTCAAGATCGACACGGGTCTGGGCCGCAACGGCTCCACCGCGGGGCAGTGGCCGGAGCTCGTGGAGCGAGTGGTCGCCGCGCAGAACGAGGGTCTGGTCCTTGTGGAGGGCATCTTCACGCACCTTTCGGTCGCGGACGAGCCCGCCCGCGGCGACGAGACCATGGAGCAGCTCAACGCGCTGACGGACGCCGTGCGGATCGCACGCAAGGCGGGACTGAAACCGGCGATGATCCACGCAGCCAACACTCCTGCGCTGTTGTCTGCCGATCAACTCGAAGACCCCGACTACATCCTGCGCGACGCCGTGCGCATCGGCCTGGGCATCTACGGCCTGAGTCCGTTCGAGGATCGCCCGCCCAAGGATTTCGGCCTGATCCCCGCGATGACTCTGCGCACACGCGTGGCAAACGTCAAGGCCGTCCCCGCTGGTCAGGGGGTCTCCTACGGCCTCACCTACCGCACCGAGGGCCCCACGCACCTCGCGCTCATTCCGCTGGGATACGCCGACGGCGTTCCCCGCGTCGCAACCGGCGCTCCCGTCTACATCGGGGGCCGGGTGTACCCCGTAGTGGGCCGGATAGCCATGGATCAGTGCGTGATCGATCTGGCTCAAGGGAGGACTGTCACACCCGAGGGTGTCCCCGCCGGCACGCCGGTGGTGGACGAAGCAGTGGATCCCATGGTGCACATCGGGGACGAGGCGATTTTGTTCGGTGCCGGTGATTACCCCTCCGCAACCGAGTGGGCGGACGCTTCCGGCAGCATCAACTATGAGATCGTCACGCGGGTCTCACCTCGCGTGCCCCGCGAGTACACGAGCCACAGCCACCTGACCCTGGGGGACGTGACCGTGTCCCGGAGCGCTAGTGCCTTGGCCGCGCACAGCCTGCCGCAGGATCCGCGTCCCACGCGTGACTCTTCGGGGGAGTCATACACACAGCCCAACTGGACGCTGACCCGCTACCCGGCTTCCGCGGAAGAAACCCAGCTGATCGCTCAGCGGCTCGCGGCGCATCTGAAGGCCGGGGACCTGCTCATGCTCAACGGTGAACTGGGTGCGGGCAAGACCACGTTCACGCAGGGCCTCGGATCCGGATTGGGAGTGCGTGAGGGAATCATCTCGCCCACGTTCGTGCTGTCCCGCCAGCACCCGAACCTTCCGGACGGACCTAATCCCGGCGGGCCGGATCTGGTGCACGTTGATGCCTACCGGTTGGACACCTCAGCGGACATCGACAACATCGACCTCGAGGACACGGTGGAGTCCAGCGTGACCGTGGTCGAGTGGGGTACCGGCAAAGTGGAGCACCTGAGCGAATCGCGTCTGGTCATCGACATCGTGCGCCCCCGGGGAGCAGTGGGAGCGCCGTCGGCGGCCTTTGCCCTGAACTACGAGATCAACCAGAGCGCGGGCGAGACGGAGCAGTCCGGCACCGGTGCCCAGGGACCGGGCGAGGACTCAGCGGCGGCCAAGGAGGCCCAGTCCCTCTCGAGCGCTCTCGATGCCCTCAACGAGGAATGGGATGAGGACGAGGAGGACACGGATGAGCCGCGCACCATCGTCATGCGCGGCTACGGTCCCCGCTGGTTCGAGCGACTGGACCTCTGATCGCCGGGCTTAGACTGTTCGGGTGCTTGTGCTGAGTCTGGATTCGTCGTCCATTGCGTCCGCGGCGCTGACCCGTAACGGGGAGGTGCTCGCGGAATTCGCTACCCAGGACACCCGCTCCCACGCTGAGGCCCTGGCCCCGGCCGTCTACAACTTGCTGGGGCAGGCGGACGTTGAGCCCTCCCAGCTGAAAGCCATCCTGGTGGGAACCGGCCCCGGCCCGTTCACCGGACTGCGCGCGGGGCTGGTGAGCGCTCGCACCTTTGGATTCGCGTGGAATCTTCCGGTGTACGGTATGTGCTCCCTGGACGCTCTGGCCCATCGGGCCGCACAGGGTGCAACGGAGGGAACCGAGTTCCTGGTTGCCACCGACGCGCGCCGCAAAGAGCTCTACTGGGGCCGCTACGAGGTGCACGAGGACGGCCACGGCCGCTTTGCCCGTTCCGAGGACGGGCCGCAGGTCACCGCACCCGAGGATCTCCCAAAACTGCCGGTTTACGGGCACGGCGCCGGGCTGTATTCCGATCACCTGCCCCACGCCGTGGCGGACTCAACCGACTGGCAGCCCACCGCCGCCGACCTTTCCCGTGCCGCCTGGGCCCTGCAGGAACGCGGCACGGATCTGAGCGCAGACACCACTCCGCTCTACCTGCGTGAATCCGACGCCAAGGTGCCCGTGCAGCGTAAGAAGGCACTACGGTGACCGGACACGAGGCGGCCGGCGGAGCGGCGTCGTCGTTGCCGGAAGGCTATGCCCTGCGACCCATGCAACCCGCGGACCTGGACGAGGTCTACGCGCTCGAAACCGCGCTGTTCCCCGAGGATGCCTGGCCGCGCCACATGTTCGACGAGGAACTGGCCCACCCGACTCGACAGTATTGGGCGCTCACGCGAGAGCAGGAGATCGTCGGTTACGCGGGCATGATGTGCATCCCGCCGGTCGCGGACGTGCAGACCATCGCGGTGGCCACGGGGCACGAAGGCAAGGGCCTGGGCAGCGCGCTGTTGCGTGCGCTGCACGAGGCCGCACGCCACGCCCGCGGCACGGAGATTCTGCTGGAGGTGCGCTCGGACAACCACCGGGCGCAGCAGCTGTACCGGCGCTTCGGCTACGAACACATTCACACCCGCCCCGGCTACTACGGGGACGGTCATGACGCGCTGATCATGCGCTGCGAGCTGGTCCCGGCCGGGCCGCCGCAGCGCAGCGCGGACGGAAGGACCATTCATGGCAACCGCTGAACCACTCGTTCTGGGCATCGAATCCTCGTGCGACGAAACGGGCGTGGGCATCGTGCGCGGCACCGAACTGCTGACCAACACGGTGTCCTCGTCGATGGATGAACACGTGCGTTTCGGCGGCGTGATCCCCGAGATTGCCTCGCGCGCGCACCTCGAGGCCTTCGTGCCCACGCTGCAGGCCGCCCTCGACGACGCCGGTGTGACGCTCGATGAGATCGACGCCATCGCCGTGACCTCCGGACCCGGTCTGGCCGGCGCGCTCATGGTGGGCGTGGCCGCGGCCAAGGCGCTCGCGGTCGCCACGGGAAAACCGCTTTACGCCATCAATCACCTGGTCGCCCACGTGAGCGTGGGTTTGCTCGACGACAACGACGAGCTGCCCTCGAACCTGGGTGCGCTACTCGTCTCGGGCGGGCACACCGAGATTCTCTCGGTTCCGGACATCACCGGTGACGTCCGGTTGCTGGGCGCGACGATCGACGACGCCGCCGGCGAGGCCTACGACAAGGTCGCCCGGTTGCTCGGGCTGGGTTATCCCGGGGGACCGGCCATCGACAAGGCAGCCCGGGACGGCGACCCCAACGCGTTCCGCTTCCCCCGCGGGCTGACCGCCGGGAAGTACATGGGATCGGCCGAGAAGCCCGGATCGCATCGCTATGACATGTCCTTCTCGGGACTCAAGACCGCAGTGGCGCGAGTGGTGGAGACCTACGAGGCATCCGGGCAGCCGGTTCCTGTTGCGGACGTCGCTGCGTCCTTCCAGGAATCCGTGGTGGACGTGATTTCCCGTAAGACCGTGCTGGCGTGCACCGAGAACTCGATCGAGACGCTGCTCATGGGTGGCGGCGTGGCCGCGAACTCGCGGTTGCGGGCGTTGGTGACCGAGCGCTGCAACGCCCGGGGTATCGAGGTGATCGTTCCGCCGCTGAGCTTGTGCACCGACAACGGAGCGATGGTGGCCGCGCTCGGCGCACGCCTGGTGGCCGAAGGTCGCTCCGCCACCGGGATCGTGTTCACCGCGGATCCGGGGCTGCCGGTGTCCACGGTGTCGATGGGCGCGGCATAGGGCGTACTCGGCTCCGAGTTCAACGGCGCGCTGATGAGCGTGCCCCGAGCATGACGGTATGCCCGGAGCATGACTGGGGTGCAGTTCAGCCAGCCGAATTGCGGTTGCGCTCCACGATGTCCAGCACCACGGCGCGCAGGTCGCCGTTGTTCTCCTTGGCCACACGCTGTTGGCGCTGATATCCGGCACCGTGACGGATGATGTCCTCCACGCGTGCTAGCTCGTCGCTGCAACTCAGATCGGAGGCAATGGGCTCCAGCTGGTTGAGGAGCTCGGTGAGGTCCTCGGTGACCAGACGCTCATCGCTTTGGGCGTTCTGGATGATGATGGCGTCCAGGCCGTAGCGGGCCGCGCGCCACTTGTTCTCCTGGTGGTGCCACGGAGGCATGGTCGGGATGGTCCCGCCGTTGTTGAGGGTGCGGGAGAAGGACTCCACGAGGCACTGGGTCAGTGCGGTCAGTGCGCTCACATCGTGCAGGGTGGACGGCCCGTCGCACACGCGCATCTCCACGGTGCCGAAGCGAGGAACGGGTCGGATGTCCCAGCGGTTTTCGGAATCGTCCTCGATCACACCGGTGGTCAGCAGATCCTGCACGTAGGACTCGTACTCGTCCCAGCTCTTGAACTGGAACGGAAGTCCCGCGGTGGGCAGTTGTTGGAATACCTGGGAACGGTGGGATGCGTACCCGGTGTCGTGGCCGCACCAGTACGGCGAGTTGGCCGACAGCGCCAGCAAGTGGGGGTAGTAGTTCAGCAGTCCCTCGAGAATCGGCAGGGCTTTGTTCTTGTGATCTACCCCCACATGAACGTGCAGACCGTAGATCACCATTTGACGACCCCAGTACTGCGCCCGGTCCACCACCTTGTAGTAGCGCTCCTTGTCCACCACGGCCTGGTCCTGCCACTCCGAGAACGGGTGAGTTCCGGCGGCGAAGATCTCCAGACCCTTTGGATCGGCGATTTTCCGGATCTCATCCGAGGTCAACTTCAGCTGTGCAGTGGCCTCTTCCACGGAATGACAGACACCCGTGACCATTTCCACGGTGTTCTGCAGGAACTCACCGGTCACCCGCGGGTGGTTGCCGTCCTCGCCCATTTCAGGGTTGGAGGCGACGACGGCTTCGAGGACTTCCTGTCCGCGTGGTTCCAGCTCGCCCGTTTCCCGATCGACCAGGGCGATTTCCCATTCGACGCCCAGCGAGGAGCGCTCGGAAGAAACGAAATCAATGTGCACGGCAGTGGTCCTCTCATGGGTGCACCGGGGATGTCCCGCGGTCCATGAGCGAGTCCGGGAATTCTTCACCGAATCTCACACTGCTTTGCGGGTACTTCAGTGTACGGGTTCCACGACCAGTGCCACGCGACGTTCTTTCCCATGTTCCTGCAAACGTGTCATCACCAAGGTCGCCTTTTCGGCTCCGCGGGGTGCCAATTGTTTCCTGAGCTGCTCCGGGGTCACGTCCGTGCCGCGCTTCTTGATGGTCAGCGTGCCCACGTTGTGATCCCGCACCCATTTCTTCAGGGTTTTCACGTTGTGGGGGAGCACCTCGCGCACACGATATGCGGTGGCCAGCGGGGTGTCGTGCAGAGTGTCCCCGGACAGGTACGCGATGGTCGGGTGGATCAAATGCGCATCCACCTGCTGCGCCAGGTCGGTGACGAGCCCGGCGCGGATCACGGCGCCGTCGGGTTCGTAGAAGAACTCACCCACTTCACCGAGCAGGTCGCCCTCGGGCGCGGGAGAATCCCAGCCCTGGGAGGTCAGCTCCGCGGCGGTGGCCGTGCCATCCGCGCGAGAGCCCAGAACGAGCGCGGCGCGAGCCACATCCGGGCGACGCACCGCGTTGAACCACAGCACCACTTCCACCACGTCGCCGTGATCGGACACCCACTGGGCCTCCGCTCCGGCGGGCACGTGATCGTGCGGAATTCCGGGGCCCAACTTGGCTCCCACGGCCAGCCCCTGATCGGCCAGACGTTCCACGAAGGACAAGGGTGGGGAGAAAGCCTCGGGGTCGAAGACGCGCTGGGTACGCCCCGAGCCGGTGACCCGGCGTGCGGGATCCAGCCAGACGCCGTCGGGCGCGCCGTTCTCGAGGCCGGCAAGATTAAGGGTTTCGACGTCGCCGCACAGCACGTTGGCGTTGGGCCACCCGGTGAGGTTGACCGTGGCCACAGCGGCGGTCAGCTCGTCCTTGTCGACAGCGGTCACGGTGCGCTCGAGGGCAGCCAGGGCCAGGGAATCTGCGCCGATGCCGCAACCGAGGTCGGCCACGTGCGTGAGGTCGGCCTGGGCAAATCGGCGGGCGTGCAGGGCAGCCACGGACCAGCGCGTTGCCTGTTCCAGACCGTTGCGGGTGAACACCATGTGCTGGGCGAACTCGCCGAACTTGGACTTGGCCTGGGTACGCAACTTGGCCTGCGTGAGAGCCGCGGAGACCAGCTCGGGAGAGTACCCCTCGGCGCGCAGCGACTCGGACAGCTTCAGCGAGCGTTCGGGGTCATAGCTCCCGATCAAGTCCACCAGGTGCAGGCCCTGGGGCGTGAGAAGCTGGGCGAGGGCGTGCATCTCGGCATCGGCGGGGGAATTCACGGGTCCATCACATCACGAGCACGCGCTCGGGTCACATGTAGTACATGCCCACGTGGTGACCGTTGATGACCTCCACGCGAATGTCCATGTCGTAGATGTCGCGCAGGATGTCGGGCTGCATGATCTCCTCGGGGGTGCCCTGGCAGACCAGCGCGCCCTCCTTCATGGCCAGGATGCGATCCGAATAGCACGAGGCGAAGTTGATGTCGTGGATCACCAGGATCACGGTCTTGCCCAGCTCATGGGTCATGCGCCGCAAGAGCTTCATCATCTCCACGGAGTGCTTCATGTCCAGGTTGTTGAGTGGTTCGTCCAGAAGTACGTAGTCCGTGTCCTGGGCGATCACCATAGCGATGAACACGCGTTGCCGCTGACCACCCGAGAGTTCGTCCACGTAGCGGTTCTCGAACTCTGTGAGGTTCAGGTAGTCCAGGGCACGGTCGATGTGCTCGGCGTCCTCCGGGCGGAGACGGCCCTTCGAGTGCGGGAAACGGCCGAAGCCCACCAGATCACGAACGGTGAGGCGGACCGTGAGCGTGTTTTCCTGACGCAGGATGGACAGCTTCTTGGCCAGCTGCTCCGAGGGCGTATTGAGCACATCATGTTCGTCCACGAACACGGAACCCTCATCCATAGCGACCAGCCTGGCGACCATGGACAGCGCAGTGGATTTGCCGGCACCGTTGGCACCGATGATTGAAACCACTCCACCGGGTTCGATCTGCGCTGAGACATGATCCACCACGGTGGTCTCGCCATATTTCTTGGTGAGACCGGACAGCTCAATCACTTGATGGACCCTCTCAACAACAGGAACAAGAACAACAACCCACCGCAGAACTCAATCACAATGGACAGGGCGGTATCGAATGCGAACACGCGCTCAAGGACTAATTGTCCGCCCACGAGCGCCACAACACCCAGAAGCACGGAGATCGGCAGGATCCAGGTGTGGCGGAAGGTGCGGCACAGGGCATAGGCCAGATTGGCCACGATCAGGCCGAAGAACGTAATGGGGCCCACCAACGCGGTGCACACGCCCACGAAGATCGAGCACACGATCAACACGGTGGTCACGGTGCGGGTGTGGTTGATACCCAGGCTGATCGCAGTGTCTCGGCCCAGGGACAGCACGTCGAAACGGCGTCGCATCACGATCAGCGGAATGGTGGCGGCGGCGATGATGGCCACCGAAATCCGCAACAGACCCGTGTCCACGCCGGTGAACGAGGCGAACATGGAATCTTGCAGCACCATGAACTCGCTGGGATCCAGCAACCGCTGCAACAGCGAAGAAATACCGCGGAACAGCGTGCCGAACACGATGCCGATCAGCAGCACCAGGTGCAGGGACAGGCCGGAACCGGTGAACAACCACCGGTACATGACCGCCGCGAAGAGCACCATGAGTCCGAGTTCCAGCATGAACAGGGGATAGGTGCCCAGCTGGGTGCGTCCAATGGTGCCGATCACGAAGATCAGCACGGTCTGGATCAGCATGAACAGGGAATCGAAGCCCATGATGGAAGGCGTCAGAATCCTGTTGGACGTAACCGTCTGGAACAGCACGGTGGAGACACCCACGCAGAAAGCGACCAGGACCATGGTGAACACACGGTTGGCGCGACGCGGGAGCACGTACGCGGCGTTCGCATCCAGACCCAGGAACAGGTAGAGCCCAATACATGCGAGGGCCAGGGCGCCGATGAGGGCGGTGACCACGGCCGGGGACACGGAGCGCACGACAAAGCGTTTGCGCTTCTGCTGGATGGCGTTGGGCATCGGCAGAGCGGAGGATTTGGGGGTCATCAGGAACGAGCTCGCTTCCGCAGCAGCATGGCCAAGAAGATTGCGGCGCCCACCACGGCGACCACGGTTCCCACGGGAATCTCGAACGGGTAACGGATCACACGACCCACGATGTCGCACACGAGCACGAAGCCCGCACCGAAGACACCCACCCACGGAACCGACCGGCGCATGTTGTCACCGATCATGAGGGAGACGATGTTGGGAACCACCAGGCCCAGGAACGGGATGGAGCCGATGGTCACGACCACCACGGCGGAGATCAGGGCGACAATGGTCATTCCCAGCGCCATGATGCGTTTGTAGTTCACGCCGAGGGTCGTGGAGACGTCCTGTCCCATACCGGCCACGGTGAAGCGGTCTGCGGCAATGTAACCGATCAGAGTCAGCGCGGCCACGATCCAGAGCAGCTCGTAGCGGCCCTTGATGACACCGGAGAAGTCACCGATCATCCACGTGTTCAGTGTCTGCAGCAGGTTGAAGCGGTAGGCGAAGAACGTGGTGATCGCCGCGATCACATTGCCGAGCATGATGCCGACCAATGGGACGAGTAGCGCGTTCCGCAGCGGAATCTTCTGGAGCACGGCCAGGAACAAGGCGGTGCCGCCCACGGCGAAGACCGCGGCCACTCCCATTTTGCCGAGCAACGGTGCGCTCGGAATGAGCACCGTGACGGCCAGCAAGCCCAGGGAAGCGGACTCAACGGTGCCGACGGTGGAGGGTTCAACGAATTTATTGCGCGCCATCTGCTGCATGATCAAACCGGCCACGGCCATGGCCATGCCGGCCAGGATCACCGAGATGGTGCGCGGGAAACGGGAGACGGAGAGGAGATGCAAGGACTCTTGGAGTCCGGCGGTGTCCCCGCCGGCCACCTGACGGATCAGGGTGGCCGGCGTGACATCCGCGACGCCCACGAACGTTGAGATCACTGCCAGGATGACCACCACTACGGCGGCGATCACCAGGGCACCGTTGGAGCGGATCAGCCGTTTGAAACGTCCGGGATTGACGGTTCGATCCGTACGGCTGACGGCTCCGGTGGCGGCGGACGGTTCGGAAGCCGGACCGTTTCCGCCGGTGTTCTCAGGTGCGTGAGCGATCGTGCTCACTTCAAGCTGTCCTGAACTTCAGTGATCATCTCGGGGAAGTTGTTCAGACCGAAGCCGGTGATGTACCAGCCCGCGGGGTCCAGGTAGGTGATCTGGTCTTCCTTGGCGGCGGTGGTCTGGTTGACCAGGTCGTTGTCCAGGACCTGCTGCGCAGCCTGACCGGATTCACCCTGGCCCACGGCCACGTCACGGTCAATCACGTAAATGCGGTCGGGATCGTTCTCGGCGATTGCTTCGAAGGACACGGACTCACCGTGGGCGCTGTCGGACTGCACGTCACCGGCGGGCTTCAGGCCCAAGGTGTTGAACAGGATGGTGCCCAATCGGGAGCTGGGGCTGTGAGCGTTGACCTCGCCGGCATTGGTCATGAGGAACATGGTGGAGCCGGCATCCGCCGCGGCGTCCTTGGTGTCCGTGATCTGCTGATCGATCTCGGAGAGCTTCTCATCCACATCCGATTCCTTGCCCAGGATCTGGCCAATGGTCTCGGACTGCTTCTTGAAGGAGTTGACGGGATCCTTGGGATCCACGGTCAGATCCACGGTCGGGGCGATCTCGGAGAACTCGTCGTAGAAATCAGCGGTGCGGCCGGAAATGATGATCAGGTCCGGATTGGCGGCCGAGATGGCCTCCATGTCCGGTTCCTTCATGCCACCGGCATTGACGTACTTCTCGTCCTGGTACTTCTCGAAGTCGTCCGGCAGGGACGCGGGCTTGGGCAGGCCGTCGACCTCTTCGCCCAGGGCCTCGAAGCTGTCGATGACGCCCAGGTCCATGGAGATCACGGTCTCCGGGTTCTTGGGGACCTCGGTGGTGCCCTGCACGTGCTCCACGGATACGGTTTCGTTGGAGGCGCTTTCTTCGGAG
This sequence comes from Actinomycetes bacterium, assembly GCA_023426375.1. Taxonomy (GTDB): domain Bacteria; phylum Actinomycetota; class Actinomycetes; order Actinomycetales; family Micrococcaceae; genus Kocuria. Next base: position 3,226 of record JAFAAV010000123.1, on the reverse strand, counting down.
GAAGAATCTCCTGCGGCCTCGGTAGAGCAACCGGTGAGAGCGAGCAGGCCACCTGCGGTGAGCAGTGCCATGGCCTTGGGGCTGATGCGGTTCATGTCGTTCCTCAAGTGTTCAGGGAAGATGCGGGTCGTGCGGCCGCGCAAACCCGGGACGATGCCAAGAGGGTGCGACGGCGCCGTCGTACCGCAACCTGCGAATGCATCGTCTTAGGTTTGCCTTACCTGACAAACTAGCGGGCTGAAACCGGTGTGCGCAAGCTAATAGCTAACGTATTGCTGACCTAATTTTTTCACCGCCCAGTGAACGTTTGGCACTCGCCTTGACCGACTGCCAGCCCAACCCTAGAGTGACTATTGGCACTCTCCGGGTGAGGGTGCTAAGGGCCAGGCGCTCAATCGGCACCGCGACGACGGTTGGCACGCCAACTGGCTCGTAGCGCATCCACGGTCATGGGACCCCATGAACCACCGTGGGCGCTCACCGTCTCATACGCCTAAAGAAAGGGAGAGATCGTGTCGGTCTCCATCAAGCCCCTCGAGGACCGCATCGTGGTCCAGCCGCTGGCCGCCGAGCAGACCACTGCTTCCGGTCTGGTCATCCCCGATACCGCCAAGGAGAAGCCCCAGGAGGGCACCGTCCTGGCAGTGGGTCCGGGCCGCGTTGACGACAAGGGCAACCGCATCCCCGTGGACGTCAAGGAAGGTGACCTGGTCATCTTCTCCAAGTACGGCGGAACCGAGGTCAAGTACAACGGCGAAGAGTACCTCGTGCTCCCGGCACGTGACGTGCTGGCTGTCATCGAGAAGTAAGTCTTCCGAAACCTTTCTGCGCGGTGCCCGCTGCGCCTACTCGTGAGTGGGTGGCGCACGGGTACCGCGTTTTTCACCCTTAGTCTTCTCGCCCGATAAGGAGCACACATGCCCAAGCAGTTGGCGTTCAACGACGCCGCTCGCAAAGCCCTGGAGGCTGGTGTCAACCGGCTTGCCGACACCGTCAAGGTCACCCTCGGCCCGCGCGGACGCAACGTTGTCCTGGACAAGAAGTGGGGCGCACCCACGATCACCAACGACGGCGTCACCATTGCTCGTGAAGTAGAGCTCGAGGATCCGTACGAGAACCTCGGTGCTCAGCTCGCCAAAGAAGTTGCCACCAAGACCAACGATGTTGCCGGTGACGGCACCACCACCGCGACCGTGCTGGCCCAGGCTCTGGTCAAGGAGGGTCTGCGCAACGTGGCCGCCGGTGCGGCGCCCAGCGAGATCAAGCGCGGAATCGAAGCTGCCGTGGAGGCCGTGTCCCAGCGTCTGCTGGACAACGCTCGCCCGGTGGAAGGTCAGGACGTGGCCCACGTGGCCGCGATCTCGGCTCAGTCCGCCGAGATCGGTGAGCTGATCGCCCGTGCATTCGACACCGTGGGCACTGACGGTGTCATCACCATCGAAGACGGCTCCTCGACCGAGGTCGAGCTGGACGTGACCGAGGGTATGCAGTTCGACAAGGGCTACCTCTCGCCGTCCTTCATCACCGACCAGGAGCGCCAGGAAGCAGTGCTGGAGGACAGCCTGATCCTGCTCTACCAGGGCAAGATCTCCTCCGTGCAGGACCTCATGCCCGTTCTGGAAAAGGTGCTGCAGGCCAAGAAGCCGCTGACCATCATCGCGGAGGACGTCGAGGGCGAAGCCCTGTCCACCCTGGTGGTCAACAAGCTGCGCGGCACCCTGGATGTCGTTGCACTCAAGGCCCCCGGTTTCGGTGACCGCCGCAAGGCGATCATGCAGGACCTGGCCGTGTTGACCAACGGCACCGTGATCACCCCCGAGCTGGGCATCTCGCTGGACAGCGTTGACCTGACCCAGCTGGGTACCGCTCGCCGCGTGACCGTGACCAAGGGTCTTACCACCGTGGTCGACGGCGGTGGCTCTGCCGAGCAGGTCGCCGACCGTGTGGCCGAGATCAAGGCCGAGGTGGAGCGGACAGATTCCGAGTGGGATCGTGAGAAGCTCCAGGAGCGTCTCGCTCGCCTGGCCGGCGGCATCTCCGTGATCAAGGTAGGTGCTGCCACCGAGGTTGAGCAGAAGGAACGCAAGCACCGCATCGAGGATGCCGTTTCCTCCACCCGTGCCGCTCTCGAAGAGGGCATCGTGGCCGGTGGCGGTTCCGCTCTGGTGCACGCCTCCAAGGCGCTCGACGGCGCTGAACTCGGTCTCGAAGGCGACGCCGCCACTGCCGTGGGCATCGTGCGTCGTGCGCTGGTTCAGCCGCTGCGCTGGATCGCCGAGAACGCCGGTCAGGACGGCTACGTGGTGGCCTCCCGCGTGGCGGACCTGGAGCCGGGGCACGGCTACAACGCCGTGACCGACGAGTACGAGAACTTGGTCTCGGCCGGCATCATCGACCCGGTCAAGGTCACGCGTTCCGCTCTGCAGAACGCAGCGTCCATCGCCGCTTTGGTACTCACCACCGAAACCCTGGTGGCTGAGAAGAAGAACGACGATGAGGATCACCACCAGCACTGACCTGCTGTGATGAAATCCACGCTGACCGGCGGTTCGCCCCACATCACGGGGCGAGCCGCCGGTTTTTCTGTGCGTCCACCCTGGACCTGTAGGTACAAGCGATGACGACTCATGGGACACCGATTCCGCGTGGTAACGCGCGGGGGTTAAGGTGACAACCATGCCCGAAACCATTGCCCCTCGGTCGAACGCGGCCGACGTCCGGCCCGACGTCGTCTCGCGCTATTCCGGTTTCCGAAAAGAAGTCCAGGGCCTGCGCGCCGTAGCGGTGCTGCTCGTGGTGGTATACCACGTGTTCCTGGGGCGGGTTTCGGGTGGCGTGGACATCTTCCTGTTGATTTCCGCGTTCTTCATGACGCTCTCCTTCGTGCGCAAGATCGAGAGCGGTCGCCCACTGGCCATCGGCCGGTACTGGCTGCACACGTTCAAGCGTCTGCTCCCGCTGGCGACCGTGGTCATCCTGGTGACCATCGGTTTACTCACCGAGTTCCCGGAATCCTCGGTCGCGCAGTTCCGGTGGGAAGCACTGGCCTCAGTCTTCTACGTGGAGAACTGGGCGCTCGCGGCGGCGTCGGTGGATTATTACGCGGCGGATCACTCCACGGCCTCACCGTTCCAGCACTTCTGGTCGCTGTCGGTGCAGGGGCAGGTCTTCCTTTTGTGGCCGTTGATCTTCGGTTTCGCATGGTTGGTACGACGCCGCACGGGCA
>JAFAAV010000074.1 GCA_023426375.1 Actinomycetes bacterium | reverse complement strand
GCGTTCTCGGGTGCGTCGGTCACGGTGTCCTTGGCCATGCGGCCGGTGACCACGGAGATCACGGCCAGCAGGCTCAGGTAGCCGCACAGCAGCCAGGGGGAGCCGCCGGTGGCCACGAGCCACGCGGCGATCATGGGTGTGAGTCCGCCGGAGAGGATGGTGCCCACCTGGTAACCCAGGGACACTCCGGAGTAGCGCAGGTGCGTGGGGAACTGTTCGGCGAACAGTGCGGCCTGGGGGCCGTAGATGCTGTCGTGCAGCACGGCCATGCCGATCAGGTAGACGAGCGGCAGCAGGGCCAGCGGTCCGTGATCCAGGTAGTAGAAGTAGGGCCACACGAACACACCGATGGCCGCCGCGGCGATGACGGAGATGCGGCGGCGTCCTACGCGGTCGGAGAGCCAACCCCAGAACGGGCCGCCCACCAATCCCACGCCGGCAGCGATCAGGATGGAGATCATGACCCACTGGCTCGCACCGCGCTGCTGCGTCACGTAGGTGAGCGTGTACACGGTGAGGATGGAGAAGATGGCCGGCTGAATCATGCGCTGACCGATGCACACGATCACGCCGCGGGTGTGCTGGGTGAGCACCTCACGCACCGGCGACGTCGCGGCGGCCTTTTCGCGCTTGACCTCCTGGAACTCCTCGGCGTCCTCGATGCCGGCGCGGATGATCAGGCCGATGATCACGAGTACGGCGGAGAACAGGAAGGGTACGCGCCAGCCCCACGCCTGGAACTGCTCGGCGGTGGTGACACCCTGCATGATCGCGAAGAAGGCGGTAGCCAACAGCATGCCGGCGGCCGAACCCACCTGCGTGAAGGAACCGAACAGACCGCGCAAACCCTTGGGCGCGTGTTCCACGGAGAGCACGGCGGAGCCGCCCCATTCCATACCGGCGGACAACCCTTGGGCAATGCGGCAGGCAACGAGCAGGGCCACGGCGAACCAGCCGATCTGCGAGAAGCCCGGCAGCAGCCCGATCACCGTGGTGGCCACGCCCATGATCAGCAGGGATGCGACCAACAGGGCCTTGCGGCCGATCCGGTCACCCAGGTGCCCGGCGATGATGCCGCCCAGGGGTCGGAAGAAGAACGCAATGGCGAAGGTCGCGAACGAGGCAATGATCGATCCCACGCCCGAACCCTGCGGGAAGAAGTAGTGGCTGAAGACCAGGGCAGCGGCGGCACCATACAAATAAAAGTCGTACCACTCGATGGTCGTGCCCACGAAGGACGCGGCGAGCACGCGCTTCTTGTCGCGCACCGCTGATCCCACGCTCGCGAGCGCGTGATCCGTGGCCGGTTGGGTCCGCTGAGCAGATGATGAATCGGTGACCGTGGGCACCTGGGTGGTGGCGGGGGTCATGACACTCCTCATGACGGGGCGTCACGGAAGAATGCTGGGTGAGCCGGACGCCGTCCTTGCCCGCGCCGGTACTGATCACGGGCCGAATCATCACCTGGGGCACCCCACGACAGCGTCTGAGGGTTGCCGTCCGGCCAGCCAGGGCTTCGCACCGGAACTCGTGATTCTTGTCGGGTGAACCTAATCACACGATCGTTGGGCACCACAAATGATGAAGATTTATGACCGCCCGTTCCAGGCCTCGTGGTGCGGCTCGCGACGGGACGTCCTCCTGTTTCCGGCGGTTTCCGGTGCCTAGAATGGGCTTATCCTCCGGGTCACCGGGGGACAGACACCGTTGTCGAATGAACACAGGGAGCCGACCATGCCTGAGCCCGCCGCCGCCAATGCATTGGTGCTCGACCGACCCGAGGTCATCGTGGTCGACATTGAAGGCACTCTCTCCTCCACGTGGTACGTCCGGGATGAGCTCTATCCCTACTCCCGCAAACGCTTCACCAGCTATTTCGAGGAGCACTCCCACAAACCCGAGGTCGTCCGCGCTCGCCGGCAGATCATCGAGATGGCGGGGTTGGACAGTTCCGCCACCGCTGAGGACCTCACGGGCGTACTCGAAGCCTGGATGGATGAGGGGGAGATGCCCGCTCCGCTGCGCACGATGCACGCGTTGATCTGGCAGGAAGGCTTCGCCGCAGGCCAGTTCGTCTCGCCGTTCTTCGACGACGCGATTCCCGCGTTGCGGACCTGGTCCGAGCAGTCGATCCCGGTGTTCATCTTCTCCAACGGCACACTGCCCGCCCAGCGCGCGTGGTTCATCCACTCGCCCGAGGGCAACCTGATTCCCCTGATCAAGGGGCACTTCTCCCTGGAATCGGCCGGATCCAAACACGAGGTGAGTTCGTTCCGAAACATCACCCACGACGTGGCCGAAGCCCTGGGTAAACCGCGCGAGAAGTTCTTGTTCTTCTCCGATCAAGTGGAGGCCCTGGACGCGGCCCGCAAGGCCGGATGGGACACCGTGGGTGTGCGCCGCCCGGGCGATCAGTTCTACGACGCCGGTGTGGGGGATCATCCCGAGATCCAGCGACTGAATCAGGTACGGTTCATCCGTCGCTACGCGTCCCGCTAGCGCAATCGGGAGATTTCAGACGGGATAGCTTTTACCGTGAACAACACCACCATGCGACCCGGGGCCGGGCGCGCACTTTTTGCTGCCGTGGCCGGAACCCTCATCGAGTGGTACGACTACGCCCTGTACGGCACGGCCGCCGGGCTGATCATCGGCCCGCTCTTCTTCGCCGGAATGGATTCCGGGGCCTCACTGGCCGCGTTCGCGACCTTCGCGGTGGGTTTCGTGGCCCGTCCGCTGGGCGGGGTGTTGGTCGGTCACCTGGGGGACCGCTACGGCCGCCGGCCGGCCATGTTGCTCACCGTGGTCCTGATGGGCGTGGCCACCGTGGGTATCGGCCTGCTGCCCACCTATGCCGCGATTGGTGTGGCCGCACCGGTCTTCCTGGTGCTCCTGCGTCTGCTGCAGGGCATGGGTGCCGGTGCCGAGCTGGCCGGGGCCATGACCCTGGTTGCGGAGTTCGCCCCGCCGCGGCGCCGTGGCTTGATGACGTCGCTCGTGCTCGCCGCCCCACCGGCCGGCATCGTGCTGGCCACGGGTGCGTTCCTATGGGCGGCATCGCTGGGTGACCAGGTGCTGCTGGACTGGGCATGGCGGTTGCCGTTCCTGGCCTCGGCAGTGCTCTTCGCCCTGGCAATCTTCATCCGCGTCAAGCTCGAGGAAAGCCCCGAGTACCTGGCTGCGCTCCAGGCCGCCAAGGAACGCGGGGAACGCCGCAGGGTGCCCGTGGTGGCCCTGGTGCGCGAGCACTGGCGCGCGGTGGTCGTGGGGTTCTTCTCGATCACCGGGCACAACGCGCTCAACTACATTCTGGCCGTGTTCTCCCTGTCCTTCATGACTTCACCGGCCGTGGGCATGGACCGGGGATCGGCGTTGACCGCGGTGATCATCGGCTCCGTGTGCGGTGTGTTGGCCACTCCGCTGGGTGGCCTGGCCGCCGACCGCTTCGGCGCCCGTAACGTGCTGGCCCTCGGCTCGCTGCTGGGTGCGGCAGGTGCGTTCCCGCTGTTCGCGGCGTTGTCCTCGGGCAATACGGTGGCCGCCACCGTGGCTATTTCCGTGGGCTACGGCGTGGTGATCGCCTGCACCTCGGGCTCCCAAGGTGCCTACCTGGCGGGCTTGTTCCCCGCGGCCGAACGCTTCAGCGGTATCGCCTTGGCACGCGAGGCCAACGGTGCCATCGTGGCAGGATTTACCCCGCTCATCGCGGCCGCCCTGATCACCGCCGTCGGCGGACAGACCTGGGCCGCCGCACTCTTCCTCGCCGCGTGCTGCGTGATCTCGGTGGTGGGCGTGCTGTTGGGCAAGCCGGGTCGCTACACCTCATAACCACGCTCCTATCGAAAGTCACGACCCACAGTCACGACTTCACGTTGACGACGACGTCGCTCGGCCCTTCGGCCGGGCGACGTCCTCTTTTTCGGGGGCCTCCGATGCCCTCGTGGATGCTCATGAACCCCTCCCGATGCGGGCCGCTTATGCGTGTCAGCGACCCTTGGCACTCTCACAGTACTCGAATAAAGTTTCGAATACACCGGGAGGGTGAGCGAGTCATGGCGGTACTGACTGCAGCGGAAAATACGTGCTTCACGCAGGGGGAAACGCACGATGCGGTGCGGATCCATGAGGGCTGGGGGCAGCCGTGTGAAGTGCACTGCGATGAGTCCGGGGCTCCGTGCGAATTGGTGTTCCGTGGCAGGGTGCATCGCGTCACGGCCCCGCCGCAGCGCTGGTATGAACGTCGCCGCTGGTGGGAGCTGGAAGAGCGGGTGCCACGAGAGAGCGGGCAGTCCGTGGTGGATCGACAGCACTGGCGCGTCCAGGCTGCACAGCGTGGGGCGATTGAGCCCCGCACCTTGGAATTGGTGCGTCATGAGATCACCGGTCAGTGGTGGCTCGTGGCTGACCAGGCGGTTTGACATTATTCGAAGAAACTTTCGAACATGAGGTATGCATTTCCCTCATTTGCGCGTGGCCTCCGCCTACAGCGCGCACTACGGTGTGGCTCGCCCCCAAGAGCTCGCCCAGGTAGCTGCCTCCTACGGAGCGCAGGTTCTGGCGTGCACCGACAGGGACGGGTTGTACGGAGCGGTCAAACACGTGCTGGCGTGTCAGCAGCACGGCGTGGCGCCCGTGCTGGGTGTGAACCTGGCGTTGTTGGGTCCCGCGGCGGCGTCGGGGCGGCGGGCACGCTCGTCCACCGTCGGTCATTCCAGTCATTCCGGTCGCTCCGGCCGGTCCGGGCAGGGCGGTGCGCCACCGGCGCGGGTGATCGGGCGCGTGCTGGTGCTGGCCACCGGTGGCAACGGGGGAGCCGGGTACGCGGCGCTGTGTCGGCTGGTGTCCGCGGCCCACCGGGGCCACGACCACCATGCGGCCCGGCCCATCGGACTGACCCGGGACCAGATCGCCCGTCACGTGCACCGTGCGGCCGCCGGGGGCAGGCCCGGTCTGGTGGTGCTCACGGGGCCGGATTCGGACGTGGGGTCACTGCTGGCACGGCGTCGCTACCGGGCGGCGCGCACGGCCCTGCGTGCGTGGAAACGGGTACTGCCGGCCGGGTGTCTCACCGTGGAGACCGCAACCCACTTGGCACCGCAGGGCAGCACCCTCAGCACCGGCCATGCCGTGCGGATGCTCACCGTGGGGCGCGAGGCCGGTCTGCCGGTGGTCCTGACCAACGCCGTGCGCTACGCCCACCCCGGACAGGCCGTCACTGCGGACGTGCTGGATGCCGCCCGCACCCTCATGTCCCTGGAAGAACTGGCCGGCTCGGATCCAGGGGTACTGCAACCCACCGGGCAGGGGTGGCTCAAGAACACCGCGGAAATGACCCGCCTCGCCCACGAAATCTCTGCGGCCGCAGACCTCGGCGCCACCGGGGCCGCACACTTGCTCTCGGACACCTACCGGCTGGCCGAACAATGCAGCCAGGACCCCGTCACGGATCTGCGTGTGGGGCAGCCCGTGATCCCGGAAGCCTCCGTCATCGGCCTCACCGGAGACCCCAACACCCAACTCAGGACCCGCTGCTACACCGGCCTGGACCGCTTCCACTCACACCACAACTGGGACCGCACGGTCCCCGGTCTCAGTGGAGAATCGCTGCGCTCGCGGATGGAACGCGAGTTGGACGTGATCGCGCAGCTAGGATTCGCCGGCTACTTCCTGACCGTCTCCGAGGTCTCCGAACTGATGACTCATCTGAAGGTCCGGCACGCGGCCCGGGGGTCGGCGGTCTCCTCACTGGTGGTGCATCTCTTGGGAATCTCCCCGGTGGATCCACTCGAGTACGACCTGGTCTTCGAACGTTTTCTGTCCCCGCGGCGCAGCAGCCTGCCGGACATCGACATCGACATGGAGAGCGCGGAACGGCACCGGATCTATCACGAGATCTTCCACCGTTTCGGCAGTAACCGGGTCACGCTCATGAGCATGCAGAACGCCTACCGCTCCAGGGGAGCAGTGCGGGATGCCGGCCTGGCGTTGGGGCTGGGGCAAGAACTCGTGGACCACATCGCGGCTCAGCTGTGGCGGGTCCCCGGGGCCACGTTGCGCGAAGAAATCGCGCAGCGCCCCGAACTGACCCGGTTGGCCGATGACCTCAAGGCCAACCGGCAGTTGGACCTGCTGGTGGATCTGACCGAACGCCTGGACCGGTTGCCCCGTCACATCTCCATGCACCCGTGCGGGGTGATCCTCTCGGACGCCACCCTGCTGAACCGCACGCCGGTACAGGCCAGTGGCATCGGGCTGCCCATGTCCCAGTTCGACAAGCACGACATGGATCCCATGGGCCTCATCAAACTCGACATCCTGGGCGTGCGCATGCAGTCGACCCTGGCCTACGCGGTCAAAGAGGTGGCCCGCATGGAACCGGACCGCCCTGCCCTGGACTTGGACACCCTGCCCCGCGATGACCCGGATACCTTCCGGCTTATCAGCTCCACCCACACCCTGGGCTGTTTCCAGATCGAGTCCCCGGGGCAGCGTGAACTCATCGGGACCATGGGGCCGGAGGAGTTCAACGATCTGATCGTGGACATCTCCCTGTTCCGCCCCGGACCCATGCAGGCGTCCATGGTGCGCCCCTACCTCAACTCCCGCCACGGCTGGAGCACCCCCGAGTACCCGCATCCGGACCTGGTGGACATCCTCAAGGAAACCCGAGGGGTGGCCGTCTACCACGAGCAGATCATGCGCATGATGGACCGGATGACCGGTTGCGGACTGGCCACCGCGGACGAATGGCGGCGCCGGCTCGGATCGGAGACCGAACAGCGCGTGGAGGACGCCTTCCGCAGTGGGGCGCTGGCCCGGGGGTATGACGCGGGGACCGTGGACAAGGTGTGGGACATCCTCCACGCGTTCGGCAGCTTCGGTTTCTGCAAGGCCCACGGTGTGGCCTTCGCCGTGCCCACCTACCAATCCGCGTGGTTGAAGACCCACCACCCGGAAGCCTTCATGGCCGGGGTCTGGGAACACGACCCGGGCATGTATCCGGCCCGGCTCCTCGTGGGGGAGGCTCGGCGCATGGGCATCCCGGTGCTGGGTCCGGACATCAACCGCAGCGTGGATCACCACCGCATCGAACCCGTGACCGCCCGGCCTGGCACCGTGGAACCCGGGGACCTGGACGAAGGCATCCCGTACACCCGCGGCGGGTCCTGGGGGATCCGGATGTCCCTCACCAGCATCACCGGGATCAGCAGCGCGGAAATCGAACGGATCGTGGCCGGTCAGCCCTACGCCACGCTCACCGACGTGCGTACCCGGGCTCGGCCCTCCCGGCGTAGCCTGCAGCGACTGGCTTCGGCCGGGGCCCTGGACAGTCTTCTGAACACCTCGGGCGCTCGCGCGTCCCGCACCGATCTGGTGACCCATCTGACCCGGCGGGCCGACCAACCGGCCACCTCCCGCAGTGCCTCGGCCAAGGGCCAACCCGGCCCCGGACAGCTGGCCCTCCCGTTGGGGGATCTGGAATTGACCGGGCTGCCGCCGGAACAACCCGAGCCCAGCACCGAGGAGAAGGTGCGCGCGGAATTGGACACTATGAACATCGAGGTCTCGGCCCACCTCATGGACGGCCACGCCGCCCTCCTGGCCTCCTACGGGGTCACCCGCGCGGAAGACCTGCTGGGTCTGCGCAATGGCACCGAGGTGGTCGTGGCCGGGGTGCGGGTGTCCACCATGACCCCGCCCATGCGCAACGGCAAGCGCGTGGTGTTCATCTCCGTGGACGATGGCTCGGGCGCGGTGGACTGCACGTTCTTCGACGAAGCGCAGGCCCTGTCTGGACCCGTGCTGTTCGCCCCCACCATGCTCCTGGTCCACGGCCACACCCGCCGCACCGGCCCCCGCGGCATCGGCGTGCAAGCGGTCCAGGCGTGGGACATGGCCCACCCGGAAACCCTGCCCGACCCCGCCACCGTGCTGGGTTCCCAACCCACACCCAGCCGTGCACCTGCACGAAAACCCCAGGTCACAACCTCTTAACGCAACGACCCTACGGTGTGAGCCATCAGCCGCCCACGGGCGGCCAAGAATTCCTCACACCAGGAGCACGCCATGTCCGCAAACACCCCACGCCCCAGCCGCCGCAACCTGATCACCGGAGGCAGCGCGCTCGCGGCCGCCGGCGTCCTGAGCGCCACACCGTCCGCAGCTCAAGCAGCACCGGCCACCGTGGCCCAGCGCCGGGGCCGGGGACACGGGCAGATGCCGCTGTCGTTCGGCAAGAACGGAAAGTTCAAGATCGTCCAGTTCAACGACACCCAGGACGGCCCGCGCACCGACCGCCGCACCCTCGAGTTCATGGGCAAAGTGCTGGACCGGGAGAAGCCCCAGTTCGCTCTGATCAACGGAGACGTGATCAATGGCTCCCCGCGCACCAACCGCGAGGTCAAACAGGCCATCAACAATGTGGTCATGCCCATGGAGTCCCGGGGTATCAAGTGGGCAGTGACCTTCGGCAACCACGACGAGGACTCCACCGAGGACAACGGCACCAGCATGTACGAACCGCAGTTGGTCGAGTTCGTGCGCCAGTACAAGCACAACCTCAACCCCGGCGACGACCAGAAGGTCTTCGGTTCCTCCAACGCGCAGCTGTTGATTCGCGGTGCTCGCGGCAATGCCCCCGCCTTCGCCGTGTGGCTGTTGGATTCCGGTCGCTACGCGGAGGACAAGCCCGGCGGTCAGGACCGCGAGGGACTCATGGGCTATGACTGGATCCGCCCCCAGCAGATCCGCTGGTACAACGACCTCTCCGCGGAGACCGAACGCCGCTACGGGAAGAAGGTCCCGGGCCTCATGTACTTCCACATCCCCACGTGGGAGCACCACCACATGTGGTACGGCCAGCAGTTCAGCTCCGACGACGACGGCCACGCCGCCGCCGTGAAGCGCCACGGCATCGTGGGGGAGAAGCACGAAAGCGTCTACACCGGCATGATCAACTCCGGTATCTACGCCGCAGCCAAGGAGCGCGGAGACATCCTGGGCATGTACTGCGGTCACGACCACATCAACACCTACATGGGTAACTACTTCGGCATCGAACTCGGCTACGGACCCGGCACCGGCTTCGGCACGTACGGCCTCAACGACGGCACCCGCGACGAACACACCCTGCGTGGCGCTCGCGTGTTCGAACTCGACGAGCGCACCGAACGCGTCTACACCGGCACCTACCTGGTCTTCGCCAAGGACCTCGGCATCGATATGGCCCCCGAAACCCAGCCCATCGACCGCCCCGAACGCTTCCCCCGCTACGTGCGCGGCTGAGTTCCCCGCCGACGGCGCTCGCGAACCCTGGGTGCAACCTCGCGCCCCGACGCCGCCGCGCACCGGACCGAACTACGGCACGGTACGCGGCGGCGTCGTTGTGGGGGACAGCTGTGAAAGACTATGAGGCATGGCAAAACACACCGGTAGCGGGGACCTTTTTCAGACCGTTGATCAGGTCACGGAAGAGGCCATCAACATCGGCTACCGGTGGGAGCAGAGGCTACACCGGTGGCGACAGGCACGCGCTGAACAGCGCGGGGACGTGCCCACCATGCTCGCGTTCGACGGTTACGGCAGTACCCGGCACGTGCGCGTGCTGGGACGCGTGCTGCTCAAGACGCGGCAGCTGATCGCGGACACGGATGATTCCGCCGAGTTCATCCGCGGTTGGCGCTCCTTCACCTCCATTCCACTGGCTTTCGCGCACGTGAATGTGTGGCTGGGCGACCACGAGTTCCATCTGATGGCCGACAAGGGCGGCGTGATCGACGTGGACCTGCAGGTCAGCATGGAACCGGGTATTTACACCGTGTATATGCAGACCGACGGCTCGGAGGTCACCGAGGCCACGGTCACCATCGTTTCGGAGGATCAGGCCATCGGCGTGGTCTCCGACGTTGACGACACCGTGATGGTCACTGCCCTGCCGCGACCCATGCTGGCGGCGTGGAACTCGTTCGTACTCAACGAGCACGCCCGCACCCCCACCCCGGGCATGGCCGTGCTGATGGAGCGGCTGCGTAACCGCCACCCCAGGGCTCCCTTCCTGTATCTGTCGACCGGGGCGTGGAACGTGGCACCCACACTGCGCCGCTTCCTGACCCGCAACGCCTACCCGGGCGGCGCACTGCTGCTGACCGACTGGGGGCCCACCACCGACCGCTGGTTCCGTTCCGGCGCCCAGCACAAGGTCCAGAACCTGCAGCGGCTGGCCAAGAACTTCCCGCACGTGCGGTGGATCCTCATTGGCGACGACGGTCAGCACGATCCGCAGATCTACTCGGGTTTCGCGCAGCGCCACCCCGAGTCCGTCGCGGCCATCGTGATCCGCAACCTGTCACCCACCGAGGCGGTGCTGGCGGCCGGCGCTCGCGCGACTGAGGACCGCTCGGTCTCGATCCCCGAGGGCACCCTGTGGATCGAAGGTAACGACGGCGCCTCCATCTCCTACCAGCTGCGTGAAGCGGGTCTGTTGTAGGACCACCATGTAGGTGTCACCCGACACTCGAACCGGCGTGCCGAGAGCGTTCTCGACACGCCGGTTTTTTAATTTTCGAGTGTGATTAAAGCCCGATCCGTTGTCCACAGGGTGGTCGAGTTCCGCGAGTTCTCGCGCTTGTTTCAGCACCGCCCTGTGGACAGTCAGGGGATAATCGAGAGACACCTGTGGATTATGGCCACCACATCATCTTGGGGCCGCTTACTTTGTCTGACACTAGATGTAGTATTGACGCAGTCATACAGAGCACTTGACGCAACCAGCGGCAACACACCGGAAGTCGTCCGATCGCCGCGGAAGCGCAGTACTCCCACCACTAGTTTTCGAGGGGATTGGGATATGTCCGTCACCGTCTACTCCAAGCCGTCATGCGTCCAGTGCAACGCCACCTACCGAGCCCTCACCAAGAAGGGCATCGACTACACCGTGGTCGACGTGACCGAGGACCAGGATGCCTACCAGCACGTGGTGAGCTTGGGTTACCAGCAGGTCCCCGTGGTGGAAACCAGCCAGGACCACTGGTCCGGTTACCGCCCGGACAAGATCAGCTCCCTGGCTGTTCTGCTCTCCGCCTGAGCGGTAGCGTTAAACCCGCAACCGTCGAAAAGCCGACGCCCGCGCGCGTACCGTCGCGGCGGCGTCGGAATTTTTCCACCCGCACCGTAGCCCGACAGTCAGAATCGAAGTGACACGCCATGAGCACTTTGGCCACCGTGTTGGCCGCGGCTCAAGAACGCGAGAACCATCGACTCGATGTCACCGCGGGGGAGGATTCCCCCCTGGTGGTGTACTTCTCCTCGGTCACCCGCAACACCGACCGGTTCATCCAGAAGCTCCCGGTCAGGTCCTTGCGGTTGCCGTTGAAAACCTCCGAACCCGCGCCCGAGCTCACTGAACCGTTCGTGTTGGCCGTACCCAGCTACGGCAGGCCCGGCGGCGCCGGATCGGTACCCCCTCAGGTTGTGAAATTCCTCAACCAGCCCGTCAACCGCCAGCACCTTATGGGTGTCATAGGCGCGGGAAATACTAATTTCGGATCACTGTTCTGCGTAGCGGCGGAAAAAGTGGCCGTGAAGTGTCAGGTGCCCCTGCTCTACAAGTTCGAACTCATGGGCACCGACGAAGACGTTGAAAAAGTCACTCAAGGATTGGACAAGTTTTGGCAAGCATCCATGCAGCCCCGGGACTGAGCGTTGAACCGGGACACGAAGATCCCACCTGCCCCGAGCGCTACCGCGGCTTGGGCTACCACGAGCTCAATGCTCTGCTGAACTTGTACGACGCCAACGGCCAGATCCAGTTCGAAGCGGATCAGCAGGCCGCGCGCCAGTACTTCTTGCAGCACGTCAACAACAACACCGTGTTCTTCCACGACCTGGAAGAAAAGCTCAAGTACCTGGTGGACCACCAGTACTACGAGGCCGAGGTGCTGGACAAGTACAGCTTTGAGTTCGTCAAGAAGCTCTCCAAGATCGCCTACGCCCACAAGTTCCGTTTCCAGACCTTCCTGGGCGCGTTCAAGTTCTACACCTCTTACACGCTCAAGACCTTCGACGGTCAGCGTTACCTGGAGCGTTTCGAGGATCGCGTGGTCATGGTGTCGCTGTACCTGGCGGACGGCGACGAGACCCTGGCCGAGCAGCTCGTGGAAGAAATCATCACGGGCCGTTTCCAGCCTGCCACCCCCACGTTCCTCAATGCCGGTAAGAAGCAGCGCGGCGAGCTCGTCTCGTGCTTCCTGTTGCGCTTCGAGGACAACATGGAGTCCATCGGTCGTAACATCAACTCCGCACTGCAGCTGTCCAAGCGCGGAGGCGGTGTGGCGTTCGCGCTGACCAACCTGCGTGAATCCGGCGCGCCCATCAAGAAGATCGAGAACCAGTCCTCGGGTGTCATCCCCGTGATGAAGCTGCTGGAAGACTCCTTCTCCTACGCCAACCAGTTGGGCGCCCGTCAAGGTGCCGGTGCCGTGTACCTGCACGCCCATCACCCGGACATCTACAACTTCTTGGACACCAAGCGTGAGAACGCTGACGAGAAGATCCGCATCAAGACCCTGTCCCTGGGCGTGGTCATCCCGGACATCACGTTCGAGCTGGCCAAGAAGAACCAGGACATGTACCTGTTCTCCCCGTACGACGTAGAGCGCATCTACGGCGTGCCTTTCTCGGACGTGAACGTGTCCGAGAAGTACCACGAGATGGTTGCGGATTCCCGGATCCACAAGCAGAAGATCAACGCCCGCGAGTTCTTCCAGACGCTGGCCGAGGTGCAGTTCGAGTCCGGCTACCCGTACGTGATGTTCGAGGACACGGTCAACAAGGCCAACCCCATCGCGGGCAAGATCATCATGTCCAACCTGTGCTCCGAGATCCTCCAGGTCTCCGAGCCCTCGGTGTACAACGAGGATCTGACCTACGCCGAGGTCGGCAAGGACATCTCCTGCAACCTGGGTTCCATGAACATCGCCATGGCCATGGAATCCGAGAACTTCGGTTCGACCATCGAGACCGCCATCCGCGGACTGACGGCTGTGTCGGACATGTCCAACATCGACTCCGTCCCCTCCATCCGTCGCGGTAACAACATGTCGCACGCGGTCGGCCTGGGGCAGATGAACCTGCACGGCTACCTGGCCAAGGAGCACATCTATTACGGGTCCGAAGAGGGCATCGACTTCACCAACATCTACTTCTACGCGGTCACCTACCACGCCATTCGTGCGTCCAACCTGATTGCCAAGGAGCGCGGTGAGTCCTTCCAGGGCTTCGAGAACTCCAAGTACGCCTCGGGCGAGTACTTCGACAAGTACACGGACCAGGTGTGGGAGCCCGCCACGGCGCGTGTGCGCGAACTGTTCGAACAGGCCGGCATCGCCCTGCCCACCCAGGACGACTGGCGTGAGCTCAAGGCCAAGGTCATGGCGGACGGTATGTACAACCAGAACCTGCAGGCCGTGCCGCCCACCGGTTCCATCTCGTACATCAACAACTCCACGTCTTCCATCCACCCGATCGCCTCGCGCATCGAGATCCGTAAGGAAGGCAAACTGGGTCGCGTGTACTACCCGGCACCGTTCATGAACAACGAGAACCTGGAGTACTTCCAGGACGCGTACGAGGTCGGTTACGAGAAGATCATCGACACCTACGCCGCTGCCACCCAGCACGTGGACCAGGGCCTGTCGCTCACGCTGTTCTTCAAGGACACCGCCACGACCCGCGACATCAACCGCGCTCAGATCTACGCGTGGCGCAAGGGCATCAAGACCATGTACTACTCGCGGATCCGTCAGCTTGCGCTGGAAGGCACCGAGATCGAAGGCTGCGTCTCTTGCATGCTCTGACATGTGACCGGTCGATCGTCAACGGTTGACCTCTCGCGCAGACGTGCCGCCCCGCTCGGACCATACGTTCGAGCGGGGCGGTTCCTTTTGAGTGGAGTGGCTCCTTAATAGTCGACTAAGAATCCGCGCGCGGTACCCAGCTTCACTCGAAAACCCAACTGAAACGGGCATCATAAAACCATGGCAGTCTCTCTGAACGGTCAAACCCCGGGTGACAAGGGCACACACCGGCCCCTCCGATTGGAGAAGGGTCACTCGATCCCGCTGCGGGAGCAGGTCGCCAACAGCCTGCGCCACGCCTTGGTCGCCGGTGATCTGGAACCCGGTCAGGTCCTGACGGCTCCTGTGCTGGCCACCGAATTCGGGGTGTCTGCGACTCCGGTGCGTGAGGCCATGTTGGACCTGGCCACGGAAGGCCACGTGTCACCGATCCGGTACAAGGGCTACCGCGTGGTGGAGATTTCCCCGGAAACCCGGGCCAACATCCTGCAGCTGCGCTCCCTCATCGAAATCCCGTTGATGGCGCAGGTTGCCCGGGACGGTGTGCCCCCGGAAGTACTCGAACACACGGCCCACGTGGCTCAGCGCAGCATCGACGTGGCCCAGTACGGCGAACTCGTGGAATTCATCCGGTTGGACATGGAACTGCACCTGGGACTGCTGGAAACCACGGGCAACGACATTGCGGTCCGGCACGTGCGTTCTCTGCGCTACATGTCCCGATTGACGGGTCTCAAGGACCTCGTGGCCACGGGTCAGCTGACACATACGGCCCGGGAACACCTTCAGATTGTGGACGCGATTCGAGAGAGCGACCCGGAGGCCATGGAGGCGCTAATGACCAGACATTTGGGTCATATTTCCGGTGTCTGGGCGGGCTCCGGAGAGGACTGAAGCGGCTCACAGTCAAGCGGCGGGGGAGTGTCATGCAGCTGCTCGCGGAGCGGCCTCAAGTAGAAACGTAATATGTAACATTGTAGTGTGTCACGGGTCACCCATCTGGAGGTCCTATGAGTAACGCACAACAACGCACGGCGGAAACTCGGAAAACCAATTTCCGCGTGATGGCCGGTTCCCTGTCAGGCAGCACCATCGAGTGGTACGACTTCTTCCTGTACGCCACCGCGTCCGCACTGATTTTCAACGAGCAGTTCTTCCCCACGGATGATCCCTACATCTCGCAGATGCTCGCGTATCTCACGCTCGCTCTCACTTTCTTCATCCGCCCGTTGGGTGGCATCGTCTTCTCGCACTTCGGCGACCGTGTGGGCCGTAAGGTCACCCTTGTTGCCACGCTGACCATGATGGGTGTGGCCACCGTGGCCATTGGCCTGTTGCCCACGTACGACCAAGTGGGGGTTCTCGCGCCCATCTTGTTGATCGTGTGCCGCATCATCCAGGGTCTGGCCATCGGCGGTGAGTGGGGCGGCGCCCTGCTGCTCGCCTACGAATACGCACCGCCCAAGAAACGCGGTTTGTTCGGTTCCGTTCCTCAGATGGGCATCACCATCGGCATGTTGTTGGCCTCCGCAGCGTTTGCCGCGATGGCCGCTTTCGGTACCGAGTTCCTGACCACGTGGGGCTGGCGTATTCCGTTCATCGCCTCCATCGTGTTGGTGGCCGTGGGCCTATGGATCCGCGGTGGATTGGGGGAGACCCCGCACTTCAAGGCCGCCAAGGAGTCCGGCAGTATTCCCAAGCTGCCCCTGGCTGAAACTCTCAAGTACCACTGGCGGGCCGTTCTGGTTGCGGTGGGCGTGAAGGTCGTGGAGACCGCACCGTTCTACATTTTCGCGACGTTCGTCGTTTCCTACGCCACCGGCACGTTGAACTACAACCAGTCCTCCGCACTCAACGCGGTGAGCTTGGGCGCGGCGCTGTCCACGCTGCTGATTCCCGTGATGGGAGCGTTCTCGGACCGTGTCGGGCGCTTCAAGGTCTACTTCGCGGGGGCCGTGGCCATTGCCGTTTTCGCGTTCCCGTTCTTCATGCTCCTGGACCTGCAGCAGAACTGGGCGCTGTTCGCCGCGGTGATCATCGGTCTGGGCATCGTGTGGCCTCCCGTCACCGGCACGCTCGGCACACTGTGCTCCGAGATCTTCTCGGCCCGCGTCCGTTACACGGGCGTCACGCTCGGCTACCAGATCGGTGCCGCGCTGGCGGGCGGTACCGCCCCGCTGATCGCCACCTGGTTGCTCCACGAGTTCGACGGCGCCTGGGTGCCCATCGCGCTCTACCTCGTGTTGACCGCGGCCATCTCGCTGATCGCCGTGCTCTTCGCCCCGGCCATCGCCAAGCGCGAGGCCGCCAAGGAACCCATGATTTCTGACGCACCCGCATCCGTAGGAGGAGCCGCTTCATGACCGCCGATACGACGTCGAACCAGAACCAGCACACTGTGGGAGCCGCAGGATCGCCCGCGTGGTACACCTCCCAGCAGATCCTTGACGCGGTGTCCGTGGACCGGGCTCGCAAGCTCCTGGAATCAACTCTTGCTTCGGGATTCCGCCCGCAGGACGATCCGGCGCGGAGCAACATTCCGGCCGGCACCGGTCACCTGTTGCTCATGCCTTCGGTACTGGGTGACTGGGCGGGAATCAAGGTTGCCTCCGTGTCGCCCAAGAACCCGGAGCAAGGTCTGCCTCGCATTCAGGCCACGTACGTTCTGATGGATTCGGAGACGCTGACCGTTCAGGCCCTCATGGAGGGCAACGTGCTCACCACACTGCGCACCCCGGCGATTTCCGCAGTGGCCGCTGACTATCTGGCCGCGCCCGACGCGAGCAAGCTCGTGGTCTTCGGCACCGGCCCGCAGTCGCTGTCCCACATCGAGGCTTTCTCCAAGATCCGTTCCTTCAAGGACGTGGTCGTGTGTGGCCGCACCCCGGAAAAGGTCGACGCCGCCGTCGAACACGCGCGTTCGCTGGGACTCGCGGCACGCTCGGGTGAGGCGACCGAGGTGAGCGACGCGGACGTGGTGGTCTGCACGACGTCGGCGGCCGAACCGCTCTTCGACGGCGCCCTGGTCCCGGACACGGCCTGCGTGGTCGCCATGGGATCTCACGAACCCGAGTTCCGCGAGCTGGATTCCACCCTGATGGGGCGCGCCCAGGTGGTCGTGGAGGATCGCGCCACCGCGATGCGCGAGGCCGGCGACGTGATTCAAGCCGTCAACGACGGTTCCCTGGCCGAGGACTCGCTGATCGACCTGGTGGACATCGTCACCGGCGCGACCAAGCCTGAGATGGACCGCCCCCGCGTGTTCAAATGCGTGGGCATGAGCTGGCAGGACCTGGCTGTGGCGATCGGTGTGGTCGAGCCGGAGTAAATCTCGCTCAGTTGACGAGGAATGTGTGAGGCCCGGGTTCGCCCGGGCCTCACACGTGTCCGTGCAGGCTTGGCACGCGTCCGTTCTGGCTTCGAATGCGTCCAGCCGGCGACGCCGTCGCATCACCTTGCACTGCAAACTCACCCGCCGACGCCGTTCGCTCTCCCAGCGTTGCACCGTTCGCCTCGCGTTATGGGTGTTGTTAGAACCCCCTGACACACCTGGTGTTCCGTAAGAACCTTTTCAACAACGCGGAAGGGCTGTAACGGCACATGAGGTGTCCGACGCGGTTCGGACGGCACCTCAGGTGTGCTGGAAGCCCAGGGATCATGGACAAGTGCGACCGGTGTGGGGGGAGTCCGGGCATGCGAAAACCCCGGCACTTTCGTACCGGGGTTTTTCTTTGGTGCGCGATACTGGGATCGAACCAGTGACCTCTTCCGTGTCAGGGAAGCGCGCTACCGCTGCGCCAATCGCGCTCAAACAATCTCGTCGAGCGAGGGTGGTTAGCACCGAGGTGGAGACGGGATTCGAACCCGCGTAGACGGCTTTGCAGGCCGCTGCCTAACCACTCGGCCACCCCACCGGGACCAGATCCTTGTAGGACAGGGTCTCAGGTCTCGACATGGTTGTCGATTACTGCGAGCGGACGACGGGAGTCGAACCCGCGACCCTCACCATGGCAAGGTGATGCTCTACCAGCTGAGCTACGTCCGCATTGTTGGTTGAATGACTTTCCGTGACCGGTTTGCCGTTCTTCCGAGCGGAAACTCTATCACAGTCTGTCGGTGCCTGTTCCGGGAAGTTCTCAACCGGTGGGGGTTGATCGCTTCGCCGTTCTCGGCTGTGCCAACGAGCTAGAACATTACCCACACAATTTCGATCGAGCAAATCGACGGTGACGTCAGCGGGTCCACCCGGTTAATCGATGTGGATGAGGCGGGGATGAACCGCAGTCGATTGGCATGTGACCAAAAAGTGTTCTATGGTTTTCAACGTTGCAAGCGCGATTGGCGCAGCGGTAGCGCGCTTCGTTCACACCGAAGAGGTCACTGGTTCGATCCCAGTATCGCGCACAATGAAGGCCCCGATTCCAGGCGGAATCGGGGCCTTGTGCATTCCGAGCTCAGCGCGTGGCGGGTATTCGTGTGCCTGTCGGAACCGGGTCGTAGTCTGATGCCCATGACGCAACCACGCTTGGCCCAACAAACTCCCTACGGACGCATGTACGCGCGTGCCGA
>JAFAAV010000083.1 GCA_023426375.1 Actinomycetes bacterium | reverse complement strand
ACCCAGTGGCCGCTTCAGATCGCGGCGTCCCTTGAGGGAATTGATGCTGATCATTGCAGATGCCTCCGTTCACGGCCGGTGTCGGCCGCAGGTTCGGCGATCCTCTGTTTTTCCCACCCGGTACAACTGGTGGCGAAGTGTCCAGATCTAAAAAAGGGGTAAATCAGTGGGGGTCAGTACTCAGCCCGCTCCGGGTTCGCGGCCCAGGCCTCGAAAGGCGCTCGCCGATTGTCGACGGCGATATGCCGGACCGGCACTAGCTTGTCGCGAACTTCCTCGGTGGCCGTGAAGAACTCGTAGAACACGGCGTCGTCGAAACCGCCGTCGGCGGCGTCGTGACGATCGGCCGCGAAATAGACCGCGTCCAGCCGCGCCCACAAGGAGGACGAAAGGCACATCGGGCACGGCTCGCAACTGGAGTAGAGCACCGCGCCGGACAGGTCATGCGTGCCCAGGGCCTTGCATGTGGCCCGGATGGCGCAGACCTCGGCGTGGGCGGTGGGGTCGTGATCGGCGGTTACTCGGTTGACGGCCGTGAACTCTTGGCCATCTGCGGTGACGACCACCGCTCCGAACGGGCCACCGTCAACGGATGCGTTCTGCGCGGCCACCTCGATGGCGGTCTGCAGATGTTTCTGCACGGTCGCGTCGTCCGGGGCTGATGTGTTGGAAGATAGCAGGGTCATGATGCTCACCTTCGAGAGTTGTTGTGGGTGGGGTGATGGAAAGTTACTGCGGATCGCTCTTGTAGATCCGGTGGATCTGGCCGGTGTCCGTGAGCTCGCCGGCCTCCACGCGGCGTCGTGCCTCGTCGACCAGGTGGTCATCGACCACGGCGATCTCCTGGCCGTCCGCGCCGATCAGGCGCCCGTTGACCAAGGTGTCCCCTTCCTGGAGTCCCCGGAGCATGGACTTGGGGAACACACGCGGCGGGTACGCGGCAAAGGTGGAGGAGCCGGGGCGCGAGCCAAAAGTGAGCTCGTTGAACAGGATGTTGAGCAGCACGGCCGTGAGCGCCGCGGCACTGATGCCGGAGCCCAGAACCACTTGGACCCCTGCCGGGAACTGTTCGTAGAACGTCGGCGAAACCACGGGGATCAGGCCCATGGCCATCGACACGGCCACGACGATCAGATTGAGGCCCGACCGGTAGTCGACGCCGGCCAGAGTGCGGATTCCCGACGCCGCCACGGTCCCGAACAGCACGATGCCCGCACCACCCAGCACGGGAGAGGGCACGGCAGCCACCACGCGTCCGAGCACGGGCAGCAGTCCCAGCACCACCATGATCACGCCGGCTCCGGCCACGACGAAGCGGCTGCGGATGCCGGTGATCGCCACCAGACCCACGTTTTGGGCGAACGCGGTTTGGGTGAACGTGTTGAACAGCGGAGCCACCGTGGAGGACAGCATGTCCGCGCGCAAACCGTTGGCGATGCGCTTGGAATCCACACCGGTCTCGGCGATTTCACCCACGGCCACGATGTCCGCGGTGGTCTCGGTCATCGTCACGATGATCACGATGAACATGCCCAGAATGGCGGAGGCGACGAACAGCGGCGCTCCGAATTCAAAGGGGGTCGGGAAACCGATTACGGGACCTTCGCCCACGCCGGAGAAGTTGGCGCGACCCAACAGGGCTGCCGCGATCGTGCCGATCACGATGGCCAGCAGGATGGACAAGCGTGAGATCGCCGCCGAACCAACCTTGGAGAGCAAGAGCACCATCAAGAGGGTGAACGCGGCCAGACCGATATTGGCCACCGACCCGTGGGTCGGATCGCCCTCGGGACCCAGGGACCAGCCCGCGGCCACGGGCATCAGCGTCACGCCAATGGTCGTGATGACCACACCGGACACGACCGGTGGAAAGAACCGGATGATCTTCGCGAAGAACGGCGCCAGGATGAACCCGAGCGCTGAAGCGACCAGTACCGCGCCGAAGATGACGCGGAGTCCTTCCTCGCCGGGTGTCCCCTGCAGGATGGTCAACATGGTGGCCACGCCCGCGAAGGACACACCCTGCACCAACGGCAACTGCGCACCCAGGAACGGAACACCGATGCTCTGCAGGATGGTGGCCAGGCCACCGATGAACAGGGCTGCCGCCACCAGGATGCCGGTCTCGGTAGCGTCCAGGCCGGCGGCGGTTCCGATGATCAGCGGCACCGCGATCACGCCGCCGTACATGGTCAGGACGTGTTGTAGGCCGTAGGCCAGGGACCGTCCGATGCCCAGGTACTCGTCCTCGGGGCGCTGTGGGGTGGTGGCGGCTGATGCAGGTCGCTTTTTCACGATGCTCTCCGGATCACGGGGTTCGGCTTGTCGGTGCTGAGGTAGCCCGCAAAGCGCACGAGACCCGGAATACACGGGTCCATGTACTCGCCTTGCGGCTCGCGGTGTACTGGATTCGTGCCCGGTAGATAGTCCTGAGAGGACCCGCCGTGGCGGTTGTGATGTTGAGCGTAGCCTTGTAAGACTGTGACCTGCAACACTTTTTATTTCCAGAATATTAATTATGGTTTCCGGCATATGAAAAAGCGCGCGGCCGGTAGTTCTCCGAACGCTGGCTCGTGCGGCGTTGACCTCCGCGATACCGCGGCACCTGGATCGGCAGACAGGAACACTGAGCCGGCTCGGTGGCATGCCGAGTTCATCGCGGGTGATGGTAGTCGCCCGGAAAGGTGCGCCATGACGACCGAACGTCCTACACGAGGAGCCATTCCGCAGCGGAACGGCAGCCTGCTCTGGGTCAAGGACCCCGCCGGAATCCACACGTCCTCTCGCAACAATCTCGACGCCAGCCGCGGCCTGGTGGTGGACACCGGCACCGGGGTCATCACGGAGATCGTGGGCACGGGAGCGGAACCGGCGCGGTACGACAAGGTTTTCGACGCCACCGCTCACGTGGTGCTGCCCGGCCTGATCAACACGCATCACCACTTCTACCAAACGCTCACACGCGCTTGGGCGCCGGTGGCGGATGCCGAACTGTTCCCCTGGTTGCAGGGTCTCTATCCAGTGTGGGCGCGGCTCACCCCGGAAGCTTTGGAGTCCGCCGTGACCGTGGCGGTGGCCGAACTGTTGTTGTCCGGGTGCACCACGGCGGCTGACCACCACTACGTGTTCCCCGCGGGCATGGAGGAGTCCGTGGATATCGAGGTTGACGTGGTGCAACGCTTGGGCGCCCGCGCCATGATCACCCGCGGATCCATGTCACTGGGCCAGGACGACGGCGGCCTGCCGCCCCAGTCCACGGTGCAGGATCACGACACCATCCTGGCCGATTCCCAACGGGTCGTGGAGAAGTACCACCAGCGCGGGGAGGATGCCAGAATTCGGGTTGCCTTGGCGCCGTGCTCGCCGTTCTCCGTCACCCGGGAACTCATGCGGGACACCACAGCGTTGGCCACCGACCTGGACGTGGGGCTGCACACGCACCTGGCCGAAACCATTGACGAAGAAGACTTCTGCCGCGAACGATTCGGCTTGCGCACGGTGGACTATCTGGAGTCCGTGGGCTGGCTCAGCTCGCGTACCTGGCTCGGGCACGCGATCCATCTGGATGACTCCGAAATCGCACGCTTGGGGGCGGCGGGAGTGGGCGTTGCCCACTGCGCGACGTCGAACATGCGGTTGGGATCGGGGACGTGTCGAGCCCTGGAACTCGAGGAAGCCGGTTCCCCCGTGGGACTGGGCGTGGACGGATCCGCGTCCAATGACGGCTCCAACATGATCGAGGAAGTCCGCGCAGCCCTGAACATACAACGGTTGTCCGCCGGGCCTGCGCGGGTGCCCGTGGCACGGGCCCTGAACTGGGCCACGAGAGGGTCCGCAGGAGCGTTGGGCTGGGACAACATTGGTGTGCTGGAACCCGGAGCTCGTGCGGACATCGCCATGTTCACGCGCGACGAGTTGCGGTTCGCGGGGTCCCACGATCCCGTCGCATCCTTGGTGCTGTGCGGCGCGCACCGGGCGGATCGGGTCATGCTGGACGGTCGCTGGGTCGTCGAGGACGGCGCCCTGCCGGGTGTCGATCTTGAGCGCGTCATCGCGCGGCAAAGTGAGCAGGCGCAGCTCTTGATGCGGGACTAATTTCGTGACCCGGTTCTAGGATGAACCCATGCCTAAGACCCCCGCGGAAAAGCTGTTGATCAAGCCCGGTTCGTCCGTCTATAAGGCCGGAGACACTCCGGAAACCCGTGACCTCCTGGACCCGCTGCCGGAAGACGCGGCGTACGTGGAGCACACTGACAATGCGGACGTCGCGGTGCTCTTTGCCATGAGCCGCGCCAATCTGGATGACTTGCTGGAAGCGAATCTCGAAGACCTCCGGGGTACCCGCGCCGCGTGGATCGGCTACCTCAAGGGTGGTCGTTCAGACATCAACCGGGACACCATCTGGGCCCGCGTGAATGAGTTGAACTGGACGCTCAACGCCAACGTGGCCATTTCCGAAGAATGGTCCGCCGTGCGGCTCAAGGCCCTGGACTAATTCCCTCAGGAGCTTGCACCTCCCGGCCGGGCCAATACTCACCATTCCCGATTCGGATCCAACCCGTCTGCCAGGTCGTTGAGCTCGTAGGAACCCTTGCCGTCGATCGACTCTCGGATGATGTCCGCGTGCCCCACGTGGCGCGCGAGTTCACCGATGATGTGGGTCAACACCCAACGTGCCTCCCATGATTCGAGCTCGGGCGGGTACCACGGCGCGTCCGGGACGGGCATGGGTGCGCCTAAGTCGGTGATGGACTCCATCTGCTCGGATGCGTAAGACACGCAGCGATCAAAGAACTCGAGCGTCTCCTCCAGCGTGGCGGGGTGGGCCACGCAATCCTCCATGTACATGTCTTCGCCGATGTATTCCGGGACATCCGGCACGTTGGTTTGCTGCGCGGCCATGTTCGTCCATCCCGCGGCCACGAGCGCGCAGTGCCGCAACAACCCCGTGAGATTCAGTGACGATGCGGACGGCACCGAATGCGCCTGCTCATTGGTGAGCCCGTGAACGGTGGTGCGCACTTGCGCGAGGTGATACAGGACGTTGGTGATCAGAACGTCTTTCTCACCGTGTGCTTGGGGAGTTAGGAATCCCATGATCTTGCCTCTCTCGAGTACTTCACCTACTGATGGGACTACCGTGCACCCCATTGCGGTCAGATCCTGTCCGCAGTCACACTGGGTGCGTGACGGATCCGACTTCGCGCGCTCTGAAACTGCTGAGCTTGCTCGGCCACCGCGTCGTGTGGTCCGGGCCCGAACTCGCGGAAGAACTGGAGGTCACGCCGCGAACGCTGCGCCGCGACGTCGACCGCTTGCGAAATCTCGGCTACACCGTGGACGCCGAACCCGGCCAGGGCGGCGGTTATGCGCTGCGTCGTGGACAGGTTCTGCCGCCACTGTCCCTCGACGAGGACGAAGCGCTCGCGGTCAA
>JAFAAV010000068.1 GCA_023426375.1 Actinomycetes bacterium | reverse complement strand
ACACGGGCGGATTCCTCACATGACGTTGATACCGGGGTACGGGGGACGGGGCTGACAAACCATTGTCCACTACCCGGCGCGGAAGTAGTGCTCCAGCTCCTCCAGCGACTTGTCCTTGGTCTCCGGGGCCACCCGGTACACCCACACCAACGCGATGACCTGCAGCACCACGAAGATCAGAATCGTGTACCCAACGCCCAGCGAATCGGTGAGAATCGGGAACGTCAGGCCCACCACGAACGTCATCATCCACAGGATCCACGCGCACACGCCCATGCCAACCCCGCGCACGTTCAGCGGGAAGATCTCGGACATGTACAGCCACGTCACCGTGCCGATGCAGCACTGCATGAAGCCCACGAACACCACGATGCACGCGAGGATCACCCACGCCCGCGCCTCGTTGGTTTCCGGGATCAGCAGGTAGGACAGCGCAAAGGCGGTCAACGACGTCGCCGTGCCCACCAGGCCGATCAACAACAGTTTGCGCCGGCCCACGTACTTGAGCAGGTACATGGCCAGTCCCACGGCCAGGACACCCACCACGCCCGGGATGATGTTCGCGTAGAAGGCGCCGTTGCCGCCGAAACCGACGTCCTGGAGCACGGTCACGCCGTAGTACTGGATGGCGTTGATGCCGGAGATCTGGTTGATGATGGCCATCGAGGCGCCCAGGATGAAGATCCTGCGGATCCATGGGACCCGCACCAAGTCCATGACTCGGGCGGTGGGGCGGTTCTTGTCCTCGTCGGCCAGCTGGAGGACGGTCTCACCCTCCCCCGGGTCATAGGCGTCTTCTCGGATGCGGCGGAGCACCTCGAACATGCGGTCCACGGATCCGTTGCGGGCCAGCCAGCGCGGTGACTCGGGGACCACAATCATGCCGACCCACAGGATCAGCGCGGGGATGGTGGCGAGGACCAACATGTAGCGCCACACGTGCGGGATGTGGCCGAACGCGGTAGCGAGTCCGGCGTTGAAGACGAATGCGAGCGCCTGACCGCCCACGATCATCAGCTCGTTTTGTGCCACCACTCTGCCCCGCAGGTGCGCTGGCGCCAGTTCTGCGAGGAACACCGGGACGATTACGGAGGCCGCGCCCACAGCCAGGCCGAGGATGCAGCGGAACGCCACGAGGATCGTGACGGTCGGGGCCGTTCCACAGCCGATGGTCGCAATGACGAAGACGACGGCCAGAATCAGCAGGACCCGGCGACGCCCGAAATGATCGGCCAGCTTGCCACCGAAGGCCGCGCCCCACGCCGCACCGAACGGCAGGATCGACGCGACCAGACCCTCCAGGAACGGTGTGAGCTGAAGGTCGTCCACCATGGACGGCAGTGCACCGTTGATCACTCCGGTGTCGTAGCCGAACAGCAAACCACCGAACGTGGCCACCGTGGCAATCAGCTTGAGCCGCCTGTTCATGGGCGGTTTGCTCTCCGCGTGCGCCGTTTGTAATGACATGGCCGTCCTTTCTCCATAGAACGTCATACCACTGACGGTCACCCGGTGGCTAAACTCGGCCGGCAGAACGGCACTGCACTCCTAAATATGAGCGGCGCGGACAACTTCCCTGAAAGAAAAGCAGCTGGCCGCGGACACCTTGTTCAGTTCCAAGGATTGGTCCTAGCCAGCTGCTTTCAAATCGCTGTAGCCGGGTTTAGTCGACCAGCGTCACCGTCTCCGTGACCACGTGCGCCACGCCGGCCTCGAGCAGGTTGTCCACCACCGCCACCAGCGGGGTCATGGAGTCGTCCACTTCGAGCTCTACCGGATAGTCGTTGACGAGCAGGGCCAGCAGCTTCTCTACGGCCTCACCGGTTTCCGCTTCGCTGCCTTCTGCACCGGGTACGTAGCCCAGAAGCACGTCAGCGGCCTCGAATTCGGCGGGTTCCTGATCCGGGTTGTGCGGATCGAACGGGCGGTAGCTCACGGCAAAGGCCGAAATGGGAGCCTTGCCACCGGAAGCGGCAGTCCCGTCGCGCAGCACCACGGCACCGAAGGCACCGGCCTTGTCCGACAACAACTGCTGATTGACCGCCCCGATCCCGATCTCGCCCACGGGATCCCACTCGTGCACCGCACGGTAGAACTCCCACACGGCGCGCGTAAGTTCCACGGAACCGGTCGCGAGATCCTCAACGGTCTGAGCGGGAGTACCGTCCGCGTTCTGCCCCAGCGTTGGCATCGGCAGCGCTCCAGCGTTCACACGGACGACGCGCGAACGCATAGCTGGACGTAGCCCCTCGGCCTGAGCAAACTGCTGCCCGACCGACTCCGGAGTCACGCGGGTGCGCAGCGCGCTGACGCCCGACGGCGCCTGCTCGGCTTCGGCGCGCAACCGGGTCACGAGCTCTCGGCCGATTCCTTCGCGTTGACGATCCGGGGCAACCTCCACGTAGGCCCACAGTCGCTGCGGGTGCCACGGGGATTCGTACACCACTCCCGCCGCCACGGGCACACCGTCATCGGTGGCCACGAGCGTGCGGGAGAAAGCGGCGTCGTCGTCGGCACCCAAACGGGCTCGGAAGGCTTGGGCGGGAGCCGACGGCGCGTCCGGCCAGACCTCCAGCAAGCGGAGGTCGTCGTCTTCGCGCCACGGACGGTACTCGATGCTCATGCGGTCCTTACTTCTCGAGACGCTCGGCGAGGTACTGGCTCACGCGGTCCAGGCCAACGCGCTCCTGCGTCATTTCGTCGCGAGAACGGATGGTCACGGCCTGGTCCTCGAGGGTGTCGAAGTCCACGGTGACGCAGAACGGCGTGCCGATCTCGTCCTGGCGGCGGTAACGACGGCCGATGGCGCCGGCGTCGTCGTAGTCGATGTTCCAGCGGCGGCGCAGCTCGGCATCCAGGTTCTGGGCGACCGGCTTGAGGTCGTCCTTCTTGGACAGCGGCAGCACGGCGGCCTTGACCGGGGCCAGGCGCGGATCGAGCTTGAGCACGGTGCGCTTGTCCACGCCGCCCTTGGTGTTGGGCGCCTCGTCCTCGACGTAGGCGTCCACCAGGAAGGCCATCATGGAACGGGTCAGGCCGAAGGACGGCTCGATCACGTACGGGGTGTAGCGATCGCCGGAGGCCTGATCGAAGTACTGCATCTTGTCGCCGGAGTGCTCGGTGTGGTTGGACAGGTCGAAGTCCGTGCGGTTGGCAACGCCCATGAGCTCGCCCCACTCGGAGCCCTGGAAACCGAAGCGGTACTCGATGTCGATGGTGCCGTCAGAGTAGTGCGCGCGCTCATCGGCGGGCACGTCGAAGCGGCGCATGTTGTCCGGGTTCACGCCCAGGTCCACGAACCAGTCCCAGCACGCTTCGACCCACTCGTCGAAGTACTTCTGGGCGTCGTCCGGGTGGATGAAGTACTCGATCTCCATCTGCTCGAACTCGCGCGTGCGGAAGATGAAGTTACCCGGGGTGATCTCGTTGCGGAACGCCTTGCCGATCTGGCCGATGCCGAACGGCGGCTTCTTGCGCGATGCGTTGAGCACGTTGAGGAAGTTCACGAAGATGCCCTGGGCGGTCTCGGGGCGCAGGTAGTGCTTGCCCTCTTCGTTGTCCACGGGGCCCAGGAAGGTCTTCATGAGGCCGGAGAATTGCTGCGGCTCGGTCCACTTGCCGTCCTGGCCGGTCTCCGGATCCTTCACGTCCGCCAAGCCGTTGACGGGCGGGTGACCGTGCTTGGCCTCGTAGGCCTCGAGCAGGTGATCGGCACGGTAGCGCTTGTGGGTGTGCAGCGATTCGACCAGCGGGTCGGTGAAGGTCTCCACGTGACCGGAGGCTTCCCACACGGCCGAGGGCAGGATGATGGACGAGTCCAAGCCCACCATGTCCGCGCGGCCGCGCACGAAGGTCTGCCACCACTCACGCTTGATGTTTTCCTTCAGTTCCGCGCCCAAGGGTCCGTAGTCCCACGCGGAGCGCGAACCGCCGTAAATTTCACCCGCCTGAAAGACAAAACCTCGGCGCTTGGCCAGGGAGATGACATTGTCCAGGGTGGTTTTGGCAGCCATGCGTGCTCACATCCGTTTCTCGCCCGACCGCTGGCTGCGGCCGCGCGCGTGGAATCAGTTGGGTGGTTCTTGAGGGCGCTATTGACGACGACGCCGCGGGGCGGCTTTCGTGCGCTCGGCACCACGAACGAGACGCCCGAGATGACGTCTCGGTTCCAGGGTAGCCATTACGCAGAAAACTCGCCTAACTCGCCGGTTCGGGGCGAGTCAGACGAGTCTTCGTTGCGGTTACCCTTGTGGCGTTTAGACGAACGCGGAGACGCCGGTCAACGCGCGGGACACGATGAGCGCGTTGATGTGATAGCTGCCCTCGTAGGTGTAAATGGCCTCGAGGTCGCCCAGCACCTTGGAAATCTCGTAGTCGCTCAGCAGGCCGTTGCCACCCAGCGCATCGCGCGCCAAGGACGCCGATTGGCGACCCAGGCGCGTGGCCGTGGACTTGGCGATGGCCGCGTGCATCATTTCGAGCTCGCCGGTCTCCTGCAGACGTGCCATCTGGACCATCATCGCGGAGCTTGCGGCCAGGTTGCCGGCAATCTCCGCCATGGTCTGCTGAATCACCTGGAAACGCGCCAGCGGCTTGCCGAACTGCACGCGCTCCAGCGAGTAGTCGCGCAGGATGTCGAGAATGGCCTGCTGAGCGCCCACGGCCTGCCAGCCGACCCACGCGCGGGAGTCCTTGAGCAGTTCGTTGGCGGCGTCGAAACTGATGGCGCCGGGCAGCAGCGCGGTGCGGGGCACGCGGATCTCGTTGAGCACGATGTCCGCATTCTGCATGATGCGCAGACCCATCTTGTTGGCAATCTTCGTGGCCGTGTAACCGGGATGGGTGGTGTCCACGGCAAAGCACTTGATCAGACCGTCCGCGGTGTCACGAGCCCACACGAGGGCGACCGCGGCCACGGTACCGGCCCCGATCCAGCGCTTCTCTCCCTGGATGACCCATTCGTCACCGTCCAATGTGGCGGTGGTGGCCAGGCCACCAGCGATGTCCGAACCGTGGGTGGGTTCGGTCAGGCAGAAAGCACCCAACTGCGTGAGTTCGGACAGTCCGGGCAACCACTGCGCCTTCTGTTCCTCCGAGCCCAATTCCGCAATCGTGCCGACGATCAGCTCGTTGTGGATGCCAATCAGGGCGGACAGTGAGACGTCCGCACGGGCGATCTGAGAGTGCACGATGCCCTGGAACAACCGCGACGAACCGTCCAGGAACAGTTTGCCGAGTCCCAGTTCCGCGAGCGCGGGCAGCAGCTCGGTCGGCAGGTGCTCACGGTTCCACGGGTCGATGGACTGCTTACGCACGTGGGCCTGCAGGTGCTCCTTGATCACGGCCAAGCGCTCGCGCTCGGCGGGATCGAGCAGTGACTCCACGTGCAGGAGGTCGACGTCCGGCAGAAGGCTTTGGGGTGCATCACCGGAGTGGGAGAGGGTCGCGCTGGTCATGATCGTGGTCCTCAAATTTCTCGGTATTCCGATTGTGGTCTTTCCAACTATAGGCCTTCCAAGTATATTTGTGGTGTCGTGAGTCACACTTTTTTGGAACGGACACGTCAGCGCCGTTGTTGCCACCCGGTGAGCACGGCACATCAGGACCACGACCGCATATCTAGGAGGCCCCGAAAGCCATGACCGTGACGAACGAATTTCGCACCGCCCGTGACCACCTGGTGTCGCTCCAGCAGGACTGGGAGCGTGCCCGCGAGGAGTTTGTGTGGCCTCGCTTCGAGCACTTCAACTTCGGCTTCGACTGGTTCGATCAGGTGGCGGCATCGCCCGGGCGCAAGGACCAGGATGCCCTAATCATTCTCGAGGAGGACGGCTCAGAGTTGCGCCGGACCTTCGGCGAGCTCAGCCGAGACTCCAACAAGGTGGCCAACTGGCTGCGGGAGCAGGGTGTGCAGCGCGGTGACCGCGTGATTCTCATGCTCAACAATCAGGTGGAGCTGTGGGAGTCGATGCTGGCCTGCATCAAGCTCGAGGCCGTCATGGTTCCCACCACCACGCAAATGGGACCCACGGACTTGGAAGACCGTGTGACCCGCGCCGAAGCCAAGTGGGCGATCGTGGGAATGCAGGACGCTCCCAAATTCGCACCGGTGGACGGCGACTACACCGTGATCTACGTTCCTGGCGTCTATACCCCGGCCGATCAGATCAAGGACCCGGATGCCGGTGGCCGCAAGGTCATCAACTACAACGAGGCCTACGATGCCTCACCCGAACTGACCCAGGACTCCCCCACCGGCGCGGAAGAGACCCTGCTGCTCTACTTCACCTCGGGCACCACGTCCAAGCCCAAGCTCGTGGAGCACACGCATACCTCCTACCCCGTGGGTCACCTGTCCACCATGTACTGGATCGGACTGGAGCCCGGCGACATCCACTTGAACGTGGCCTCGCCCGGCTGGGCCAAGCACGCGTGGTCGAATTTCTTTGCCCCCTGGATCGCGGAGGCCACGATCTTCGTGTACAACTTCCGCAAGTTCGACGCCGCCGCGCTCATGGGCGTGATGGACAAGATCGGCGTGACCAGTCTGTGCGCACCGCCCACTGTGTGGCGCATGCTCATCAAGGCGGACCTCAGCCTGCTGCAGACCCCACCCAAGAAGACCGTTTCGGCCGGTGAGCCCCTCAACGCTGAGGTCATCGAGCAGGTCAATCGCGCCTGGGGTTGCACGATTCGCGATGGCTTCGGCCAGACGGAATCCTCCCTGCAGGTGGCCAATACCCCCGGACGCCGCATCGTGATCGGCTCCATGGGCGTACCGCTTCCCGGCTTCGACGTGGTGCTCATCGACCCCATGACCGACGAGGAAGCGGAGGAGGGCGAGCTGTGCCTGCGCTTGGATCCCCGCCCGGTGGGTCTGATGCGCGGGTACTACGGCGACAAGGCCAAGACCGACGACGTGTTCCGCAACGGTCTCTACCACACCGGTGACGTGGTCTCCCGGGACGAGAACGGCATCTTCACCTACGTGGGCCGCGCGGACGACGTGTTCAAGTCCAGCGACTACAAGGTGTCACCGTTCGAGCTGGAATCGGTTCTGGTGGAGCACCCGGCCGTCATGGAAGCGGCCATCGTGCCCACTCCGGACGAGCTGCGACTGGCGATCCCCAAGGCCTTCGTAACCCTGAGCTCCGGGTACGAACCCACCACGGAGACGGCCACGGAGATCCTGCAGTTCTGCCTGAGCAAGCTTCCCCCGTACAAGCGCATCCGCCGCATCGAGTTCTTGGAACTGCCCAAGACGATATCCGGCAAGATTCGTCGCGTGGAGCTGCGCAAAGCAGAGGAGCAGCGGTCCGAATCGGGTGAGGCTCCCGAGGGCTACGGCACCGAATTCCGCGAGGAGGACCTCTCACTCAAGCGCTAGAACGCGTACAGCGGCCAGCGGCGCACCAGCGCCGCCGGCCGTTTCTCCTCCCCCGGTCAGAGTCCCCCAACCCCCGGAATAGAATGGTCCAATGTCCAATAGTCGTACGCTCACGAAAGATCCGATTGCGGAGGCCCAGCGCAACTGGGTGCGCAACGGCTGGGAAGAAGCCTCGGGTCCCATGGCTGCCGTCACGGCCATCATGCGTGTCCAGCAGATCCTGCTGGCCGAGGCCGAGCAGGTGCTCAAACCCTTCAAGCTGACCTTCGCCCGCTACGAGCTCATCGCTCTGCTGAGCTTCACCAGGGAGCAGCAAATGCTCATGAAGCGGGCCAGCGCCCTTCTCCAGGTCCACCCGACATCGGTGACCAATGCGGTGGATCGTCTGGAGGACGCCGGCCTGGTCAAACGTGAACCGCTCAAGACGGACCGTCGCGCCATGACCATTGTGCTGACCGCCAAAGGCAAGAAGACCGCCAAGGAGGCCACCGAGGCCCTGAACCAGGAGTTGTTCCTGCAGACGGGTTTCGAACCGGACGAGGTCGAATCCCTGATCGGTATTCTGAGCCGATTCCGCGCTCGCTCCGGCGACTTCGAAGAAACCTCCGCCCCATAGTTCATCTGGCCTTCAAGAAGCTCAGAAGGCCGGATGCAGTTCCACCAAAAACTCGGGCCCCGCCTCCACAGCTGTGGAGGCGGGGCCCGAGTTGTGTGGGGACGCTACTTCTTGTCGTCGCTGTCCTCACGAATGGTGTTGATGATTCCCGAGAAGTCCTGGCGGGCGCCCTCACCCTCCGAGAACTTCTTGTAAATATCCGCCGCCAACTGACCCATCTGAGCGTCCACGCCCGTCTGCTCAATGGCGGTGACAGCCAAGTTGAGATCCTTGGACATCAGCGCACCACCAAAACCGGGCTGGTAGTCGTTGTTGGCCGGGCTCGTAGGAACGGGTCCGGGCACCGGGCAGTTGGTGGTCAGGGCCCAGCATTGACCGGAGGCCTTGGACACCACGTCGTACATGGCCTGGTGTTCGAGTCCGAGCTTCTCAGCCAGAACGAAGGCCTCGCTGACGGCCACCATGGAGATCCCCAGGATCATGTTGTTGCAGATCTTGGCGGCCTGCCCCATGCCGTTGTCACCGCAGTGCACGATGCGGGCGCCCATGATGTCCAGAAGCGGGTGGATCTCCTGGTAGACGTCGTGCGGGGCACCCACCATGAACGCGAGCGTGCCTGCCTGTGCACCCACTACACCGCCGGAGACCGGGGCGTCGGCCGCCTTGAAACCGGCCTCCTTGGCCAGGGTGGCCACCTCTTGCGCCTCGGAAATGTTGATGGTCGAGCAATCCAGGAACGTGGCACCTGCCGGGGCCGCCGCGAGAAGGCCCTCGGCGCCGTCGGCACCCGTGTAGGCATCCTTGACGTGCTTGCCGGACGGGAACATGGTGATGATGACCTGTGCGCCCCGCACGGCCTCCTGCGGGCTGTCCGCCACGGTGATGCCGTTCTCGCGAGCGATGTCGAGCGCGGCCGGGACCACATCGAATCCCGTCACGGGTACTCCCGCTTGCACCAGGTTCACGGCCATGGGACCACCCATGTGACCCAGTCCCAGGAACGCAACGTTCGGCGGGTTGACTGTCGGTGAAGTGTTCATGACTCTCCTTCGAGTTGAGAAATCAGGGACTCGGCGCGGGTCAGCTGCCTTCGGGCATCACGAAGCTGGCGCCTTCCTTGGCACCCGAAGGCCAGCGCGTGGTGACCGTCTTGGTCTTGGTGTAGAACTTCAGACCGTCCGTACCGTGCTGGTTCAGGTCGCCGAAGCCCGAGGCCTTCCAGCCACCGAAGGTGTAGTACGCGATGGGCACCGGAATCGGAACGTTGACGCCCACCATGCCGACCTCCACGCGGGTGGTGAAGTCGCGTGCGGTGTCACCGTCGCGGGTGAAGATGGCCACGCCATTGCCGTACTCGTGCTCGCTGGGCAGACGCAGCGCTTCCTCGTAGTCAGCGGCGCGGGCGATGCACAGTACCGGGCCGAAGATCTCTTCCTTGTAGATTCGCATGTCCGGGGTGACGCGGTCGAAGAGCGTGGCACCGACCCAGAAACCGTTGGGGTGACCCTCGACGGTCGCACCACGACCGTCGACGAGCAGTTCGGCACCCTCGTCCACACCGATGCCGATGTAGTTCTCGATGCGCTCCTTGGCATCCTTGCCGACCACGGGACCGAAGTCCGAGGACTCATCCAGTGAAGGACCCATGGTGAGTTTGTCGATCCGTTCACGCAGCAGCTCTACGAGCTTGTCTGCCGTGGCTTCGCCCACGGGAACAGCCACGGAAATGGCCATGCACCGCTCCCCGGCGGAGCCGTACGCGGCACCCATGAGAGCGTCCGCGGCCTGCTCCAGATCCGCGTCAGGCATGATCACCATGTGGTTCTTGGCACCGCCGAAGCACTGGGCACGCTTGTTGTGTTTGGCCGCGCCCATGTAGATCGACTGAGCAATCGGAGAGGAACCGACGAATCCGATGGCCTTGACGCGGGGATCTTCGATGAGAGTGTCCACTGCGGTCTTGTCGCCGTGGATCACGTTCAGCGTGCCCTCTGGCATCCCTGCTTGCAGAGCCAACTCAGCCAGGCGAACGGGCACGGATGGGTCCCGCTCGGAGGGCTTGAGGACAAAGGTGTTACCGGCGGCCAGTGCGATGCCGGCCTTCCACAGCGGGATCATGGCGGGGAAGTTGAACGGGGTGATACCCGCGACCACGCCCAGCGGCTGACGCAACGAGTGCACGTCAATGCCCGTGCCGGCAGCAGTCGAGTACTCCCCCTTCAACAGGTGGGGTGCACCGGCGGCGAACTCGACCACCTCGACACCTCGCTGGATGTCACCCTTGGCATCCGGGAAGGTCTTGCCGTGTTCGTTGGAGAGCAGCGTGGCCAGCTCGTCCATGTTCTCGTTGATCAGATCCACCCACTTGAGCAGCACGCGAGCGCGGCGCTGAGCATTGGTGGCGGACCACGTGGCGAACGCCTGCTGCGAGGAGTCGATCGCGTTTTCTACTTCTTCCACGGATGCCAGGGGCACCTGTGCGGCAACCTCTCCCTTGACCGGGTTGTAGACGTCTTGGAATCGACCGGACGTACCGTCCACGCGGCGGCCGGAAATGAAGTGAGGAACCTGAGTCATTGGTGCTCTCCTGAATGGTTGGTGCGTCGCGCTGTGACCTGTATCTCACAGATAATCTAACGACAAACCATTGGACATGCAACTAATTTTTTAGGTTGGTTCCTCGCCGACACCGCGGGCTACGGCCTCGCGGTTCCGACGGCTTGGTACGTTGTCGCTCTCGCGGCGGTCACACGGTGGCCGACGACGCTCGGTTCCGTTGACCGCGTCAGTCGATGTCTTCGCCGGCGAGCGCTTTGGCCCCCAGGCTCTCTTCTTCGGCGGCTTCCCAGACCTCACGGGCAGCGAAGAAGGTCAGGATCACAATGAACAACCCCAGGATGATGTCCGGCCAACCGGACCTGGTCAGGGCGGTAATCCCACCCATCACGATGATCGCTATGTTGATGAGCACGTCATTGCGAGCGGCCAGGAACGCAGCCGTGCCCATGGATCCCGCGTGTTTCCGGTGGCGCGCCAAAAGAAGCGCGCACACGAGATTGACCACGGCCGCTCCCCCAGCGGTGATGGCCAACAGAAAGGGGTCCGGAGCTTGCGGATCGAAGGCCTTGCGGACCAGCTGAACCGCCGCGGCAAACGCGGGGATGAGAATGATGATTGCCATGGCGCGTCCTGCCATGGACTGCGCGCGCACCGACCACCCGAGGGCAATGAAGATGAGCAGATTGATGGCCACGTCTTCAAGGAAGTCCACGCCGTCGGCGAAGAGCGCGACCGAACCAATGCTGAGCGCCACGCCCATCTCTACGAAGAAATAGGCAAGGTTGAGAAACGCCACCACCAACACCGTGATGCGCAGCGAGCGGACGAGCTGAGAAGATGGACCCATGAGCGAAGACACTACCGAAGACCTGCCCATCCGCGACGAGATGATCCGATTGGGTCAGGCGCTCAAACTCGCCAACCTCGCGGAGGATGGTAACCACGCCAAGGAGCTCATCGCCGGTGGCGTAGTGATCGTGAACGGCAAGGAAGAACAACGCCGCGGGGCACAGTTGCACCACGGCGATGTCATCGAGGTTCTGGGTTCCGGTCTCGCTCCGGTGAAGATCATCAGTTCCGCTGACGAGGCTTCCACGGAAGAGTAACGACCACCAGCCCGACCAGGGTCACGAGTGTTCCGAGAACCGTGACCGGAGTGACGATGGTATTGGGAGTGGGCACCACAACATCGAGCACCAGGGCAGAAATTAACATGCCCGCCACCATGCCCAAGCTGGTTTCCAACACACCGAAGTGCTTGGGCAGCACGCTGGATGCGGCCACGTGGATGATGCCCAGGATGCCACCCGCGTAGAGCCACCATTGTCCTGGCCAGACCCACGGACCGGGATCAGAGATGCTACGCGCGATCAGCACGGTCACGATCAGGGCGAGCGTGCCCGCGGCGAAGTTCGTCAACGTGGGTGTGATGGGCGTACCTGCTTTGGCGCCGATCCCTGCGTTCCAGGCGGTCATGATGGCGTTTCCCAGACCCGCCAGCACCGACAGCGTGGCGAAAAGAAGCAGCAGCGGCAGTGAGGCCGCCAGATTGGTCGCAGCAAAACGCGGGGCCATGGCCACCAGCGCGGCCACAATGATGATCGCGGTCCCCACCACGCGGTAGCCGGTCAGGTATTTCACCCCACCGGGCCCCACACCGAAGCGGTCAACGATGAGCGAACCGACCGACTTCCCGAACACGAGCCCCAAGATGTAGACCGACAAGCCCAAGACCACCGTGGTCATCGCTTGGGTGACGATCATGAAGCCACCCAGCACACCGGCGGTGAGATACCACCACGGCACCTCACCACTTTTCACGGCGGCCGGGATGCGAGAAGCACCCCGTCGACCGGCGGGAGTCACGATGGTGACGACCAGGATGATCAGGAAAGCCGAGGAAAAGCTGACCAGCGCGGCCCCGTAGGGATCACTCGCGGCATGTCCGAGTTCACCGTTGACCCTGGATTGCAACGCTTGAGCCGTGCCCGCAAGCAGACTCACGACGAGCCCAACGGTCAGTGCCACGGCACCGCGCGCGGACGCCACCGGGGCCTTCTTATTTCCGGGCGCGCGCGAAGTCTTGGATTCCACCGCGGTCTGAACAGTCATGGCGCCCAATGTAGGCCTGCCTCGACGGTCAGGGCACCTACCCTGTCACGCTTCGTAGCATTCCAGGATCATGACCACCCGTACGGGGTTACCGCACCACGTGCTGCAGGTACTCCTTGATGTGGCCCAACTCCTGCGGGGAGACACCGTGACCGATGCCCCTGTACTGCACCTTGGTGGCCTCGGCGTGGTCCACGACCCAATCCGCAGTCGCGTCCACCATGGCCTGCGGAATCACCGGGTCCTCGGGATCGCGGCCCCAGAACATCTGCAGGGGGTGTTCCTCGAGGTGAGCGTCCTTGAAGAACTCAGCGTGAGCGTCGTCGTCGGCGATCGGCACCACGAATCCGGACAGGCCCACCACGGCGTCCACGGTGTCGGGAATGTGTCGGGCCACGCTCGTGGCGACCGCCATTCCCTGCGAGAATCCGAGCAGGAACACCTTGGAGTGGTGCTCCGCCTGCTCCTTGACCCACTCGGACACTGGCCGTACCGCCTCCACGACCGCATCTGTGGAGAAACTCGCGTCGGCTGACAGTGGGAACCATTGGAAGCCCATTTGCGCTCGCTGCGGGGCCCGCAGAGACGCGTACGTGGCGCCCGGCAGGAGGGCCGGAATCAGGGCCATCAGATCCTCTTCGTGGGATCCGTAACCGTGGAACAACACCACGAGCGGGGTGTCGGCACGATCGGCGGGCTCGTTGTTCCAGATCACAAACGGGGTATCACTCATGTGACCATCCTGACATGACTCGGGGGTGCCTCATACTCGGCCTGTGCATCACACGAGGGTGAGTGGTAGAAAAGCGCGTATGGCTTTACCCGACATTCCCCCCGAGCACGACGAACACCCCGAACGCGGCAAGCACGACGAGCCCAACACTCCCCCGGCCCACCCCTGGCATCGCATGGTGTCCATCGGAGATTCCTTCACGGAAGGCGTGGGTGACCCGGATGAGCAGGTCCCCGGCGGTCACCGTGGTTGGGCTGACCGCGTGGCCGAAGAACTGGACCGACTCACGGATGACTTCGCCTACGCCAATCTTGCGATTCGCGGTCGCCTCTACCAACCCATCATCGATGAGCAACTGGAACCGGCCTTGGCGCTGAACCCCGACCTGGTGACCATCAGCGCGGGCGGTAATGACATGCTTCGCCCTGGAGCAGATCCGGACACCATTGCCCAGAAACTGGACGGTGTGATCACACAGATCGCCCAGACCGGAGCCACCGTGGTGATGTTAAACGGACCGGATCTGGGCAACACGCCCGTGCTGCGCAGTATTCGCGGCCGGGTGGCCATCTGGAACGAGAACGTCCGGGTGATCGCCGCACGCCACGGCGCGGTCATGACCGACCTTTGGGCCTTGCACGAACTCGGAGACCCGCTCATGTGGGCGCCTGATCGGCTGCATTTCTCGCCCCTGGGACATCAGCGGATCGCGGTGGAAGTTCTGGATTCTCTGGGCGTTGACCACGGACTGGTCCCCGATGTCCTGGAGGAGAAGCCCACCAGGACCAAGCGCGAAGTTCGCCGGGATGACCTCGTGTGGGCGCGCAAGCACTTCGCCCCGTGGGTAGCCCGGCGCATCACCAAGCGCAGCTCGGGCGACTACGTCACCGCCAAGCGCCCGGAGTTCGGCCGTGCGGTCATTCCTGGCGCCGGTGAAGGTCCCAGCGCCACAGGACACGAATAAGACCGGGGACTAGTCCTTCAGTACCGTCTTCTTGAGCAGCATGCCGAGCTGAGGCGCTTCGATCAGGAACCCGTCGTGCCCGCTGGGTGAGCTGATCATGTGCAACGTCTGGTCACCGGGCAGCGCACGCACGAGTTCCGCAGATTCCGCCGGGAAGAACAGCCGGTCCGAGTCGACCCCGGCCACGAGCCATTCGCACGAGGTGCCGGCCAAGACTTCTTCCAGGCTGCCGCGGCCGCGCGTCACGTCGTGAGACATGAGGGTCTCGTTGACGCTGAGGTACGAATTGGCATCGAAGCGCCCCGCGAGCTTGGAGGCCTGGTGATCCAGGTAGCTCTCCACGCGGTAGCGGCCTCGCTGCGCGGTGTGCGTCGCGTCCACGTCCTCGTTGGTTTGGGCCTCGCGGCCGAAGCGGTAGTGCAACTCCGCCGCGGACCGGTAAGTGATGTGGGCAATGCGCCGTGCGAGTCCCAGACCCGCCTCCGGGAACTCGCCGTCGTAGTAGTCACCGCCGCGGAAATTCGGATCCTGACGGATGGCGAGCGCCTGCGCCTGACCCCACGCGAGCAGCTCTGCGCTGGCGGAGGCGCACGCCGCGATCACGCCGCACGCTGCCACCCGCTCCGGGTACATCACAGCCCATTCGAGGGCTCGTGCACCACCCATGGATCCGCCGATGACCAGTCGCCAGCGGTTTACGCCCAGGGCGTCGGAAAGCACCGCCTCTGCGTTCACAGTGTCCCGCACGGTGATTCGCGGGAACCGCGAACCCCATGCCTTCTGGTCCGGATCGACCTCGGGCGGGGCCTGAGTAGAAGGGCCGGTACTGCCGTAGCAGCCACCCAGGATGTTCGCGCACACCACAAAGTACTTGTCGGTGTCGATGGCTGCTCCCGGCCCCACCAGGCCGTCCCACCAACCTCCGGCTTCCGCGGCCAAGCGTTCCACTTCGGGTGCGTGCTCGCGTGACTGTCCCCGCGCCACGTGCGAGTCACCGGTTAGGGCATGTTCGATCAACACTGCATTGGAGGCGTCCTCGTTCAGGCGTCCCCACGTTTCGTAGGCCAGGCGCGCACGAGGGAGACGGTACCCAGATTCCAAAGTCAAGGGACCCACCTCGACATAGCCCACTACGCCGTCCTCGCGGACGAGCGAATCGGTGGTCCCGCCTCCCACGATGGTCACGCCTGCGATCCTCCCTCGTCCGACGACGCCGCCGCGGGGACTCCCAGCGCGGCCACCGCTTCGAAACCGGATTCCAGATCGGCCAGGATGTCGTCAATGGATTCGAGCCCCACGGACAGTCGCACGAATCCGGGTTCGATGCCGGTGGCCAGCTGTTCCTCGTCGGTCAGCTGCGAGTGCGTGGTGGAAGCCGGGTGGATCACCAGGGAGCGCGCATCTCCGATGTTGGCCACGTTCGAGTGCAGGGTCAGCGCATCGACGAACGCGGTGCCCGCCTCCCGGCCGCCGTCCAGGACGAAGCCGAGCACGGAACCGGCGCCCTTGGGTGAGTATTTCTTGCCGCGTTCGTGCCACGGCGAGGACGTGAGACCGGCGTAGGAGACGGCGCGAACGTCGTCGCGCGCCTCGAGCCACTCCGCGACCTTCTGGGCATTGGCCACGTGACGATCCATGCGCAGGGACAGTGTCTCGATGCCCTGCTCGATGAGGAACGCGTTGAACGGGGAAATCGACGACCCCAGGTCGCGCAGTAGCTGCACGCGCGCCTTGAGGATGAAGGACAGGTTCACACCGAAGATACCGTCCTTGCCGAGGGCCTGTGCGTAGACCAAGCCGTTGTAGGAATCGTCCGGTTCGTTGAAAGCCGGGAAGCGCTGCGGGTCCTGTCCGAAATCGAAGTTGCCCGCGTCCACGATCATGCCGCCGATGGACGTGCCATGACCGCCCATGAACTTGGTCGCGGAGTGCACCACGATGTCCGCGCCCCATTCGATCGGGCGGATCAGGTACGGCGTAGCGATCGTGTTGTCCACGATCAGCGGCACACCGGATTCGTGGGCGATGGCGGAAATGGTCTCGATATCCAGCACGTCGTTGCGCGGATTGGGGATGGACTCCCCGAAGAACGCCACGGTGTTGGGTTGGACCGCGGCACGCCATGCCTGGGGATCGTCCGGGTCGGACACGAAGGTGGTTTCCACGCCCAGCTTGGGCAGGGTATGACGCAACAGGTTGTACGTTCCGCCGTACATGGACGGGCTGGCCACCACGTGTGTTCCGGCGCCCCCCAGGTTGAGGATCGCGAACGTGGACGCGGCCTGGCCCGAGCTGAGCATGAGCGCACCCACGCCTCCCTCCAGGGAGGCCACGCGGTTCTCGACCACTTCCGTGGTCGGGTTCGTCAGGCGGGTGTAGATGGGGCCCAGTTCAGCCAGCGCAAAACGGTTGGCCGCCGTCTCCGCATCCGGGAACACGTAGGACGTGGTCTGGTGGATCGGCAGTGCCCGGGAACCCGTGGTGGGATCAGGCTCCTGACCAGCGTGGATCTGTCGAGTTTCGAAGGCCCAACCCTCTGGGTTGGACGGGGTGGCTGCGGGGCTCATA
The DNA here is from genome assembly GCA_023426375.1 of Actinomycetes bacterium. GTDB lineage: Bacteria > Actinomycetota > Actinomycetes > Actinomycetales > Micrococcaceae > Kocuria. The sequence continues at coordinate 156,254 of JAFAAV010000068.1, read as the reverse complement.
CCGCACTCCCTCTCAGGATCAGGGGCCCGGTGAACGATCCGCAGCACGGTGCCCGTGCAGCGATCGGGCACCTGTGACCCGCGCTTGCCAACACCGAAGTATTTCGGTGCGGCCTGGTCCTCACCCAGGGCACCCCACCGCGGAGGGAGGGTTGCCGGTCAGCTAGCTGGGGCTTCTCGCTGACTCTCGTGACCTGCTCTTCATTGTCCGGAGCCGGTACCTAGAACGTCAAGCTGAGTTACACACGTCACACGGTCATGTTTCAGCTCTCGATTTGGAGACCACTGTGCGCGGTGCCACGATGTGACCATGAAACTGGATCATGTCTCATTCGCAGCACAATCCGATGGTCTTGAAGCCACCACGGAACGGATTGCCGATCAGTTAGGGATCGAGCCGGTCAAGGGCGGCATCCACCCGCGCTTCGGTACGCGAAACATGATCCTGCCCCTCACGGGTCACCAGTACGTGGAGGTGGTCGAGGTTCTCGAGCACCCCGCCGCAGACAAGGCCCCGTTCGGTCAGGCCGTCCGCGCGCGTTCCGAGGCCGGCGGCGGCTGGCTCGGTTGGGTGGTCGAGGTTCAGGACCTCACACCCTACGAGGAGAAGTTGGGCCGCCCCTCCGTTCCCGGTTTCCGGTTGTTCCCGGACGGCCGTCAGCTGGAGTGGCACCAGATTGGCGTGAAGGGTCTGATCGCGGACCCGCAGTTGCCGTTCATGGTCCGTTTCGATTCCGAGTCCGATATGCACCCCTCCCAGGCCCGCATCACGGACGTCCAGCTGGCCGGTATGGAAATCGCCGGTTCCCCGGAGCGCGTGACCGAGTGGTTGGGCGGCCCGGTCGAGGACGTCCTGGCCTCGCTGGACGTCACCTGGTGCTCCCCCAACGGCACCCCGGGCGTGATGGCCGTTTCCTTCACCACGCCGGACGGCCAGGTCACCATTTAGTTTTCTGACGACGCCGCTGCCGCGACTTTTTCGAGCGAAAAGTTGCGGCAGCGGCGTCGTCGTTCGTTAACCGGCGAGAAGTTGCGGGAGCAGGAAACCAGTGATGTCCAAGAGTGCGTGGGCGATGAGCAGCGACGCGAGTCGGCCGTAGCGGCGGTAGACCCACACGAACACCAGACCCATGACCAGGTTGCCGAGGGCCGGGCCGAAGCCTTGGTAGAGGTGGTAACTGGCGCGGAAGACTGAGGTGACCACCGCGATGGTGACCCAGGACCATCCGATCCGACGCAGTCGATCGCACAGGAACGCCACGACGATGATCTCCTCGACCAAGCTGTGACGTAGCGCGGAGAGAATCAGGACGGGGACCGTCCACCAGTGCTCGTCAAGGGCCGAAGTGTTGATGGCCGCGGTGAGACCCAGCGCGCGACCCGCCTGGTAGAGCCCCAGGGTTCCCAGCCCCATGACCAAGAACAGGCCGACTCCCCAGGCTGCGTCGCGCAGCGGATGGCGACCATCCACGCCGATCCGCCGGAGCACGCCCTTGATTCTCGGTAGCGACCCGGCCATCAGATACAGCGCGAGCGCCACGGGAACCACAGCGAAACCGATGCTCGCAAGTTGCCGGAGGAGATCGATGGCCGGGACCGGGCTCAGCACCCGGTTCAACGTGGCTTCCGCGCCCGAGAGCGGCCCGCGAGAAAGTGTTTCAGCCAGGTTCAGTACGGCGTAGACGGCCGACGAGCCCAACGAGACACCCAGGACCAGCAGGATCTGGAACCACAGTTCGGAGCGGGCGGGGCGTTGTTCGAGCGGTTGGGGGTGCGGGGAGTCTGTCAACACGGACACCATTGTGCCGTGCTCCCTAGACTGGGGTGCATGAGTTCCGACAAGCCTTCATATCCCGTAGCCGTTCGCCGTACCGTCCAGCGCAGTTTCCACGACCACACGTTCGACGATCATTTCGAGTGGCTGCGGGCCAAGGATTCGGACGAGGTACGGGCCCATCTTGACCTCGAGAACGAGTACGCGGAGGCCGTGACGGCTCACCTGCAGCCGTTGCGAGAGAACATCTACGGTGAGATCAAGGGCCGCACGCAGGAGACGGACATGTCCGTGCCGTCCCGCAACGGGGACTGGTGGTATTTCGCCCGCACCGTGGAGGGTGGTGCGCACCAGATCTTCTGTCGGATTCCCGCGTCCGACGTTGGTGACACCGAGCTGGCGTGGACCCCACCGACCGTGGAACCGGGTGTTCACCTTCCCGGAGAGCAGACGCTGCTGGATGCCAACGCTGCGTCAGAGGCCCACGACTTCTATGCCCTGGGTTCGTTCAGTGTGTCCGAGGACGGCACACGACTTGCATGGTCCGAAGACACCGCCGGTGACGAACGGTTCACCGTGTACCTCAAGGACCTGACCACCGGCGAGCTGCTGGCAGACCGCATTACGCAGACCTCCTACGGGGCCTTCCTGACCCCGGACGCCTCGGAGTTGATCTACACGGTGGTCGACGACGCCTGGCGGCCGTGGCGCGTCTACCGGCACGTGATCGGTACGTCCACCGAGCAGGACGAGCTGATCTACCAGGAGGACAACCCCGGTCTGTGGCTGGGCGTCGAGTTGTCCGCGGATAAACAGTGGCTCATGGTGGTCTCTGCCTGCTCCGAGTACGGCGAGTACCGCATTCGGCGGATTGATGCGCCTCAGGACCCGTGGCTCACGGTGATTCCGGAAAGCGACCGCGTGCTCTACACCGCTGAGCCCATCACTGTGGCCGGCACCGACTACGTTCTGCTCACCCACGACTACCAGGCTCCCAATTCCCGGGTTAGCCTCATGTCCCTCTCCGCAGCAGGCTCGAGCATTGCGGACCTGGACCTGATAGACGTGGTTCCCGCGAGCGAGCACACCCGCATTGAGGCGTGCGAACCCACCGCCACCCATTTGGTCGTGTCACTGCGCTCCGAGACCACTCCGCGGGTGCGGCTCATTGCGCGTACCGCCCTGGACTCTCTCGTTGAGGGTGCAGCCTCCTCGGACTCTCTGGCGGCTACGGAACCCGCCTTCGATGAGGATCTGTTCACGGCAACCGTGGTCTCCGCCCGTTACGAGAACCCGGTGGTTCGGGTGTTGTACACGTCCTTTGTCACGCCCCCGCGGATCTACGATGTTCCCACCGGCGCCCCGGGCTCCGGTCCTTTGAATGAATTCGGAGTGGGAACGCCCATCATGCGCCGTGAAACCACGGTGTTGGGCGGTTACGACCCCTCGGATTACACGGTGGAACGGGATTGGGCGGTCGCCGAGGACGGCACGCGCATCCCCATTTCCTTGGTCCGCCGAGCCGATCTCGAAGCTTCCGTCCCGGCTCCCGTGGTGCAGTACGCCTACGGTTCGTACGAAGTCAGTACCGACCCCGGATTCTCCATTTCGCGATTGTCACTGCTGGACCGCGGCGTGGTGTGGGCCGTGGCCCACGTGCGCGGCGGTGGCGAGCTGGGCCGTTCCTGGTACGACGACGGCAAGAAACTCACCAAGAAGAACACCTTCACGGACTACGTGGCCGTCACCCGCCACCTCGCGCAGCGCGAGGATGTCGACGCCGCTCGCATCGCGGTCCTCGGCGGTTCCGCCGGTGGTCTGCTCGTGGGCGCGGTGCTGAATCTTGCTCCCGAGTTGTACTGCGGAGCCTTGGCGGCCGTGCCATTTGTGGACCCCTTGACCTCCATGTTGATGCCCGAGCTGCCACTCACTGCCCTGGAATGGGAGGAGTGGGGTAACCCGATGGAAGACCAGCAGGTCTACGAGTACATGCGTTCCTATTCACCCTACGAGAATCTGCGGGATGCCAACTACCCGCCGGTCCTTGCAGTGACGAGCCTCAACGACACCCGCGTGCTCTACGTGGAACCGGCCAAGTGGGTGGCCGCGCTGCGCGAGCACGCCGAGCATCCTGAGACCGTGCTGATGCGGTGCGAAATGGCCGGCGGCCACGGCGGTGCGTCCGGCCGCTATTCCCAGTGGAAAGACACCGCGTGGGAGTACGCGTGGCTCGCTGAGCAGTTGGGTGTGACGGGCTAGACCGTTTCCTCGTGGGTCAACTGGTGGTTGGCTGAGGTTGGAGAGCGGCCACGGTGTCAGCACTGAGCCACTCCCCGATCCGGCCATCCACGAGCAGGTCCGTGGCGGCACGGGCCATGGCGCTGCTCGTCTGAAAACCGTAGCCTCCCTGTCCAGCGAGCCACAGGAAGTTGCTGATCTGCGGATCCCAGCCACAGATCGGCACGCCGGACGGAGCCTCGGTACGCAGGCCAGTCCATGCCTTGCGGACGCCGGTGACCCTCAAAGACGTTTCTCGCTCCACGGTTGCGATGAGATCGTCGATGGCGTTCGGGTGGGGCTGGGCATCGCACGCGGGACTGGGTTCGGCCTCGCCCCACGAAATCATGGCCCCGTCCTCGTCGGGGCGGTAGTACCACCCGGATGCGGCGTCGTCGACCATCGGATGTATCGCGCCCAGAGGCTCAGCCAAAGAAACCAGAGCCGCGGTCCGTCGCAGCGGCTGCAACTGCTGCGGTGCCGCACCGAACAGTTCCGCCAACTGATCCGCCCATGCACCGGCTGCGTTGACGACCGTGTGAGCTATCAATTGATCGTCACCGGCGGTCAGCGCCCAGGTTCCGTCATCTGATGGCTTTGCCGCCGTGACCTTGGCGCCAGTGATGATTCGGACGCCAGCCTGCTCGGCTCGTTGTCGGTGCCACTCCACGAGCGCGGTGGCATTGGTACGTACCGCAGAATCGTCGATGATCGCTGCACTGTAGCGCTCGGGGTTGCCCGCCAGCTCCGGGCAGTACTCGAAAAGTTCCTCGCTCGACAAGGCGCGTAGACCCGGGACGGTCATTGCGGCGACGTCGGCGGGTGAACCCGCCACCACGAAGGGGCTGGGCCAGGCGAGTGGAACCGGAGCAGCGTGGGTGGGCTTCACCAGAGCGGGAATGGTGAGCCGGGTCAGTTCGAGAACCGGTTCCGGACCATAGCTGGGGATGAGTTGCTGGGCTGATCGAGAGGAGGTGTGATGCGCCAGCGCGGCTTCCGCTTCGACAAGCGTGATCCCTTCCCCCGATCCCCTACGATCCGCGAGTTCGGAAGCCAACGACAAGCCGGCTATGCCGCCACCAATAATTACCGTGTCCACCATCATGTGATCATTCTTTCATTTTCACTATTGCCTGCGGATATGCGAAAGTCCCCGTCCGCATAATGCGGGCGGGGACTTTCGGCGATCCTGTAGCGGTGTACCGCTAGCGGGGATCAAACATCGTGATGATGTTCAGATCTATCAGGCAGGAATGTTCAGGACCTGGCCCGGGAAGATCAAGTTGGCATTAGCCACGGAGTCAGCGTTAGCAGCGTGGAGAGCTTCCCAACCGCCGTTCACGCCGAGCTTGGCAGCGATGGTGCCCAGGGTGTCGCCAGCCTGAACGGTGTAAGAAGCACCGGTCGAAGCAGCCGGGGCCACGGGAGCAGCCGGAGCGGAGTACTCAACAGCGGCGGGGGCAGCAGCCGGAGCGGCCGGAGCCTCAGCCGGAGCAGCCGGTGCGGCCGGAGCAGCAACGGGAGCCTCAGCAGCGGGGGCCGGAGCGGGAGCGGCCTGCTCCTGCTTGACCTCGTTGGCCTGGGGAGCCACAGCAGCGGCAGCAGCCACGGGCTGCTCGGCAGCGGGGGCCGGAGTACCGGAGAGGCCCAGCTTGGCCGAGCATGCGGGCCATGCGCCCCATCCCTGCTCTGCCTGAACGTTGGTTGCAACGCGAATCTGCTCAGCCTTGGAGGCGTTTGCAGCATTTCCGGTGCCGCCGAAAGCGGCCCAGGTGGACGGAGTGAACTGCAGACCGCCACTGAAGCCGTTGCCCGAGTTGATGTTCCAGTTGCCACCGGACTCGCACTCGGCGAGTGCGTCCCAAGGCGAAGCGGGAGCTGCGTTGGCCGGCATGGCCATTGCACCAACAGCTGCACCGCCGATCACGAAAGCAGCGGCACCACGGCGAATAACGTTCGAAGTCTTCATCATGCTCCGGTAGGCCACCTACGCTCGTTCCCATCCCTGGGTGTCTTCGCGCCGTCGTCTACCCGTGAAAAGTTGAGTTCAGGGGTAGTAACTACGGAATGCTGCCCTGTAGACGACGTACGGTGTTGCAGCAGCATCCAGCATGGCTTGAGGCGCAGATCATGTCCGCCTCAAGCGTTTCGGACTCCCGCGTAGGAGAGTCCTTTGGGGAAGTCGTTGATAACGATAGCGTAACAATTCTCGTTACGCCAAATCAATACCCAAAGTTCTGGCGCATCCCTTTAGGGGACACGGGCCGTGCACCCACGGGGCGCACAACGCCTGCCACGCTATGACATCCGCTCGCAAAGGGTCAACCTCCTGTGAGGTTAAGCACATGTAAAGAGATGATTGAGATTTGATAACGGTGGCGCAGAACGACTATCAGGCGCGCGCGGCGGCACCAATGATGGTGGTGCTGCGGATCTGCTCGTAGTTGTCTGCATACTCGCGTTCATCCTGGTCAGGACCGCGAAGCGCGGTGGGTGCCGGCAGGTCCGGGCGCTGCACCTGGGCACCCGCTTCCTCCGCGATCAGCGCGCCAGCCGCCCAGTCATGTTCATGGAGTCCTCGCTCGGAATATCCGTCCAACGTTCCTTCAGCCACCATGCAGAGATCCAACGACGCCGCTCCCAACCTGCGCATGTCCGTGTAGTGGTCCATGGTGTCCAGGAAGTTCCCGAATTGTTCGCGACGGATCACCGGGTCGTAGGAGAAACCGGTTCCGTAGAGGGCACCCTTGCGGCCCGGCAGGGGACCCGTGAGCCGCTTGTCCTTACCGTCTCGGCGAACCCACGCACCCATACCGCGCACCGCGTAGTAGATGCGCCCCAGGGCAGGGGCGTGCACCACACCCACGAGCCAATTGCCGTTCTCGTCACAGGCACCCACCGAGGTGGCGTAGTACACGATGTCCCTGATGAAGTTCGTGGTGCCGTCCAGCGGGTCCACCGACCAGCGCACCGGTGAACGGTTCTCCGGGACGTGTGTGCCGGATTCCTCACCCGTGATTGCGTCCCAGGGTCGTTCGGAGCGCAGCACGTCCACCACGGCCTTCTCCGCAGCGACGTCGAAAGCGGTGACCCAGTCCCCCGCGGAGGTCTTGTTGACGGCGTCGAACTCGGACTCGTCCCGCTTTTCCAAGACCGCAGCGCCGGCAGCCGCCGCGTGGAATGCCGTTTCCAGGAGTTCTTCGAGTTCGGAGGTGTCCGGGCCCAGGCCCTCGAGTACGCGATCCATATGTTCAGTTCTCCTGCGTTTCGGTCGGTGCTTCTGTCACTGAGTCGGCGGTGTCGGGTGCTTCCTCCGCAGAGTCCCCTGAGTCCTGGTCGCCGAACGCCGATGGCCCGTCCGCGAGCAGCCGGTCGAATCCGGCCTCGTCCAGTACGGGAACACCCAGCGACTCAGCCTTGTCCAACTTGGAGCCCGCGTTCTCTCCCGCGACCAGGAAGTCGGTTTTCTTGGACACGGAACCTGAGGCCTTACCGCCGCGCACCAGGATGGCTTCCTTGGCGGAGTCACGGCTGTAGTTCTCGAGGGAACCTGTGACCACCACGGTCACGCCCTCAAGGGTGCGCGGTGTGGACTCGTCGATCTCTTCCTCCATGCGGACGCCCGCAGCTGCCCATGTGTCGACCACATTGCGGCGCCAATCCTCGCTGAAGAACTCCTTGACCGCCTGCGCGATGACCGGGCCCACGCCGTCGGTCCCCGCCAGAGTTTCTTCATCCGCGTCACGAATGGCTTGCATGGAACCAAAAGCGGTCGCCAGCGAGCGCGCGGCGGTCGGCCCCACGTGGCGAATAGACAGTGCCACTAGCACGCGCCACAGTTCCTTGGACTTGGCCTTCTCGAGCTCCTCGAACATTTGCTCGGTGGTTTTAGACGGCACACTCGGCTTGGCTTTCGTGGCCTTGGTCCAGAAGTACGGGACCAGTTGAAGCGTGATCTTCTGGGTCTTCTCCCCCGTCTCCTTGTCCGTCACTGTTCGCTTGGTCTCGCGCCAAATCTGGACGTGCTCGAGATCTGCCGCGGTGAGATCGAACAACCGGGCTTCATTACGCAGCGGAGGTTCGGAGAACTCGGTGCCATCGGGCGCGTCCAGAGGCACGGGCTGGGTGAGAGCCTTGGCCGCTTCATCGCCGAGAGCCTCGATGTCGAACGCACCACGGCTGGCGGCGTGGGACACCCGCTCCATCAACTGTGCGGGGCAGCTTTCGGCGTTGGGGCAGCGAATGTCCACGTCGCCTTCCTTGGCCGGGCGCAGCTCGGTACCGCAGTTGGGACAGTGCGTGGGCATCACGAACTCGCGCTCGGAACCATCACGCAGAGCCACCACCGGACCCACGATTTCCGGAATCACGTCACCGGCCTTGCGAAGCACCACGGTGTCTCCGATCAGCACACCCTTGGCCTTGACCACGTCCTGGTTGTGCAGGGTGGCCATCTCGACCGTGGATCCGGCAACCTTGACGGGTTCCATCACGCCGTAGGGCGTCACACGACCGGTGCGGCCCACGTTCACGCGAATGTCCAGGAGTTTGGTGTTGACCTCTTCCGGCGGGTACTTATAGGCCACCGCCCAGCGGGGCACGCGGGAGGTGTAACCCAGCCGGAACTGCGTGCGGCGGTCATTGACCTTGATGACTATGCCGTCGATCTCGTGAAGCAGATCGTGCCGCTTGGCGCCGAATTCCTCGATGAACTTCAGCACCTGGTCGATGCTGTCCAGGACCTTGGTATAGGGGCTCACGGGCAGACCCCACGATTTCAGGACGTCGTAGGCCTCCGACTGCGATTCCAAATCGAAACCCTTGGCGGCGCCAATACCGTGCACGAACATCGACAGCGGACGGCGCGCGGTGATCTGAGGGTCCTTCTGTCTCAATGACCCTGCCGCGGCATTACGGGGGTTGGCGAACGGTGCCCGCCCTTCTTCAACGATCTGCTCATTGAGCTTGCGGAAATCCTTGGACGAGATGAATACCTCACCGCGGATCTCGACCTCTTCCGGAAGATTCTCGCCGGTGAGCTGCTGCGGGATGTCTTTGATAGTGGCCACGTTGTGGGTGATGTCTTCACCGGTGGTGCCGTCGCCGCGGGTGGCCGCGCGCACCAGGTCCCCGTTGCGGTAGAGCAGGTTCACGGCCAGCCCGTCGATCTTGACCTCGGACAGCCACTGGACCTTGGGTGCGCCGGAAAGGTTGGCAATCTGTGCCTCGGCGCGTGTGAGCCACGCCGTCAGTTCATCGGTCGAGAAGACATCCTCCAGGGAGTACATCTTCTCGAGGTGCTTGACCGGCGCGAACGCGGCGGAGACCTCGCCACCCACTTCTTGTGTGGGCGAGTCGTTGGCCACCAAATGCGGATTCAGGGCTTCGAACTCTTCGAGCTTGCGGTACAGCTCGTCATACTCGGCGTCCGAGATGGTGGGCTGGTCGTTCACGTAATAGGCGGTGCGGGCCTCTCGGACACGATCCGACAGTTCCGCGTACTCCTCACGCAGCGCCTCACTGGGCTCGTCCGGATTGAGATCCTGCCCGGACGCATCCGTGGCCTGCTGAGTTTTCGTCACCTTGTTCTCGCTCACCCCACCATTGTGTCCCACGGCTCGGACATGCCAACCTCGCAACCGTTTTCTTTTGCATAGACTTCAGAATTATGCGAGTTCTCATGGCCAATAACGACATGGAATATCAGGGCGGCACTCAACGCTGGATCGAACAAATGGCGAGGCAACTAGAGGTTCAGGGCCATTTGATTGACCTCTACGTTCACACCGGCGCAATCCCAAACGGCTGGAATCGATACGACCCCAACGCCGACTACGACCTGGCTCTCATCAATCACCACGGCCCATTCCGAGACTTACGTCGCGCTTCAATTCGGACTCGAATCGTCACCAGCCACGGAGTCATACCTGATGAAGAGCGGGTGTGCTTGGGTGCGGATGCATACGTCTCGGTGTCTGAATCGGTGCGGGCCAATTTACCCGTTAGTTCTACTGTGATCAGAAATCCTATTGACGGTGCAAAGTTCCAACCCAGAGGCCCGGTTGCAGCATCGTTGAAACGAGTGGCCTTCGTGAGCAATCGCCAAGGGCAAGCTCGGTCAACTATCGAGAAGGCATGTGACTTGGGGGGATTCGACCTGAAGGTAGTGGGCCGAGAAATGGCCGTTCGAGACCCCGAGGTCATCTACAACTGGGCAGACTTGGTGTTTGGGATCGCCAGAACGGCAATGGAAGCACTCGCGTGTGGGCGGAACGTGTTTGCCATGGATTACATGGGATCACACGGCATGGTCACAGCAAACAACTTCGATTCCATGAGGACGCACAATTTCGGGGGTCACGCAGTTGGAACTTGGCCAACCCCAGAGGAGTTGGTTGCCGAAATGTCTACCTACGATTCACACCGAAACCTACGCGATAGGATAATTCCCGCCCAATCACCAGAAACAGTAGCAAACGAGTATTTGGCTTTAGCAGAGCAGACAAAACCGTCTCTGGTAGGCAGAGTCATCCGCCGTGGCCCACTGGCTCTGAGCAGTCCTCGAGTCGCAGAGTCGCTACCTGTACTTTCCAAGTTCTCGACCTGATCGAGGACTGCCAACAGGCTAAGTACCCAGGAGAGCACACTCATGAACACTATTTGCTAGGTCCTGATCTGCATCGCTGTGGCCCCGCTCCCCCACAGGTGCAGCCCATCATGGTGAGCGCATTGGTCCTGGCAGAGCTATGTGCGCTCACGCTCGTCGGGACATTCTTGCTCCATCAGAGGCGAGCGCACTAGCCCTCAGTAATACTGACCAGCCGTTACAGCGGCTTGACCACCAGTTCCAGGTGGGGCTTGTTCCGCTTGGGGTTCCAAGCGATCACCCGCGAGCCGTTCCAGTGTTCGCGGCGTCCGTCGTCGTGCACGGAGACGGCCACGGTCGCGGGCAGCAGTACGGGTGCTGCAAACTCCACCGACCACGTGAACGGCACCTCGGAAGGCACCCCGGTGGTGGCGAGCGCACGGGAGGCGGTGTACATCCCGTGGGCGATCGCGCCCTTCATGCCCAACGCCTTGGCGGACGGACCCGAGAGGTGAATGGGGTTGTAGTCCCCGCTCACCCCGGCGTATTCACGCCCGGTGTCCGCTTTGAGGGGCCACTGCGCGGTCTGCTGCGGAGCGTTGAACGGAACGGTCAACGCGGAGTCCTTGGACTCCTCGTCACTCGTCCGTGCACCGTCACCCGCGATGGCGCCGGATTCGCCCTTGGCCAGGTAGCCGGAACGCCCGGCCCAGACCACGGTTCCGTCGCCACGGGTCAGGGTGACGACGGCGTCCACGACCGTTCCAGCGCGATGCGACCGCAGGTTCTCGGTCCAGGCCGTCGCGGTGAGCTCTTCGCCCACGGCCACGTCCATGACGTGCTGCACGGTGTTGGTCAGGTGCACCATGCCCATGACCGGCAAGGGGAAATCCTGGCGGGTCAGCACGGACATGGCCACCGGGAAAGCCAACGAGTGCAGGGCCCCGGAGAACACCGCCGTCTCGGACGATCCCGGAGCCAGCGGCTTGGGAGTTGCGTGAACCACGCGGCAGAACTTCTCGTGCCACTCGGGCTCCACCGTGAGGCCTTCAACCACGTGAGCGACCTTGGGAACTTCCAAGGCGGCGCGCAAGCGATCTCCCCCGCGATTCAGCAGGGACGCGGGGAGCACCTTTCCCAGCGGGGACTTGCGCAGCGCCGGCAAGGCGCGCGCGGCGGCGTCGCTCGCGAATCCACCGGCGGCGGTGGCACCGGCCGTGGCGTACAAGAGCCCGAGGTTCGGCTTGGCGGCCGGTTGGACTTGTTCGTAGTTCTCGGGGACGGTGGGCAGTTGTTCTGCTGAGCTGGTCATGGTCCTACGCTCCCACAAGGTTCTGGCCGCACACGCGGAGTGTCTGGCCGTTGATTCCGCCGGCTGCGTCCGACAGCAGGAAGGTGATGGTCTGCGCGACGTCCTCCGGGAGGCCGCCCTGCTGCAGGGAGTTGAGGCGACGGGAGATCTGGCGGCGGGCCGCCGGAATCTTGGCCGTCATCTCGGACTCGATGAAGCCCGGTGCCACCGCGTTGATGGTGCCACCCTTCTCCGCGATCAGTGAGGCCGTGGCCGCCACGGCACCGATGACCCCGGCCTTGGAGGCCGCGTAATTGGTCTGCCCGCGGTTACCCGCAACACCGCTCGTCGATGCCAAGCACACGATGCGCGGGTGCTCACCGAGCTTGTCGGAAGCCAGAACGGCCTCCGTGATGCGCAGCTGAGACTCGATGTTCACGGCGATCACGGAATCCCACTTGGCCTGGTCCATGTTGGCCAGCATCTTGTCGCGCGTAATTCCCGCGTTGTGCACCAGAAGGTCCAACTTGCCGAAGCGCTCGGACGCGAGGTTGAGGATCTTCTCCCCCGCCTTCGGGTCCGTCACGTCCAGCTGAAGGGCGGAGATGTGCAGCTCGTTGGCGAGCTTGGTGAGCGCCTCACCCGCGGCCGGAACGTCCACCACGATCACCTTGGCCCCGGCCTGCGCCAGGGTGCGGGCGATCTGGGCGCCGATGCCACGGGCGGCTCCGGTCACGACCGCGACCTTGCCGGCCACCGGCTGATCCCAGTTCTCGTTGGACTCACCGCGCTCATCGGTCACCGTGAGGAACTGCCCGTCCACGAACGCGCTGCGCCCGGACAGGAAGAACCGCAGGGCACCCACCACGGAGGGGGCGTCGGCGGCCACACCATCCGCAATCAGGATGCCGTTGGCCGTGGTTCCGCCGCGCATTTCCTGGGCGGCCGAGCGCAACATGCCCACCACACCCTGGCGCGCCGCAGCCACGGCGGGGTCCTGGGCAGTGGCGTCCGCGGGGGTTCCCGACGCCGCTCCGGTTCCGATTCCTGCCGCCGGTCGCGACAACGTGATGACCCGTCCTCCGGAACGCAACTTGCGCAGCACCGAAGACAACTCGAGGGCGGCCTTGCCCAGGTCCGAAGGTGTCTTGGCCTCGGTGTAGTCGATGACCACCGCACCCACACGGTCTACTTCCTGGGCGTGGCGGCGCACGTCAAGGTTCCAGTCGAGCATGGCCTGGGCGGCGGCGTCGGCGGCCGGACCCTTACCCAGGACCAGAACGGAACCCTCGGGGAAATCGCTACCGGCGCGGTAGCGGCGCAGCTTGGTCGGTTTGGGAAGACCCAGCTTGCTCGCGACCTGTTTGCCCAGTCCGGAATTGACCAGGTCCAAATATGTATCTGCCACTCAAAGCTCCTGTATGTCGTAAATCTGTGGGGATGCGTCTTAGACGGAACGCAGGATCATGGCCACGCCCTGGCCACCGGCGGCGCAGACCGAAATCAGTGCGGTCTGCGGGCGGCCTTCGGCCTTGGCGCGGGCGGCGAGTTCCTTGGCGGTGGATGCCACGATGCGGCCACCGGTCGCGGCGAACGGGTGTCCTGCGGCCAGCGACGAGCCGTTCACGTTGAGCTTGGAACGGTCCACGGTGCCCACGGGCTCGGACAGGCCCAGGCGGTCGCGGCAGAACTCCTCGGACTCCCACGCGGCCATGATGGCGAGCACGGTGGAGGCGAAGGCTTCGTGGATCTCGATGAGGTCCATGTCCTGCAGCGTCAGACCCTGGCGAGCCAACAGACGCGGCACGGCGTAGGCGGGAGCCATGAGCAGCCCCTCGTTGCCGCTGACGAAGTCCACCGCGGCGGCCTCGGAGTCCACGACCTCGGCCAAGGGGGTGAGGTGGTGCTCGGTAGCCCAGTCCTCGCTGGTGATCAGCACGGCGGAGGCACCGTCCGTGAGCGGCGTGGAGTTACCGGCGGTCATGGTGGCCTCGCCGGAGAGCTTCTTGCCGAACACCGGGTTCAGGGTCGACAGCTTCTCCACGGTGGAGTCCGCCCGCATGTTGTTGTCCTTGGCCACGCCCTTGAACGGGGTGACCAGGTCGTCGAAGAAACCGCGATCGTAAGCGGCGGCCAGGTTCTGGTGCGACGACGCCGCGATCTGGTCCTGATCCTCGCGGCTCACGCCCCACTGCTGGGTGGTCAGGGCCTGGTGTTCACCCATGCTCAGTCCGGTGCGGGGCTCACCCGTGGTGGGAGCGGCGGGCACCAGATCATTGGGGCGCAGATTCTTGAGCGCCTTGAGCTTCTGGGTGGTGGTCTTCGCGCGCTGCAGCTGCAGGAGTGCACGGCGCAGACCTTCACTCACGGCAATCGGTGCATCCGAGGCAGAGTCCACACCACTGGCGATACCGGCTTCGATCTGGCCCACGCGGATTTTGTTGGAAATGGTGCTCACGGTTTCCATGCCGGTCGCGCACGCCATCTGGATGTCGAACGCCGGAGTCGCGGGGTCCAGAGCGGAACCCAGAACGGCCTCGCGGGTCAGGTTGAAATCTCGGGAGTGCTTGAGCACGGCACCGCCGGCCACGGCGCCCAGACGTTCACCCGAGATCCCGGCACGCGCCACCAGTCCGTCAATCGCTGCAGTCAGCATGTCCTGGTTCGAAGCATTCGCGTACGCCCCACCCGCGCGAGCGAAGGGAATGCGGTTACCCGCGACCACCACGGCGCGGCGGAGGGACTGCTGGCTGTTCTGCTGGATGTTGTCCATGAAGGGGCTACTCCTCGTAGATTGATGTGGTGCGAATCACCTGAAACCCAGAGTAGCTGATACTCTCGGTATCGTGAAACAGGTTTCGGAGAACGTTGATGGTCGAAATTCGCGGTGGCAGCGCCACCGCGCCAAGCGACGCATCGAGCTGATCACCGCCGCGCGAGACGCGGTGGCCACCCACGGTGCGAGCATCTCCATGGAGGAGATCGCCACCGCGTGCGGTACCTCCAAGTCCGTCTTCTACCGGTATTTCAAAGACAAATCCGGGGTACAAGCGGCCGTGGGTGAATACTTCGTGTCTCGAATGCGAACCCGCATGGTCGCCGCAGCTCACGAAGCGGATTCGTTCGCGGCCACCGTGCACGCGCTCGTGAAGGAGTACCTCAAATCGGTTGAGGCTTCCGCGGACGTCTACCGGTTCGTGGTGACCGCACCGGCTGACGGGGACTCGGCCATCGAACAGTTCCTGGACTCTGTGTGCCACTTGCTCATGGACCAGCACATTCGCCACCGCGGCGAGCAAGCCATGCCGCAAGCACTGCTGCAGTGTTGGGCGGCATCCACCGTGGGCATGGTCCGCGGTGCCGGTGAAGCGTGGCTGGCTCTGCCGGACACGGACGACAAACCGGACCGGACCACCATGAGCCAACTCATCACCGATTGGGCCGTTCAGGGCTTACGGCCTGACACGTACACCACGCTCTCCGCAGACGAAACCTCTGCTCAGACAACCCCTCAGGAGTCATGATGACTGCAACTACTCAACTCCCGTCCAACCCGCCCACCCAGCCGATGGCACAGGTGTCCGAGGACGCCGCACTACCCACGCACATCGATGTGGCCGGTCTGGGTGAAGTGCTGCTGGGCCGCTGGCCCGAGGCTCGCAAGGCCGCCCGCGAGCGCGCCTTGGATCCCCGCCTGCACAGCAATTACAACCTCACGTTCGAGGATCAGCGCGACCTCACGTTCGAGCAGGTCAAGGTTCTTCGCGATGCCGGCACCGCGCTGGTGGGTATGCCCGAGTACCTGGGTGGCACCAACAGCCCGGGTGCCAATGTCTCAGCCTTCGAGGAGCTCGTGCTCGCTGACCCGTCGCTGCAGATCAAGTCGGGTGTGCAGTGGGGCCTGTTCGGTTCCGCCGTCCTCAACCTGGGTTCCAAGGAGCACCACCTCGAGTGGCTCCCGGACATCCTCAACCTGAACACTCCCGGCGTGTTCGCCATGACGGAGATCGGTCACGGGTCCGACGTCGCATCGATCGGCACGACCGCCACGTACCTTCCCGAAACGGACGAGTTCGAGATCCACACCCCCTTCAAGGCGGCGTGGAAGGACTACCTGGGCAACGCTGCGGTCCACGGTAAGGCCGCAGTGGTCTTCGCCCAGCTGATCGTCAAGGGCGTCAACCACGGCGTGCACTGCCTCTATGTACCCATCCGTGATGACAACGGCGAATTCCTGCCGGGTGTCGGCGGCGAGGACGATGGCCGCAAGGGCGGACTCAACGGCGTGGACAACGGCCGACTGCACTTCACCAACGTGCGTGTGCCCCGCTTCAACCTGCTGAACAAGTACGGCTCGGTGGACGAGAACGGCGAGTACTCCTCCCCCATCGCGTCCCCGGGGCGCCGCTTCTTCACGATGATCGGCACCCTGGTGCAGGGGCGCGTCTCCTTGGACGGTGCCGCCACGCTGGCCAATCAAATGGCCCTGAGCATTGCCGTTCGCTACGCGGAACAGCGCCGCCAGTTCAACACGGACTCGGACATCCGCGAGCAGACACTCATGGACTACCAGCAGCACCAGCGCCGCTTGATTCCTCGCATTGCGGAGACCTACGCGATGATCTTCGCGCACCAGCAGTTGCTGGATAAGTTCCACGAGGTCTTCTCCGGCGAGGACGATTCTGACGGCAACCGTCAGGACCTGGAGACCCTGGCCGCCGCATTCAAGTCGATGTCCACGTGGAGCGCCCTGGACACCCTCCAGGAGGCCCGTGAGGCCTGCGGCGGCGCCGGGTTCATGGCCAAGAACCGCATCCCGCAGCTGCGTGCGGACCTGGATATCTACGCGACCTTCGAGGGCGACAACACCGTGCTCCTGCAGTTGGTCGCCAAGCGTTTGCTCACCGATTACTCGGACGAGTTCAAGAACGCGGACGTGGGTGTCATGGCCCGCTACGTGGCCGACCGCGCCACGGAGGCAGGCTTCAACCGCTCCGGGTTGCGCAAGCTGACCCAGGCCTTCACGGACACCGGTGACGCCCGCAAGTCGGTCAACGCCCTGCGCGATCCGGAAGCGCAGCGCGCGCTGCTGATGGACCGCGTGGAAACGATCATTGAGGACGTAGCGGACGAAATGCGCGCGGTGGCTCGTAAGTCCAAGAGCGAAAAGGCGGAGGTCTTCAACAACAACCAGCACCGGCTGATCGAGGCCGCCCGGTCGCACGCTCAGCTGTTGCAGTGGGAAGCCTTCACCGAGGGTCTCGAGAAGATTCAGGATCCCGGCACCAAGCGCGTGCTCACGTGGCTGCGCGACCTGTTCGGCCTGCACCTGCTCGAGGAGAATCTCGGTTGGTACCTGGCCTACGGTCGACTCTCGATGCGCCGCGGTCGCGCACTGCAGAGCTACGTGAACCGGCTGATCTCCCGTTTGCGCCCCTACGCACTGGAGCTCGTGGACTCCTTCGGCCTCAGCCCCGAGCTGCTCCGTGCGGAGATCGCGGGAACCGTGGAAGAAGAGCGTCAGCAGGAGGCCGACGAGTACTTCCGGCGCCTGCGCGCCAGCGGTGACGCCCCCGCCAAGGAGGCCAAGCCGGCTCGTGATCCCAAGGCCGAGACGCGCGGTCACCACTCGTAAGTCTCAACGCCCAAATGCCGACGCCGCCCGCGAGAGTTTCGCGGGCGGCGTCGGCATTTAAGGTCCTAACTGATGCGTTTGATACTGCCGGTGTTGACGCGGGGGTCATCCGCTTCGAGGACATCCGCGACGATCAGCGTGACGTTGTCCCGACCTCCGGTGCGCAGCGCGGCCTGGAGCAGCACGTCCGCGGCCTCCTTGGGGTGCTGCACGGCGTGCAGGACACGGGCGATGTGTGCCGGGGACAGCTCACCGGTCAGGCCGTCCGAGCACATGAGCAACCGCTGACCCGGCTGAGCCGGGATCACAATGATGTCCGGCTCCCACACCTGGCCTGTGCCCAGGGCACGGGTGATCACGTTGCGTCGCGGGTGCACGAGAGCCTGGGCGGGGGTGAGCTGGCCGATG
Source organism: Actinomycetes bacterium (assembly GCA_023426375.1). Classification (GTDB taxonomy): domain Bacteria; phylum Actinomycetota; class Actinomycetes; order Actinomycetales; family Micrococcaceae; genus Kocuria. The sequence goes on along the minus strand of JAFAAV010000068.1, from coordinate 138,284 downwards.
GACACGAGGTACTGGACCTCGGAGTGATCCACGGTCAACTGGCTCACGCCCACGGGGTGTTCGGGATCGGTGGGGTGCTCGCCCACACCGGGACCGGTCAGCTCATAGGTGCGCGAATCGCCCACGTTGAAGATCAACCACAACCACTGCCCCGCGATTTCCACGAGCCACGCGCCGGTGACCGTGGTGCCGGCGCGGGTTCCGCACTGATCCTGGATGGACTGATCGGCTTCCCACAGCACGGACCGCAAGCGGTGCACGGCCTCGAGTGCTTCGTTAGGGACGTCCGGATCGAGCTTGAGCTGACGGTCGATCGTGGCGCGAAAACGGGACACGTCCAGACCGGGTTCGGGTTCCACGATCTGGTAGTCCATGAAGTCATTGAGCGTGAACAGCTCGGAGGAGCCCAGAGTGGACACGCACAGGGCGCTGGCGACCTCACCGGCCTCGTGCCCGCCCATGCCGTCCGCGACGGCAACCATGTTGTCGGTGACGACCAGGGCATCCTCATTGGATTCCCGGCGCAGCCCACGATCGGTGACTCCGCCCGATCGGATGGCCAGAGAAATGCTCATTCGTCCTCATCTTCCAGCCGGGGCCCTTGGCCCTGGGTAATGGACACCGGTTGCACGTCGCCGAAGCCACGGACGTTCCGGGAAGGTTGGGGCGTCAGGACGAATCGATCATCGTCCTTCAGTACGGATGCGGTGGATGCGTCCACTACCACCCCGCCCGGATCGGTCAGCGCCACCAACCGGGAGGCCAAGTTCACGGTGGGGCCGTAAAGGTCACCCAGTCGCGGGAGCACTCGACCCCACACGAAGGCCACGCGAGCCTGCGGGAGTAACGGATCGTCCTTGATCAAGCGAGCCAGGGCCAAAGAGATCTGAGCGCCACCCTGAGGGGTTTCGGAGAGGAACATGACCTCGTCACCGATGGTCTTGATCACGCGACCGCCGCCCATGGAGATGATCTCTGCGCAGCGCTTCTCGAAGCGCTGCACCAAGTTGGCCAGGGTGCGTTCGTTCATCTGTCGAGACAGGGAGGTATAGGACACGAGGTCCGCGAAACCGACGCCGCGTGCCAGGGGCAACGACGATCCACCCACGTCCGTGACGTGCTCGCCCAGACTTTCGGTGGAACCGTCCGGACGTTCCCCGCGCATGGCCAAGCGCTGGACGGCTGCCGAGAGCTGACGCCGCCACGAGTAGTCGAGCAACTTCTTCAGAGGATCCACCATCTCGGGGAGAACGCTCAGAAGCTCGCGCCGTGCCTGGGCATCGGTCATTCCCTGGTGGGCCACCATGTCCTCGACGAGCGCTTCGATCTGCCACACAACCATGCGGTCGGACAGCTGAGCCACCGAACGAGCCAGGGACAGGGCAGCTTCTTCCGAGAGCTTGCTCTGCTGCACCAGGTCCGAGACTACGCGTAAGGCTCGAACGTCCTCTTGGGTGAAGTAGACCTCGTCCTCACTGAGATTCGGGAAGCCCAGGGCACGCCAGATCTTGCGCGCAGACGCGGTCGACAGCTCCGCGGCATGCGCGGTTTCCCGCCGCTTGAGGTTGCGTTCGGAACCCAGCAACAGCTGATCCAGGTTCTTCACCGCAGCCTTGGACTCCTCCGAGCCGTACAGATTGGACTGCACCGGATTGTGGAGATTGAGATTGATCTGCTCGGTCTGGGGACCGACCACGGGCTGGTCTGAGCGCTCGTTGGGGTCTTCAGCCACGCGGCCCTCCTTGGAAACTTCTGCTCGATGATGTGGTCATGCCAGACCTACTGTAATTGCCAGCGGGCCTTCCGGACTGTTGAACCAGGTCAACCATGGCGTTCGGTTGCGGGCAGGCCGCCAGTTTCAGGCCACCGAGAGCGCCGAAGTCCGCCATGACGGTGCCCCGGTCCACTCCACGGGTCAGCATGGCGAACAGTCCCGCTGGTGCCACCACGCGCGCACTGCGCAGGGCGTCCAGGGGCAAAGCCACTACGTTGTCCTTGGCGGGCGGTCCGGTCAGGGCCAGTCGCTGATTGGTCAGGACGAACACGGTGCGCAGCCAACGCCACGCCGGTAACAACACGTAGCGGTAGGTCACCCACAGCGCGGCCAGGGTGATGATCCAGCCCACGAGTGAGTGCAGCGTGGTCCAGGGTGCCTCGTAGGGCCGCCAGGTCAGATCCAGGAGCCGCTGCAGCGCCGAATACAACAGCACGGTGCACCAGGCGATCACGGCGGGTCCCACCAGCCGGATCGGATGGGCCCGGGTGGCCACAATGGTTTCCTCGCCCTGCCGCAGGACCAGACGATTCTTGGTTTTCATGCCCGCTCCCCCGAGGTGACCCGCGCGACGTCGTCCTGGGCCAGTTGCTCGGCGGCCGTCCTGGCGGCACCGGGCGCGGGTCGCACGTGGACGACGTCGCCGGCGGACAACGCGCGCGCCGCACCGTTTTCGCCACGCACGATCAATTCGCCTGAGGTTCCCAGGCCCTCGGCCACGGCCTGCTCAGGCACGGTGGACCCCGGCAGGTGGAGTGCCACACGACGGCCGAGGGTGTCCAGCTCGGATTCCAGGACGGCGCGCATCTCGCCACCCGGGCCGAGCGCTGCACCGGGGTCCTGGCTCACCAGGTGATAGCAGCGGGCGAACTCTCGCAAGATCTCGGTGAGCAGCGTCTGACGGTCGGGGACGGCGGCGTCGTTACCGGCCTCGAGGCGCAACGACGTGGCCGTGGGGATGGGCAGGTGACGTTGACTGACGTTCAGCCCCGCGCCCACCACGACACTCGGTGCCGAACCGCCCGAGTGGTTGATCAACGAGGCCAGCACACCGCACAGTTTGCGGGAGTCAACGAGCACGTCGTTGGGCCATTTAATGACCGCGGGAACGCCCACGGTGTCCCGGACCGCGCGCGTCACGCTGTGTGCCAGGAGAAGGGTCAGCCACGGCACGTACTCCATGGGCCATGGTGCACCTGCGGCCGTGCGCGGAGTGCAGGCCACGGAAAAGGTGAGTGCCACGCCCGGGGGCGTGAACCATTGCCGGTCCAGGCGACCCTTACCGGCGCTCTGGAAACCGGTGACCACCGCACTCAATTCGGTGCCACCGGTCTGCATCACCCGATCGGCGAGCCACACGTTGGTGGAATCCACCTGGTCGAGCACGGTCACGGATGAGAATCCCGAGTCTGCCAGCGCGGCCTGCAACTGGTCAGCGTGGAAATCCGCTGCCGGTTCCTGGGCAGTGGGGTCCATGCGGGCGACTCCTTTTAGGGGGACGTGAAAATCGATATTTCTCAGCTTATGTCTACCGCCGCTGTCGGGGCATAAGCTGAATGAGAGCAATCCAACATGACAGCCGCTGAAAGGCAACCATGAGCATTTTCGCAGTGACCTATTCCTACGGTGGACCGGTGGAGGTTCTCAACGAACACCGCCCCGCCCACCGCGCCTACCTGGGCGAGTTGGCGCAGCAGGGCAAGGTCATGGGCTCGGGGCCTTTCACGGACGACGGCGCCGCGGGTGCCCTTCTCGTGTTCTCGGCCGAGAGCGCGGACGAGGTCAAGGCCATCCTGGCCGAGGATCCGCTGATCGTTCAGGGCGCTGTCACCGAACACAGCATCCGTGAGTGGAGCATCAACACCGGCGCGTGGTCGTAACCGTCTGGGAATGATCACGTGTAAGAACCCGTCACGGGATTGTGGGACCCCTACAAAGGGTTGGGGCACCCCGCAGAATAAACTTGTGACGTCCTGAACCTGGGACACCGGTACTCCCACCCTTGTACCGGACCGAGATAACGCGAGGTGCCATGAGCCACGACCTGACCACCACCGCAGGCAAGATCGCCGATTTCCGCGAGCGCCGTGAGAAGTCCGAGCGGCCCGCCGGTGACGCGGCGGTCGAGAAGCAGCACTCGCGCGGGAAGAACACCGCCCGCGAGCGCATTGAGATGCTGCTGGACCTGGACTCCTTCGTCGAGTTCGATGCCATGGCCGTGCACCACAGCACCATGTTCGGCATGGAGAAGAAGAAGCTGTTGGGCGACGGCGTGGTGACCGGTTACGGCACCGTGGACGGCCGACTGGTGGCCGTGTACTCCCAGGACTTCGGCGTGTTCGGCGGCTCGCTGTCGCAGGTCAACGGCGAGAAGATCGTCAAGGTCCAGAAGTTCGCCCTGCGCAACGGTTGCCCCGTGATCGGCATCAATGACGGCGGTGGCGCCCGCATTCAGGAGGGCGTGGCATCCCTGGCGATGTTCGCGGACATCTTCCGCATGAACGTGCGCTCCTCCGGTGTGGTTCCCCAGATCTCGCTGATCATGGGTCCGTGCGCTGGCGGCGCCGCCTACTCCCCCGCCCTGACCGACTTTGTGGTCATGGTGGACAAGACCTCTCACATGTTCATCACCGGCCCGGACGTGATCAAGACCGTCACCGGTGAAGAAGTGGACATGGAAACCCTGGGTGGTGCCCGCTCCCACAACGAGCGCACCGGTACGGCGGCCTACTTGGCGGCCGATGAGCAGGACGCCTTCGATTTCGTGCACGAGTTGCTCGAGTACCTGCCGGGCAACAACCTGCAGGACTCCCCGCGCATGGAGCACGACCAGATCCTGGAGATCGACGACGAAGATCTGGAGCTGGACACGCTCATTCCGGACTCGGCCAACCAGCCCTACGACATGCGCACCGTGATCGAGACCGTGCTGGACGACGGTCACTTCATGCAGATCCAGGAGCTCTACGCCCCCAACGTGATGGTCGGTTACGGCCGCGTGGAAGGTCAGACGGTGGGCATCGTGGCCAATCAGCCCATGCAGTTCGCCGGCACCCTGGACATCGCCGCGTCAGAGAAGGCCGCGCGCTTCGTGCGCCACTGCGACGCGTTCAACATTCCCATCCTGACCTTCGTGGACGTCCCCGGCTTCCTGCCCGGCACGGACCAGGAGTTCAACGGCATCATCCGACGCGGCGCCAAGCTGCTGTACGCCTATGCCGAGGCGACCGTCCCCATGGTCACCCTGATCACCCGCAAGGCCTACGGCGGCGCGTACATCGTGATGGGCTCCAAGAAATTGGGCGCGGACATCAACCTCGCGTGGCCCACCGCGCAGATCGGCGTGATGGGCGCCCAGGGCGCGGTGGAGATTCTCTACCGCCGCGATCTCAAGGCCGCAGCGGAGAACGGTGAAGACACCGCCGAGTTGCGTGCTGAGCTCGCCCAGAAGTTCGAGGAAGATCTGCTGAACCCCTACCAGGCCGCAGAGCTGGGTTTCGTGGATTCGGTGATCATCCCCTCGGAGACCCGCACGCAGATCATCAAGGCGCTGCGCGGCCTGGCCGATAAGCGTGCGTCGATGCCCGCCAAGAAGCACGGAAACATCCCGCTGTGACCGCCCGCGAGAAGTCCCAGGATGCGGTGTCCCGGCTGGAGTCCGTGGACGCCGACGACAAGCGCGAGCCGCTGTTCACGGTCACACGCGGCAATCCGACCGCCGAGGAACTCGCTGCACTCACCGCGGTGTTCATGAGCTACGACGCCGCCGCGAACGATTCCCACGCCGCTCCCGTTCGCGTGCCGCGGGTGCAGTCCCGCCGCATGCGCCTGGGTATGAAGCTTCGCCCGGGGTGGGGCGCGTGGCGCCGCACACGTCCGGAGAGCTAACCCCGGTTTTCATGAATTCCGCAGCATAATGGTGGGCGTGAATGTCATTGTCGCGAGCGTGTTGTGGAGTCTGGCCCTCTTATTGATCGCCAGTGGTGTGGCCAAATTGCTCACCAGCAAAACTGATGAGAGCGCCCTGAACGTCATGGCGCTACCCGCCATGGTGAATACCCGCACCGTGCGCACCGCACTCCCCTGGGTCGAGATCCTGCTTGCACTCACGCTCCTTCTGAGTTCCGGGATCGTGCTGTGGGCTGCCACTGCTGCAACCGTGGTGCTGTTCGTGGCGTTCACGGTGTTCGTGAGCATCGGTGTGCGCCAGGGCGATCCTGCCTCGTGCGGTTGCTTCGGATCGTTATCCCGTGCCCCCATGTCCTGGCGCACTGTGGTCCGCAACCTGGTGTTCGTGGCCCTGGCTGTCTTCGCCTTCATCGTCACGAGCACCGGTTCCTACCACGGTCCCGCGTTGCCCGTGCCGTGGTGGACCGTGGTCGCGGCGACCGTCCCCCTGCTGGTCATCGGCGTGATCGTGTGGACGGAACGTGGCAACTCCAGCCCTCGCGGATTGAGCGCGGGTCGGTTGTTCAATGTTCCGCCCCTCCCCGAACACCTCAACTCTCAGCGTGCCACCTCCCAGCCCGTCGCATCCGGCGCCCACGGCTCTGGTGACTCACCTGCCAGCACCGATGACGAAACTGGCGACGACGATGACTACGTCCGACTCCCCGTTCCCTTCGTCTCCGCGGTGGATCGCGAGGGTCAGCGCGTGTCCGTGCGCACCATGGCACAGACACAGGCTCGAGCACTCTTCTATGTGAGCCCCGGATGTGGTCCGTGCATCACGGTCATGGAGCAGCTCCAAGAACTTCCCGCATCGCTGGGACCGGTGGCCATTCACACGATCGTGGCCCACGACAGCTCACTCCACGAACTGCCGGAGTCGTTGCGAGCCAACGCCCTGGTGGACCCGGACCGCTCCCTGGCCAGTTCGTTCGGCATGGTCTCCAACCCGTGGGCCGTGGTCCTCGGGGCAGACGGCTTGCTGGCCGGTGGACCCGAAGCAGGCAGCGGTGCCGTGAGCCAGCTACTGGACGAGCTCGTGGAGCGCTTCGAAACGGCTCCCCGCGCGTGACATCCAGCGCCTTGACGCCCAACCGCGAGTCGTCGAGTCGGGACGAGCACGGCACGTTCAAGGCCTTGCTGGTCGTAGCGGGCGGCGTAGTTGCTGCCCTGCACGTCTGGAAACTTTCTCCCGCCCTGGGCACGCTGTCCGAGCAGCTGAACATGAGCCTGGGACAGGCCGGCGTGCTCGTGGCCGTGATCCAGGTGGCCGGCATGGTGCTGGGCATGATCGTGGGTCTGTTCAACGACTCAATCGGGCTGCGTCGGGGCTGCCTGTGGGGTTTCGGCTTCCTGGCGGTCGGCTCGGTGCTGGGTGCTCTGGCGCCCGGACCCGGGCTCCTGCTGGCCTCCCGCGTTCTGGAGGGCGTGGGATTCTTGCTGGTCTGCGTGGCCTCGCCCGCGCTGATCCGCAGGCTCGTACCCCCGCGCCGATTGGCCCCGATCGTGGGTCTGTGGGGTTGCTTCTTCCCCGTGGCCGCCGCCATTTCTCAGCTCACGGGCGGATTCCTCGTGGACTCGATCGGCTGGCGTGCCTGGTGGCTGGGCGCCGCGGCACTCGCCGTGGCCGTGGGCGTGGCCATGGCTGCGGTCATTCCTCCGGACGTGACCATCTCGCCCAGGCGACCTGCCGACGGCGGGCCGCGAGCGACGTCGTCGTCTGAAAATGCCCCGGCCGCTGCGCGGTCGGTGAGCGTGCGTGCGAAGGGGACCTTGAGCACCGGCCCGCTGTGGGCCGCCGCCCTGGTGATGGGGTGCTACACGGCGCAGTGGAACGGTGTGATCCAGTTCCTGCCCACCATTTACGCGGAGGCCGGGATCGCGGCGGGGGCCGCCGGTGCGTTGAGCGCGGGAGCAGCTGCGTGCAATGCGCTGGGCAATCTGAGCGCGGGGCAGGCACTGGGTCGTGGCGTGAAACCCGTGACCCTGTGGACCATCGGATTCGTGGCGATGGCCGTGTGCGCCGTGCTCGCGTTCGGGATTGCTCCCCTGGTGGCCCCGGAGTGGCGCTTCGGTCTGCGTTACGGAGCGGTGATCGCGTTTTCTGCGGTGGGTGGCCTGATTCCTTCGACCGCCATCTCCCAGCAGATGGCGCTGGCGCCCGCACCGGACACCGTGAGCACCAGTTTGGGGCTGGGCCAGCAGTTCAATGCTTTGGGCCAGTTCGCGGGGCCCGTGGCCGTGGCGTTCCTGGTCCAGAACGCAGGCGGGTGGCACGCGACGTGGTGGGTGACGGTGAGTTTCGCGATGGTCGGATTGCTCGCGAGCTGGTGGCTGGGATTCGCGCGCCGCCCGCGTCCCACCTTGTCATCTCACCAAACGTGACTAATGTAGCTTTCCGTGATCGAGAACCAATCCACGCAACGTTCAACCCCCGCACTCCCCCCGCTAGGCACAGTTCACCGCCCCGTTACCCCGGTGGACGAGCTGGCCAATCAGCACTTCGACCGCTCGATGAGGCTCGACCCTCTCGCGGCCACGTTGAACGGACTGACCGGTTACGGCCCCGCCTATCCCGATTACGGGCCACAGGGCCGGGCGGATCAGGCGCAGTTGCGGACCGAGACCCTTCGCGCACTGGACACCGCGCAGCCCCGGGACGACGTGGACCGGGTGACCATTCACGCCCTGCGCAATCACCTGAACCTCCAGTCGGACCTGCACGCGGCGAACCTGGACGTGGCCCCCGTCAACAACATCGCGTCCCCTGTGCAGTGGGTGCGAGAGATCTTCGACAATATGCCGACGAGCACCACGGACGATTGGGAGCAGATCGTCGAGCGGCTCCGCCATGTGCCGCGCGCGTTGGAGAGCTACACCGAGGGGCTGCATGAGGCTGCGTCGCTCGGGAAGTTGGCCTCCATGACTCAGATCCGGGAGGCCGGTGCCCAGGCGGAGGCCTATTCGGAGCTGAAGGGTCCGTTCGGATCGCTGTTGGCTCATGACTCGGTGCCCGACTCACTGCGCGAATCCCTGGAACAGGCCGTCACCGACGCCCGCGAGGCCTATGGAGGACTGGTGCGCGCCTTCCATGAAGACTTTGCCGCCACGGCCCGAGAAACGGATGCCGTGGGCGAGGACGATTACCGACTCCACCTGCAGTCGTTCCTGGGCGCCAAACTCGAACCCGGCGAGGTGTACGAATGGGGCATCGAACAGCTGCAGAAGCTGGATGAGGAACAGCGGCTCGTGGCGCACCAGATCTCACCCGGAGCCTCGATCCGCGAGGCCATGAAGGCCTTGAACGAGGACCCCGCGCGCCGCCTGAATTCCACCGATGAGTTGCGACGCTGGATGCAGGCGCTGTCCGACCAGGCGGTCTCGGAACTGTCCAAGGACCACTTCGAATTCACGGACGCCATGCGCAACCTGCAGTGCATGATCGCGCCCACCCAGGACGGCGGTATCTATTACACCCCGCCGAGCAACGACTTCTCCCGCCCGGGGCGCATGTGGTGGTCCGTGCCCGAAGGCACCACCCGGCACGCCACGTGGGAGGAAACCACCACCGTGTATCACGAGGGTGTCCCCGGGCATCACCTCCAGGTCGCCACCGCACTGGCCAACGCCGGCGAGCTCAACGCCTGGCGCCGCATGGGCATTTGGGTTTCAGGCCACGGTGAAGGTTGGGCGCTGTACGCGGAACGCCTCATGGAGGAGCTGGGATATTTGAACGACCCCGGTGACCGCATGGGCATGCTCGATTCGCAGCGGTTGCGCACGGTCCGCGTGATTTTCGACGTCGGTTTCCACTGCGGGTACAAGGTGCCTGCAGAACTCGGCGAGATGCTGGGCGGCGCTCGCGCCGGTGAGGTCTGGTCCCCGCAGGACGGCTGGGATTTCCTGACCCACAACGTGATCATGGACCCGGCCGTTCTGCGCTTCGAATGGTTGCGCTACATGGGCTGGCCGGGCCAAGCACCGTCGTACAAACTGGGCCAGGAACTGTGGCTGGACCTGCGCAAGCAAGTGGCCGCGCGCGAAGGTGACCAGTTCGATCTCAAGCATTTTCACAGCCGTGCCCTGCGGCTCGGTTCCGTGGGATTGGACACACTCGCCCACGCCATGACGCTCTAGTTCCGCGGATTCGCGCGGGCCTTGGGTGAGCTTCGGCCGACGACGCCGCTCGGTGCGTAACATTTCGTCACGCCGCGTGTGCGCTTTATTATTCCGCGGCCTACCCTGGCTCACATGAATTCCGCAGAAAATACCCGGCGCCTACCGAAATGGATGACCTCCTTCGGTTGGCAGATCCTGATCGCCCTGATCCTGGGCGTTCTCCTGGGCTCCCTGGCCACCGCCATGGGCGGCGATCCCGAGGAGAACCCCAACTGGTTGATGATCCTCCTGGACACCATCGGGTCCAGCTACGTCACGCTCTTGAAGGCGGCGGTGGTGCCGCTGGTGGTCACGGCCGTGATCGCCTCGATCGCCAATCTCCGCGACGTCTCCAATGCCGCCCGCTTGGCATGGAAGACCCTGGTGTGGTTCGCGATCACCGCACTGATTGCCGTGCTGATCGGCATGGTGTTGGGTGTGCTGATTCAGCCCGGTGTGGGCACGGGTCAAGCGCAGCCCGGTGAATACACGGGCACCGAGGGTTCCTGGCTGGGCTTCCTCAAGGGCATCATCCCGGTGAACTTCCTGGGCCTGGAAGCCACGTCCACAATGCCGGACGCGGAAACTGTGACCACCGCACTGAACTTCAACGTGCTGCAGATCCTGGTGATCTCCGCTGTGGTGGGTATCGCCGCGCTCAAGGTCGGTAAGGCCGCCGAGCCGTTCCTGACCTTCATGCAGTCCGGCCTGGCCATCATGCAGAAGATCGTCTGGTGGATCATTCGCCTGGCACCGCTGGGCACCCTGGGCCTCATCGGCCGCGCGGTGTTCGAGTACGGTTGGACCTCCATGGGCACCCTGGTCAGCTTTGTGATCACCGTGTACGTGGGTCTGCTGTTGGTGGGCTTTGTGGTCTACCCGATCCTGATCAAGCTCAACGGGCTGTCCATTAAGCAGTTCTTCTCCGGCGTGTGGCCGGCCATGCAGTTGGGCTTCGTGTCCCGGTCCTCGCTGGGCACCATGCCCCTGACCCAGCGGGTGACCGAGCGAAACCTGGGCGTACCCAAGCATTACGCGTCCTTCGCGATTCCCCTGGGTGCGACCACCAAGATGGACGGTTGCGCCGCGATCTACCCGGCCATTGCCGCGATCTTCGTTGCGCAGTTCTACGGTGTGCCACTGACTCCCATGCACTTTGTGCTGATTGCCCTGGTCTCCGTGCTGGGTTCGGCCGCGACCGCGGGCACCACCGGCGCCACTGTCATGCTGACTCTGACGCTGTCCACTTTGGGCCTTCCGCTCGAGGGCGTTGGCCTGTTGCTGGCCGTGGATCCGATCCTGGACATGGGTCGCACCGCACTGAACGTCACCGGTCAGGCTCTCGTGGCCGCCATCGTGGCCAAGCGTGAGGGCATCATCGACATGGACCTGTACAACGCGCAGCGCTCCGGCGAACCGTTCTCTGACGAGGACAATCACGGCGAACTGACCCCGCAGGACGCGCGCACCGGAACCGGCGAGGGCTCGCACGCCCACGCGCCGTCGGGCCCGAATGACGGGCAACGCGTGGACTGAACCACGCGCTGAAGACCGGCGATGAGTCGCTGACAAGGAGCGGCACGGGTGACCCCGTGCCGCTCCTTGTCTGTCCGAACAGAACCACTAGGCTGTGAGATACATCACCACAATAACGTAGGAGATTCACACCATGACGGTCTACCAGCAACCCGGTACGGTCGGCGCCAAGGTCAGCTTCAAGCCCCGCTACGAACACTTCATCGGCGGCGACTGGGTCGCACCCGTGAAGGGTCAGTACTTCGAAAACATCACCCCCGTCACGGGCCAGGCGTTCACCGAGGTGGGTCGCGGCACGGCCGAGGACATCGAGGCCGCGTTGGACGCGGCGTGGGCCGCAGCGCCGTCGTGGAATGCCACGTCACCTGCGGAACGCGCGCTCATGCTGAACAAGATCGCGGACCGCATGGAAGAGAATCTCGAGACCATCGCGGTCGCCGAGACCTGGGACAACGGCAAACCCGTGCGCGAGACACTCAACGCGGACATTCCGCTCGCGATCGATCACTTCCGCTATTTCGCCGGTGCGATCCGCGCGCAGGAGGGGCACCTGTCCCAGCTGGACGAGGACACCGTGGCGTATCACTACCACGAGCCGTTGGGCGTGGTCGGGCAGATCATTCCCTGGAACTTCCCCATCCTGATGGCCGTGTGGAAGCTCGCCCCGGCACTCGCGGCCGGCAACTGCGTGGTGCTCAAGCCCGCCGAGCAGACCCCGGCGTCCATCCTGGTGCTCATGGAGCTGATCAAGGATCTGATTCCGGCCGGTGTGGTCAACATCGTCAACGGCTTTGGCGTGGAGTGCGGTAAGCCTCTGGCGTCCGACAAGCGCATCCGCAAGATCGCCTTCACCGGTGAAACCACCACGGGTCGCCTGATCATGCAGTACGCCTCCGAGAACATCATCCCGGTGACCCTGGAGCTGGGCGGTAAGTCGCCGAACATCTTCTTCGAGGACATCGCGGCACAGAAGGACGGGTTCTACGACAAGGCCCTGGAAGGTTTCGCATTCTTCGCACTCAATCAGGGTGAGGTCTGCACGTGCCCGTCCCGTGCGCTGATCCAGGAGTCGATCTACGACCAGTTCCTGGCGGACGGCATCGACCGCGTGTCCAAGATCAAGGCGGGCAATCCGCTGGATACGGACACCATGATTGGCGCGCAGGCTTCGACCGACCAGTTGGAGAAGATCCTCTCCTACTTGGACATCGGTAAGAAGGAGGGCGCCAAGGTGCTGATCGGCGGCGAGCGCGCCGAGCTCGACGGCGATTTGGGCGGCGGTTACTACGTGCAGCCCACCGTGTTCGAGGGCACCAACGACATGCGCATCTTCCAGGAGGAGATCTTCGGACCGGTGCTCTCGGTGGCCAAGTTCAGCGACTACGACCAGGCGATCAGCGTTGCCAACGACACGCTCTACGGCCTGGGTGCCGGTGTATGGGCGCGCAGCGGCAACATTGCCTACCGCGCGGGCCGTGCGATTCAGGCGGGTCGCGTGTGGGTGAATCAGTACCACAGCTACCCGGCGCACTCCGCGTTCGGCGGCTACAAGTCCTCGGGTATCGGTCGCGAGAACCACCTGATGATGTTGGACCACTATCAGCAGACCAAGAACCTGCTGGTGTCCTACACCGAGTCCCCGCAGGGCTTCTTCTAAGCCGCAGCGCGGAGCGGGACCAGTCGAGCTGAAAGGTGATGAGGCGCCATGAGCGCACAACCTTCTGAACCGCAGGACCTGGAGAGTCTCGAGCACCGCGTGGTGCTCGAGACCTCCCCGGCCGTGCCCGGTGAAACCACCTCGCGGGTGGGGTTCACTGGGCCTGCCGTGGCCCTGTTGCAAGAGCTGTGGGAGCAGCACGGACCGCTCATGTTCCACCAGTCCGGTGGCTGCTGTGACGGCTCCGCGCCCATGTGTTTCCCGGCCGGTGAGTTCCGCACTGGAAACTCCGATGCCTTGCTGGGTGTCGCTCAGGTCCCGTCACCCTCGGGAGGCGAGTTGGGTCCCCTGGAGTTCTGGATCTCGACCGAGCAATTCGAGCTCTGGCGACACACCCGCTTGATCATTGACGCCATCCCAGGCCGGGGTGGGGGTTTTTCCCTCGAGGCTCCAACGGGCAAACGGTTCCTCACCCGCAGTGAACTCTGCGAAATTTAGGAACCATCCGCCACTAAGCTGGGCTCATGCCCCCGTCACCTACTTCGTAGAGAATGGGGAGCTGCTGTCCGGAAGGCTCCGGCACGATTACTGCCCCAGTCGTTGATGATCCGAGGGTGTACCTATGTTTGAGTCAAGCCGCGAGGGCGGCTTAGTCGGAGTCGGAGCGTTTCATGATGGCTGGTAATACGTGCCCCAGCAGTGCATCGCGTAGATGACGTTGCAGCGGAGGCACCTACTACCAACCCGTACACCCGAACCGGACGCCCTCGCGGCTTGATTCGCAAAATGAGACACCCCGTTACCTTTTTCATGACGCCGGTGTCCGGGAGGATGAAGGCGTAGGTAACCAGCCGGCCCCGGCATGATGCCTGCCCCCAGTTATCGATGATCGCAGGCGGTGTAGTCACCGGGGCCGGTACTGGTTCACACGGACCGCTAATAGAAGCACGACCCGTCAGGCGGGGCTTTGTAACGTGGATGCGGGTCAGTGTTCCATTTGGTCACTTCAACCCACCCTGTGACGAAGAAGGTGACCATGACGGACCACCAGCTCTACCTCGGGATCGACGTTGGTAAGACCGATCATCACGCCACCGGCCTGAGCGCCGCGGGCAGTGTCGTGTACGACAAGCCCCTGCCCCAATCCGACCCAAGATCCGGGCGCTGCTTCAAGAGCTGACCGTAGCCCATGGCACTGTTCTGGTGGTCGTGGACCAGCCCAAGACCATAGGCGCCCTGGTGATTGCGGTGGCCCAGGACCTGGGCATTGATGTGGCTTACTTGCCTGGGCTAACGATGCGCCGGGTCGCTGACCTGCACCCGGGCCAGGCGAAAACTGATGCCCGAGATGCGTTCATCATCGCCGAGACCGCTCGCACCATGGCCCACACCCTGCGTGGGATCACCGTGACCGAGGAGAACATCGCGGAACTGTCGATGCTGTGCGGCTTCGATGATGATCTAGCAGCCCAGATCACTCAGGCCCGCAACCGGTTACGCGGGTTCCTCACTCAGATCCACCCGGCTCTGGAACGGGTCCTTGGCCCCCGGTTGGGCCACCCCGCCGTGGTTGCTTTGCTCACCCGGTACTCGTCCCCGGCCCGGTTGAGAACCGCCGGGCGGGCTCATGTACGGGTGTTGTTGAAGAAACACGCGCCCCGGTTGGCGGAGAAACTCACCGAAGAGATTTTCACCGCCCTGAGCGAGCAAACCGTGACCGTTGCAGGCACGTCGGCGGCGGAGAAGATCATCGGGCGTTTAGCTGACCAACTTTCCCAGCTCGCCACCCAACGAGCAGAGATCGAAGCCGAGATCCTCACGGTGGTCGATGCTCACCCTCTCACCCAGGTCCTGACCTCCATGCCCGGGGTAGGGGTCAGGACAGCAGCACGGATCCTCACCGAAGTCGTGGGCAAGGACTTCGCCACCGCCGGCCATCTGGCTTCTTACGCCGGAATCGCTCCCGTGACCAGAAGATCCGGGACCTCGATCCGTGGGGAATCCCCATCCCGGCGGGGCAACAAGGTCCTGAAACGAGCGTTGTTCCTCTCCGCGTTCGCCTCCATAAACGCCAGCCCCGCTTCGAGGGCCTACTACGATCGAAAACGATCTGAGGGCAAACGCCACAACCAAGCTGTGATCGCGCTGGCCAGAAGACGAACCGATGTACTCTACGCCATGCTCCGCGACGGGGCCTTCTACACCGAACCCACCCCGCCGACCGTAGCCCTGGCCGCTTTACGAAAACCATAGAAGCACCCCCCTGCTTGCCGCGGGCCGCAAGTCGGCCGCCACATGACTGAAAAAGATGGCCCCACGAATGCACGATTGGCTCACCGGGGAACTCCTCACCGCCCTGGACGCCCAGACAGTGCACGTGGTCGATACCAACGCCACCGCCGTGGTGCTACCCCAGCTGGACGGGATGCTCGCCGACCTGCGCGCCGCCAGGGATACACTCCAGACCCAAGTTAAGCCCTTTGTGGAGGCCCACCCTCTTCATCAGGTCCTAACCTCGATCCCGGCAGTGGGCATCAGTACCGAAGCCTGAATCATCACAGAAGTCGTCGGCAAGGACTTCGTCACCGCCGGAGATCTGGCTTCCTACGCCGGGCTCTCCCCGGTGACCTGGAGATCCGGTTCATCCATACCCAGGGATCACTCATCGAGGATGAGGCAACAAGGTCCTCAGACGGGCCGCGTTCCTCTCCGCGTTCGCCACCCTGAAGGACCCCGCTCTCCAGGGCCTATTACGACCGCAAACGATCCCAGGGCAGGAGACAGAACAAGGCGCTGATCGCTCTGGCCCGACACCGTTGCGACATCGTCTACGCCATGCTCCGCGGCGGCACCCTCTACGAAACCAAAACACCCCGCCGCTTGACGAACAACATAGAGGTACGGTGCCTGTATCACCCTCACGGACACCGGCGCCATGAAAAGGTAACACGTGAAGTTCGGTGATTATGGCGAAACCGTCCGCGCCGTCAAGACGCAGCGGTGCTGATGCACACCAGGACGAAGCCGATCAGTTGCAACGAGCCGCGAACGGCCTGGAACACATCCCACTGACGGCGCTTGGCGCGGAAGTCCAAGGGCACATCCCCGTCCGGGATACGGCCCGTCCACAGGTTCAGCGGTACGTTGCCGAAGATCGTCACCACCAACGCGATCGTCAGCACGACAGCCGCGACCCCCAACCAGGCGCTGCCGTAGCGAGCGACGCCGAGGCCGGCGAGGACCGCCGCAGCCGTCATACCCACGGGCATCACCCGGCCGAAGGTGCGTAGCAGCCCTTTCTCCATCACCACTTGGTGCTCGACGGGCAAGCGACGGATCACGGGGTGGACGAGGGCGACAGATCCGAACTCCGCGCAGCCCACGAAGCCAGTGACGATCAGTAGGGACAGGAGCAGCAGATCCACGGGACCTCCTTGATCGGATTAGGGCAGGGGTGGCAACCCACACTTGCCATGTGAACGATGTCTACATTGTGGCTACGGTATCCTTTCGTCGTGAACACCGTCAACACCAAGCCCTACCACCACGGAAACCTGCGCGAGGAGATGGTCCGCATCGGCGTGCAGCTCGCCGCAGAGGGTGGCCCCGAGGCGGTCAGTCTAAGAAAGATCGCACGCCGTGCTGGTGTCTCCCCTTCGGCTGCCTACAGGCACTTCCCGGGGCAGGACTCCCTGCTGGGCGCGGTCCGCCACACCGCGGCGGATGCCCTCGGGCGATCGATGCAAGACGCAGTATCGCAAGTGGCTGCCGATGCCCCGGCGGCGGAACGAGTCATCGCTGCAGGCCGTGGATACTTCGAGTTCGCGCTGGACCGGCGAATGCTGTTTCGGTGCCTCGCCAGCGGCTTTGAGCTGCCCGAGCAAGATTCCCAAGACAGCCCGTTTGCCCGGCTGCTTGAGCTCGTGGGCGGTCTCGAGAGGGAAGCTTTGGCAGTCGTCGACGCTGCCGCGCGGTTCGACGCGGCAGTCGCCTTGTGGTCTGCGGTGCACGGGATCTCAGTACTCTGCACCTCCGGAGCACTGCGGGACGTGCCTCCGCCACGCAACCGCGAGTTACTCGAGGTCACTCTGGCCACCGCCGTACGGGGTCTTCGATTCTGAGGATCAGTCATTCAATCGGGTCAGTGCCGGGCGTTGCGCTCCGCAAGGCGGTGCACACAGCAGTGGGTCTCAACTGCACCGTGGTGACCTCACGATGCCCCGCTTGGGGATCGGCTAACGGAACGTGAACCAGCGCAGCCCGGCCGCATCATGCGGGAGCCGAGGCCGCCACCGGGCGCCCAAAGAACACCGTCATTACCGGAGAAAGTTACACACAAGACATAGCAATCCGCCTTGTTAGACCAGCTCGAACTTGAAATTGTCTGGATGACCTTGGGGGATCACCTGGCCGATAGTCCCGATGTCGTTGTCGATTTCTCCTATCCACCGTCTCGCAGGAGAGCTATTACCGTGCTTGATTTCTTGCGGCTAACCCGCGCTAATTTGACCTTAATGCTCACTACCACGTTGTTGGGGCTGGCCCAAGTGTTATGGGTCATGAGGTTCTTGTCGCGGGCGCGTCGATGAGATAAGGAACGAGCTCCTCGCTTCAGGAGGGAAGTTCCTACACCGTCCGCCCACACGAAAGAGCCCGTTCATGACCCATCCTAATGCGCCCCTGACCCCCAACGGCCGGCTGCGCCTGGCCCCACGCCACCTGATCGATGGGACCCCCCAGGGCGCATGTGGCCACCGAGTTCCAGGTCTCCCGCCCCACCGTGAGCACCTGGGTGGCCCGCTACCTCCAAGACGGTGAGGAGGGCCTGGTCGACCGGCCCTCGACCCCGGTCACCTCCCCGTCCCGCACCCGGCTGGAGGTGGTCGAGCGCATCGAGGCCCTGCGCCTGAATCGCAAGTGGTCCTGCGCCGGATCTGGCACCACTTGAGCGCCGGCGGTTGTGACGATGAAAAGGGAACCGGGCCCTTCCACGCCCCAGTGATCATCGCGTTACGCACTGGGGGCCGGTGGTTGCACCGGCTGGGCATCTCCCGTTTGCGGGATCTGACCCCCGACGGGGACACCCCCCGAAGCACCCCGGCCAGGACTCGGGCGTACTGGCCCGGGTATATGGTGCATTGGGATGTGAAGAAGGTCGGGCGCATTCCTGACGGCGGCGGCTAACCCGCCCATGGCCGCGGCGGTGCTGCGGCCAAGGCCGCTAAGCGTGGTCGAGGAGCCAGGGCCGGTTACACCTACCTACATACGGCCATCGACGGGTTCTCCCGCCTGGCCTACACCGAAGCCGCCGAAGACGAGAAAGCGGTCACCACCATCGGGTTCTTCTCCCGCGCGAAGGTGTTTTTCGCCGCCCACGGCATCGAAAGACTGTGCCGGGTGGTCACCGACAACGGGTCCAACTACCGCGCCGCGGACTTCACCCGCACCGTGAAAGCCCTGGCCTCCCGCCACCAGCGCATCCGTGCCTACACGCCCCGGCACAACGGGAAGGTGGAACGCTACAACCGGCTACTGGTCGATGAGGTGCTCTACACCCGCACCTACACCAGCGAACACGCCCGACGGGCCGCCCTGGGGGTGTGGGTGAATCACTACAACTATCATCGACCCCATACCGCCTGCGGCGAGGAGCCCCCGGCCTCACGCACCCCAGCCCGTGTCAACAACGTCATGCCCTCTTACAACGAGATTCGCTGTACCCGCTCGATCCAGTAACGCGATCGATGGGTCCTGTGTTTGCATCGAATCAACCGTGGGTCATGAGCGATACCGGGGTGATCATGCCTATGCAAAGTGCACGGCGCGAAGAGACTCGCCGTCAGCCAGATCGCTCTGTACGATCTGACCGCCCCGCACTTTACACAGGCCCTTTGGCCCCACTTCCCCTTTCCCCCTAAGTGTCGAATTAGCCGTTCGTCCTGTGTGTGCGTGTTGCCACGCCATTTGTCCCCTGCTGATCCAGACCCACTGGATCAGTTCACCGGAGTCACCGGTCACGGCGCGAACGGTGGGCGGAAGGTGAACACCGGCTCTCTCCTAACCGGATATCCCGCCCTGCGACAAAGCCGAACAGTAGCAACTGGGAGCATGTCGGTGAAGACGCAACTTTCTTACATCCGCGGGGAAGGACTGGTCAGTTCTCGGATCCTCGGCGTTGTCTACCGCCGAGTAACAAGGGAGTTCATCATCGAGCTATGCCAGAGACTGACATCCCCCCTAGGGGTGGGGTGCGTTAGGTCACGCCTAAAAAGCTCAAATATTACAAAATGTTGCAGAATTTTACTCGGAGGCGACTGGCAATTCGTGGACGAATCATTCACAGTTGAAGATTTGCGTGCGACCACCAGGCTCGACAGTTGCGCCGATCTGCGGCGCTCTGACCGACCACCGCGGAGCCGCAGGGCAGGTGTTGTTTAATAGGAGATATGCGACAGCCCGTTACCTTATGAGTGCCTCCGATCGCCGGGGGTCTGGTCGCTCGACCGGACATGGCTTTGTTGCCCTGCCATCCATGGTCCGGGGGGTGTCCCCACTCCCCAACCAGCCGGCCTCGCGGCTCGACTCAAACATAGGGACACCCCCTCCGCCCGAATGCCCCCGGCCAGCGCAGGTCAACGCGACGTCACGGTGGATCTACATGCCATGTCCGCCCCCCTTCGGATCGAGTTCGATCATCCGACGCCGCACTTATCGAAAGGATTCGCACGGCCTGGTCCCGCTGCACACACGCCGACTCGGCGATGGAACCCATGGCCACACTGCGATTTCCGGGCTCAGGTACGAATTCCCTGGCAGGGCTGCTGAGTGAGCTGAGCAACCGAGTCACCCTCGAGGCCATTGCGCAGTGGAGCGGACAGAAGCTGCTCTTCCACGCAGCGGGGTTGTCCTACCCCCTAAGCGGACTGGCGAGTGTCTTGGTCGCCTCCTCCAGCACCTGCAGGACCACGGCTCCTCATGCGCTCGGCCAATCCCTCGAATATCTCAGTGACGAAACCGTCTGCGTGGACGCGGCTGACCTAAGCATTGCGTCGTACTCTAAGCCACCGTCGGTGATCGTGGAACCCGAGAAGCCCAAAGAGCGGATTTACCCGATGCGCTCGGGCTGCGTGCACAGACCCGATCAGCGCGCCTGAACAAGGTGCTGTTGCTGCAACGCGACCCTGAAGGGCCCGAAGGCGAGCTCAGCGATCCCTTTCCCCTCACCCACGCGCTCGAACTGTTGGTCCCCAATATCTCTGGGCTTCCCGCCACGCCCCAGCCGCTCTCCTCGCTCATTCGCACTATTCGCGCGTTCGGAGGCGTCCGCGCGGTCTATTACACGGACATCGCGAATGTCGCTGATCTATTGGTTCAAGCCACCCGTCGACTTCTCCGCCGCAACGGGATCTGACGCCCTTGACGACTTGGCGCAACCCCGTGCGCCCGCAGGTCACCGCCGATCCGGATCATCTCAAAGCTGCCCTTCCGGAACCCGAGTTGGGCTCACACCTCGAAGGCACCACGGATGGCAACGGTGCCCCCGAGACGGGAGAGAGCGGCGTCGTCGTCGAATATCGCAGCGTGCGCGTGAGTCCGTGGGTCGAGGCCGTGGAGAACCCGGAGGACCCCGGGCAACTGATCATCCTCCTGGCCGAGCAATTGGTGGTGGTCGTCGGCATCGCGCCCGTGGTGTGGCACGCGTGTCGTGAGCACGGCGAGCGCACTCCCCAACAATTGGAGGCTGGCGTCGTGGAGGTATTCGGTGAGAACCCGGATGCCACAGACCTCGTCAGTAAGTGCGTGGCCGAACTGGTGCGCGTGGGTGCCCTTCAACCCGCGTGAGGGGCATGCCCCGTAGAGTGAGGAGCGTGCATCCCGTTCTCATCCTGGCTTCGAAATCTCCCGCCCGCGCGTCGCTTCTGCAGCGCGCGCACCTTCCGTTCGACACGGTGGTATCCAACGTTGACGAGGACGCCGCCCTGGCCGAACACGGGCCGCTGAGCCCATCCGAGACCGCCTTACTTCTGGCGCGGACCAAAGCCGAGGCCGTCGCCACGCTGGACGTCGCGGCGGAGCGGTTGGTGCTGGGGTGCGACTCAGTCTTTGAACTGGACGGGGAGAGCTACGGCAAGCCGCTGACCGCGGACATTGCAGTCGAGCGCATCTCCGCAATGAGCGGACGTAAGGGGACACTGCACACCGGCCATTGGCTCGTGGATCGCCGCAACGGTGAGAGCCACGGAGAGGGTGCCATCAGCTCCGCTGACGTGTACTTCGCGGAAATGTCCCGCGAAGAAATTGAGGACTACGTGGCCACCGAGGAGCCCCTGCAGGTAGCCGGTTCGTTCACGCTGGACGGCCGCGGCTCTGTGTTCATCGACCGGGTGGACGGGGACCCTAATGCGGTGATTGGTTTAAGCATCTCCACTCTGCGCACACTGTTGGCAGCGCGCGGGGTGTCACCGAGCCACTGGTGGCGGTCAACACCACAGCCCACCACGACATGATTTGTAGAACCCCTACAGATCAACCCCGCACCCGGGCGTTCGCTTAGGTGATCTCCAGTGCGGGGCACTAATCTGCTGGAGAGTATCGACAAGGAGCTATTCACGTGACAACCACCTCCACGGAGCAGCAGGCTTCCACCGACATGCGCCCCATCACCAAGGTCTTGGTGGCGAACCGCGGTGAAATCGCGGTGCGCGTCATCCGCGCCGCACGCGACGAAGGCATCACCTCCGTGGCGGTCTACGCGGACACGGACCGGGACGCCATGCACGTGCGCATGGCCGATGAGGCCTACGCCCTGGGCGGCACCACCGCGGCCGATTCCTACCTGGTGATCGACAAGATTCTCGACGCCGCCGCTCGCGCCGGCGCTGACGCCGTTCACCCCGGTTACGGCTTCCTGTCCGAGAACGCGGACTTTGCCATGGCTGTGATCAACGCGGGTATGACGTGGATCGGCCCTCCCCCGGCTGCGATTTCCAAGCTGGGTGACAAGGTGGCCGCTCGCCACATCGCCGAGAAGGTCAACGCTCCGCAGGTTCCGGGTACCGCAGATCCGGTGTCCTCCGCGGACGAGGTGCTGGCCTTCGCTGACGAGCACGGTCTGCCGATCGCCATCAAGGCTGCCTTCGGTGGCGGTGGCCGCGGTATCAAGGTGGTCCGCGAGCGCGACGCCATCCCCGAACTCTTCGACTCCGCCGTGCGCGAGGCCACCGCAGCCTTCGGTCGCGGTGAGTGCTTCGTGGAACGATTCCTGGACGCCCCGCGCCACGTGGAAACCCAGTGCCTCGCGGACGGCCACGGCAACGTGGTGGTGGTATCTACCCGCGACTGCTCACTCCAGCGCCGCAACCAGAAGCTCGTTGAAGAAGCCCCCGCGCCGTTCCTCTCGGACGAGCAGAACGAGCGACTCTACGAGGCCTCCAAGGCCATCCTCAAGGAAGCGCAGTACCAGGGCGCCGGAACCTGCGAGTTCCTGGTCGGCCAGGACGGCACCATTTCCTTCCTGGAGGTCAACACACGCCTGCAGGTCGAGCACCCGGTGTCCGAAGAGGTCACCGGACTTGACCTGGTTCGCGAGCAGTTCCGTATCGCCCGCGGTGAAGAGCTCGGCTACGAGGATCCGCAGGTACGGGGCCACAGCTTCGAGTTCCGCATCAACGGTGAGGACGCCGGCCGCAACTTCATGCCGGCTCCGGGCACCCTGACCACGTTCTCGCTGCCCACGGGGCCCGGCGTACGCGTGGACACCGGTGTGGAGGCCGGTGAAACCATTGGCGGCAACTTCGATTCCATGCTCGCCAAGCTGATTGTCACGGGCACCACCCGGGAACAAGCGCTGCAACGCTCCCGCCGTGCCCTGGACGAGCTCGTGATCGAGGGCATGCCCACGGTGGTCCCCTTCCACCGCGCGGTCGTTTCCGACCCGGCTTTCGCCCCGGAGGACGACACGGCGTTCTCGGTGCACACCCGGTGGATCGAAACCGAGTTCGACAACCAGATCCAGCCGTATGAAGCACCCGTCGAACCCGCCACGGAAGAACCCGAGCGCCAGTCCGTGGTGGTCGAGGTGGGTGGCAAACGACTTGAAGTCACCCTGCCCCAGTTGGCCGGCGCGGCACGCGTTGGTGGAAACGGTGGCCCCCCGCCCAAGCGCAAGGCACGCGCCAACCGTGGCGGTTCCGCTGCGGCCCGTGGAGCTTCTGGCGATTCGCTGACCTCGCCCATGCAGGGCACCATCGTGAAAATCGCGGTGGACAACGGCGACACGGTGAACGAGGGCGATCTGATCGTGGTGCTCGAGGCCATGAAGATGGAACAGCCCCTGACCGCGCACAAGTCCGGTGTGGTCAAGGACCTCACGGTCTCCGCCGGGGACACGGTTTCCGCCGGTACGGTTCTGGCGAACATCACCGACTGACGCTGCAGCACCCCGGCCGCACTGCGCCGTCAACCAAAC
Source organism: Actinomycetes bacterium (assembly GCA_023426375.1). GTDB lineage: Bacteria > Actinomycetota > Actinomycetes > Actinomycetales > Micrococcaceae > Kocuria. Next base: position 114,743 of record JAFAAV010000068.1, on the reverse strand, counting down.
CCCGCGAGGTTCACGCCTCGCGGGGTTTGTCGTTGCGGCGGCAAGTCGGCCGGCTCGATTAGCCCGTGTTGGCCCGCGGGACTACGTCCGCTGTTCAGGCCGTGAAGCTTGGCGATTGTCCGATCTTCTGGGAGACGTTGTCCGGGGCGTCCGGGTCATCGTCGACCACGGTGGCGGTCACGAGCACCTGGAACTGCACGTTCCAGAACGGCGTACGTACCCAGTACTCCCAGGGCAGAGTGACAGCGGCTCCGGGGGCGATCACCCCCGTGTAGCTCCACTCCCACTTGGATCCCGTGCGGAAATCACTGCCCCGCTCGGTCAGCGTGAAGTTCGCTTGTTGACTGGCGATCTTGAGCTGATGAGCACCGAAGGGCGGTCGCACGTCCGTGACGTAATCGTGCATGGCCACCTCCACGGTGCCGGAGGCACTGGTTACCGGGGTCTCCCCCGTGTTGCGCACCGTGATGCTCCGGGGCAGACAGGCCAGGGCCCGGCGGGTCTTGAGGTCGCTGCGGTAAACGGGGGTGTCCATCACGGGTGCCCAGGTATCGGTTCGGGCAGCAGGATCGCCCAACTCGACCGCGAGCGATCGCGGGCCAGTGGAAGCGGCAACCGCACCGAGCGACGTCGTCATGGCGACCGGGACGCTCGCGGCGGCACTAACGAGAACGGTGCGGCGGGTGATGTGTGGCTGAGGCATAAGAAATCTTTCGTGCGGAGGCAGCGGGTGAGGTGTCGGTTCAGGCGAAACGGCCGGCGGCGAGAAGCCCATCCATGCAGCGCTGGGCAATCGCGGTGATGGTGACGAATGGGTTCACGCCAATGCGGCCGGGGATGAGTGAACCGTCCAGGACGAACAGGCCCGGAGCGCCGTTGATCTCGCCGTTGAGGTCGGTGGCTTCGCCCAGCACCGCGCCACCGAGCGGGTGATAGGTGAAGTAATCGGTGAACGCCTTGCGGTCCTCGAACAGATCCGTTCGATAGAAGGTTCCCGGATTGGCCGCGTTGATCCGATCGAACACCGCCTTGGTCGCGTTCACGGACGGTGCCGACATCTGTGTGGTCCAGCCGAGTTCCACGTCCTGGATGTCTTTATTCCACGTGAAGGCGGCCAGGTTGTCGTTGTCCGTGATGGCCAGGTACACGTTGGTACGCATTTCGATCCCCGTGGGGAACGGCGCGATCTCCGCGAACACGGAGGTGGGGCCGTCATTCCAGTGGCTGATGCCCATGGCCGGCATCCCGGATTGCAGCGAACCGGTGGCCGTGCCCCAGGTCAATCGTCGGGCGAGCATGGTGTTGCCGTTGGTGCCCCAGCCCTTGCCCAGATCGGTGTTGTCCCGCAGCCCGGGCACCAGGTTTTCGGCCTGTGCGCGCAGGAGCAGGCGCGTGGAGCCCACGGACCCGGCCGCCAGAATGACCCGGTCATAGGTTTGGGTTTGCTCGGAGCGCACGACCCCGTGGAAGTCGATGGTCTTCAGGGTCAATTCGTACTGACCGCCCGCCGAGCGGCGCAGCCGGGTGACCTCGGTCAGCGGCTTGACCGTAACCCGTCCCGTGGCCCGAGCGGCCTGCAGAATGGTGCGGGGCAAGGTCTTCTTACCGGAATTGTTGCCGTAGATCACCTCCGCGCCCAGCGCAGAACGGGTTTCCCGTTTGATCCCTTCGCGGCGCATGTAGTCCCAGTCATACACATTGGGAACCGTGACGGTCGAATACCCGGCCTTCTTGGCCTGCTCCGCGGCCACCCGAGCGAACTGGCAGTAGCTCGCTGTCGCCAGGATGTCGGCCGGGGGTTCGGCCACTCCGAGCTGTGCATTGGCCCGGGGGAAGTACGTGCTGTACATCTCGTCCGCGTCGAGCTGCGGTAAGACTTTCTGGAAGTAGGACTTGCGCGGGGTCACCGCCATTCCGCCGTTCACCAGGGAACCGCCACCCACACCGCGGCCCACGTAGACCTTCATCTGAGCGAACCGTTCCATGCCCAGAGCGCCGGCGCCGCGGTCGATCCGTCGGTTGATGATCGGCAATCCGGCCAGGTAGCTGAACGGCACGTCCGTGCGATCGGAAAACCAGGTGGAGCGTGCAGTGGGGCTCGTCATCGAATCAAAGGTTTTGCCATTGACCTGCGGCATCGCATCCCAGTCGCACCCCATTTCGATCAGGTCAACGCGGAAGCCCTTGTCGGCCAGCGACTGAGCAGCCACTGAGCCGCCATATCCGGACCCAATGATGGCGATGCGATGTTCTTGAGAAAGTGACGGCATGGTCCCCCCCGTTGTGATCCGCAGTACTCCCCTGGCTCTGTCACCAGAGTTGCACCTAGCTTATGCACTCTCATGGGTGTCAATGCTTATCTCACATTGTGGACACTCGAATTCGCACTGTGGACCCGCAGGTCTAGCGTGTAAATATTCAAAACCACTTCCCATCTGAGGATTCACCATGTCTACAACTGTGACTGAGTCGGGTTCACACGGACCCGAGTCGGAGAAGTCACTGGAGGAGCGCGTCCCGCGTTCTCGCGTGATCGTGGCGTCGCTGGCCGGCACCACCATTGAGTTCTACGACTTCTACGTCTACGCGACCGCAGCAGTGGCCGTGTTCCCCGCGCTGTTCTTCACCGGCGAGGACGAGACCACCAAGCTGCTGGCCTCCATGGCCACCTTTGCCGCCGCGTTCTTCGGCCGTCCCATCGGCTCCGTGATTTTCGGTCACTACGGTGACCGCATCGGCCGCAAGGCCACCCTGATCGGTGCCTTGCTGACCATGGGTATCGCAACGTTCCTGATCGGCCTGCTGCCCACCTACTACTCCATCGGCATCTGGGCTCCCCTGATCCTGACCATTCTGCGCTTCTGCCAGGGCCTGGGTCTGGGCGGCGAATGGTCCGGCGCATCACTGCTGGCCACCGAGTACGCGGAAGAGGGCAAGCGCGCCCGCGCCGCCATGTGGCCTCAGTTGGGTGCACCGTTCGGCTTTATCTTGGCCAACGGCTTCTTCCTGATCCTGACCATCGTCATGCAGTTCGGCACCGCCGAGCATCACGCTGTGGGAGATCACCCGTTCCTGGTGTGGGGCTGGCGCATCCCGTTCATCGCCTCCGTGGTCATGGTGCTGCTGGGCCTATGGGTCCGCATCAAGCTCGAGGAAACCCCGGTCTTCAAGAAGGCCGAACAGCAGGGCGAAAAGGTCAAGGCCCCCGTCACCGAGGTGTTCAAGACCTCATGGCTGCAGATCATCCAGGGCACCTTCATCATGCTGGCGACCTACGTGCTGTTCTACCTGATGACCGCGTGGGTGCTGTCCTTCGGCATCGGCTCCCCGGACGCCGGCGGCCTGGGCATCGAGTACCGCGACTTCCTGATCATCCAGCTGCTGGCCGTGGTGCTGTTCGCCATCACCGTGCCGATCTCCGGTTGGCTCGCGGACAAGTACGGCCGCCGCTCCTCGCAGCTGGTCATCACCTCCGCGATCGTGGTGTTCGGCCTGTGCTTCGGCCTGATCATGGACCCCTCGCTCGTGGGCACCGGTGAGAACGTCTCGATGGGACGCGTGCTGTTCTTCCTGGCTGTGGGCATGACTTTGATGGGCCTGACCTTCGGTTCGATGTCCGCCATCCTGCCCGAGTTGTTCCCCACCAACGTGCGCTACACCGGCTCCGGCATCGCGTACAACGTCGCGTCCATCCTGGGCGCGGCCATCACGCCGTACATCGCGGTGATCCTCAACGCGAACTTCGGCGTGGGGTCGGTGGGTATGTACCTGTCCTTCGCCGCGGTCGTCACGCTGATCGCGCTGTGGTTCTCCCCGGAGACCAAGAACGTGGACATGTACACCGTGGGTCGCAAGGTCGTGAAGTAACGCACCTTCCGCCCCTTCGTCCACAAACGACGACGTCGCCCCGGTGACCTTTCGAGCGAAAGGTCACCGGGGCGACGTCGTCAGTTATTGAACTAGTGGTGCACGTGCAACCGGCGAGCGGCCTCCGAGATGGAGCCGGACAGGGACGGGTACACGGCAAAGGTGTCCGCGAGGTCGTCCACGCTGAGGTTGTGGGTGACGGCCAGGGCGATCGGGTAGATCAGCTCGGACGCGCGCGGGCCCACGACCACGCCACCCATCACGGTGCCGGTGCCGCGGCGGGCGAAGATCTTCACGAAACCGTCGTCCACGGCCATCATCTTGGCGCGAGGGTTGGTGCTCAGCTGAAGCGCTGCGTACTCGATCACGGACGGATCGGACTTGGCGTCCTTCTGCCCCACGCCCACGGACGCGATTTCCGGGGAGGTGAAGATGTTGGAGGCGACCTGGTCGGTACGCAAGGGACGCACGGCGTCGCCCAGCTGGTGGGCCACGGCAATGCGGCCCTGCATGGCAGCCACGGAAGCCAGCGGCAGCACGCCGGTGCAGTCACCGGCGGCGTAGATGCCGGGCACGGTGGTGCGCGAGACGGCGTCGACCACGATGTGACCGGACTTGCTCGTCGCAACCCCCACCTCTTCGAGTCCCAGGTCGGTGGTGTGCGGGATGGAACCCACGGCCAGGAGACAGTGCGAGCCCTGAACCTTGCGACCGTCGGAGAGCGTAACCAGAACGCCGTCGCCGGTGTTCTCCACGGACTCCGCGCGCGACCGGGACAGCACGGTCAAACCACGACGCTCGAACACGTTCTCCAGAACGGCCGCTGCGTCCGAGTCCTCGCCGGGGAGCACCTGGTCGCGGGAGGAAATCAGGGTGACGTCCGAGCCCAGGCCGTTGTAGGCGGACGCGAACTCCGCACCGGTGACACCGGAACCCACCACGATGAGTTTCTCCGGGATCTCCCGCATCTGGTAGACCTGCTTCCAGTTGAAGATCCGCTCGCCGTCAGGCTTGGCGGTGTCCAACTCACGCGGGTAGGCGCCCACGGCCAGCAGCACGAACTGTGCTTCCAGGTCGTACTCGAGCCCCTCATCGGTCTCCACGTGCACGGTGTTCGGGCTGGTCAGACGACCGTGACCCTTGACCAGGTGCACGCCCTGGCGCTCCAGGCCGCGCTTGATGTCCCGGGACTGGGTGGCAGCCAGGCGCAACAGACGCGTATTGACCTTTTGCAGGTCCACGGACAGGTGGTTGATCTCATCACCGTCATCGGAGCCACCCACGATGTGGACGCCCAGATCCTTGGCCTCCGAGAAGCGGTTCATGGTGTCCGCGGAAGCGATCAGGGTCTTGGACGGGACCACGTCGGTCAACACCGCCGAGCCGCCCATGCCCTGCTGTTCGATCACGGTCACTTCTGCACCCAGCGACGAGGCCACCAGGGCCGCTTCATAGCCGCCGGGGCCGCCACCGATGACAACGAGTTTCGGATTCGCAAATTCAGTCTGCACACTCACGCCCCCCATTGTTGCAGTAAATGAACCGGGAGTAACCGTGACTCGGGCCTCGGATTCGTGAAGGTTCGGCGCACTGTCGCTTCAAGCACGTCACCGCTGCTACCTGTGCCTACTCACGCCCTGCCCCGCACTGGGCTGCACCCGCGCGCCCCGTACCCTTCTGGCTCCTTTCACACACGCAACCCTTGGACCCGTGGGCCTCCGCCACCTGACATCTGACATCTGAGGTGGAGGTTCACGCGGTGAACATTTAAGGCGCGAGATCGCAGAATATGGGCCGATTTCCCCCATTGTCAGACTGGTTGTGAGTCATGGTGGTCATGATCAGTGAGGGGTTTGAGATGGCGATTTCTGCAGGGTACACCGATGATGAAATCCGTGATCTGGTGTTTGAATACGTGGGGTTAGCGCACGGGCAGAAGGAATTGTGGATGCAAGAGCGGGGTTTCTCGCGGGAGCGGATGAGTCGGTGGCGCAAAGCGATCTTCGATGGTGATCTCGACCGGGGACTGATTCCACGAGAGGGTAGTTCCATGACCTCTCCCAGCCAATGGCGCAAAATCTCCCACCACAGGGAACAGCGCGAGGCAGAGAACCAAGCGTTACGAGCGCGGGTACGTGAGCTCGAAGCCACGAACGAAGCATTGGGAAAAGCTATCGGGCTCTTGCATCAGATCAACGAGCGAGAGCCCGATACGCCCAAGACGACCAAACCCAACAGTTCCTCCAAGCTGAAAATGAGCTGATTACCCAGCTCAGTGCGGTGCTGGGCTCCCAACGCAAGGCGCTGGCGTTGGCTGGGCTCTCACGCTCGACGTGGCACTACCGTCACCACCGCCGGCCCGCTCGTGCTGATCCGATCCCGCAATCACAGCGAGACTACCCCTCCAGGCTCAGCCGGGGTGAGCGCGAGCAGATCGAAGAACGCATCCTCGATGGTTGGTCGAAACAGGTCTCGGTAGATCACTCCTTTGCCGCAGCCTGGGACGAGGGTGTGATGCTGGGCTCGCGGCGCAGCTGGTGGCGGATCGCTGGTGAGCTGAAGTATCAGGCACTGCGCCCGAAGATCCCCACCCACGCCGGTCACAAGAGCCCGCGCCCAGTCCCGGTGGTCACCGCTACCGCCCCCGGGCAGGCGTGGTCCTGGGATATCACCGATCTGTTCTCCCCGTGGCGTGGGATCGTGTTCAAGGCCTACAAGATCACCGATATCTACTCCCGCCAGATCGTGGGCTGGCGGGTGGAAGAACGCGAAGCCGATCATCTCGCCGTAGACATGTTCGCCACCGCGATCGCTGAGCACGGTGCACCCGAGGTCGTCCATGCCGATTCCGGGGCAGCGATGCGTTCCAACACCCTGCGCGCGGCCCTGACCGAGCACGGAGTGCGGCTTTCGCATAACAGGCCCTATGTCTCCAATGACAACCCATTTTCCGAGGCAGGATTTCGCACCATGAAGTATCGGCCCTCGTACCCTCGAATCTTCCAAACCCTACAAGCGGCCAGAACCTATCTCACCGACTACGTCAAGTGGTACAACACCGAGCACAAGCACTCGGGGATCGCGCTGTTCACACCTTCTCAAGTCGCAGACGGGTCTTGGGAGCAGGTATGGCAGATACGCGATCAAGCACTGCAGGACTACTACGAGCAACACCCACACCGCTTCCGCATCAGACCCCGCACCCCGATACCAGCGAAGCTAGTCGGCATCAACCTTCCAACCTGACTCACCACAGGTTGACACCCTGCGTTTTCCGCGGATCGCTGCCTCAGATGTTGACGGACATCATTAACCCCCGAACCTCTGCCTCAGATGTTCACCACCGCCCCCGTACCCGCCGATCTCAACCTCAAATGTTCACCGGCACCTCGAACCCGCGCATCTCTGCCCCAGATGTTCACCACAGCCATGCGGCCCGCGAATCTCAGCCTCGGACGTTGCCAGCGGGGAGACCGACCATGAGTACAGTGATCCAGCATGGTGATGATCATTCGCTTTGACGCTTCGCATCGGGACGAAGCTCTTGACCTGGCCATACGTGCGTGGGCTCCGGTCTTCCCCCAGGTGCGAGCCACGGTGCCGCGCTTCGTCTACGACAACTTCTATCCGGACGGGTGGGAAGTCAGACAGCGGGCGGATCTGTCCGAAGTCCTTGATCAAGAGCCGCAGAACGTAGACGTCGCCCTTGAGGATGACCAGGTAGTCGGCTGGATCTGCACCCGGATACATCCCGAGGACAACATGGGTGAGGTCTACGTCCTGGTGGTTGATCCTGATCATCAACGTCGGGGGATCGCCTCCGCTCTCATGGATCGTTCGATGCGCCGGATCAAGAACGCGGGAATGAGCATGGCCCTAGTCGAAACCGGAGACGACCCGGGCCACTCCAGTGCACGGTCCACTTATGAGCGCCTCGGATTCACACGCTGGCCAGTAGCCCGATACTTCAAGGACCTCGCCGAAAAAGACCTAGCCGATGAGACTGATCGATCCCCGTGAGCGTTCGATCCGCCGGTGAAGCCGGTGCCGACAGGCTACACACCGGCACGCCGGGTCCTGACACGGTAAAAGACCCGGTGAAACCTGACATCTGAGGCGGAGGTTCGCGCGGTGAACATTTAAGGCGCGAGATCGCAGAATACGGGCCGATTTTCCGCGGACCTCTTCCTCAGATCTTCACCACCGCCACGCTGCCTGCGGATCTCGGCCCGAAATGTTCCCCGCCGCGCCAGTCGCTGCGAACCCCCGCCCCAGATGTTCACGGACACCACGGACCCGCGGATCTCTGCCTCACGTGTTCCCGGCTCACCGGGCGCACGCGGCGCAGTCCGGCTCCGGGGTGTACGCGCACTCTTGCCTCCCCTGTTCTAGAGTGGTGCGGGTGACTGAGAATGCAACGGCTACCGCCGATCCCTATGACATTGCCCGCCGTGCCGCTGACGCCATCCGCGAGCGCACGGGTGTGGAGAACCACCGCATCACCCTGACCCTGGGTTCCGGGTGGGGTGAGGCCGCCGAGCTCATCGGTGAGACCGAGCACGAGATTCCCGCAACCGAGATCCCCGGATTCTCACGCCCCGCGCTGGAGGGCCATGTGGGCACCCTGCGCTCGATCAAGCTCGCCAACGGTGACCACGCCCTGGTGATTGGTGCGCGAACCCACTTCTACGAGGGCAAGGGCGTGCGCGCCGTGGCCCACGGTGTGCGCACCGCGGCCGCTGCGGGCGCTGAGATCATGATCCTGACCAACGGTTGCGGCGGTCTGAACCCCGCATGGCAGCCCGGCACCCCGGTGCTGATCAGTGACCACCTCAACCTCACGGCTACCTCCCCGCTGGAGGGTGCCACGTTCGTGGACCTCACCGACCTCTACTCCTCCCGCCTCCGCGAGATCGCGCATCAAGTGGATCCCAGCCTGGACGAGGGCGTCTACGCCCAGTTCCCCGGCCCGCACTACGAGACCCCGGCCGAGGTGCAGATGGCCAAGGTCCTGGGTGCAGACCTGGTGGGCATGTCCACGGCCCTCGAAGCCATCGCCGCGCGTCACGCCGGCATGGAGGTCTTCGGCATGTCTCTGGTGACCAACCTCGCCGCCGGCATCAGCGAGACCGCACTTTCCCACGAGGAAGTCATCGAGGCCGGCGCAGCCGCGGGTCCCCGCATCTCGCGTCTGCTCGCGGACATCGTGGCCAAGCTCTAACGCAACACGCTCGTCGACGCCGCCGCTCCCCCGAAACGCGCCACCGCACGGGAGTTTGCCACGTCCGAATCCGGGGAAAGTCCCGTGCTGGTCACCATGGCAAAATTCTGGTGGGCGCACCCGCTTCGTAACTGACGGAATGTCAGCAACGGGGCGGCCAAGCGTCTAGACTGGACAGAGAATTTATTTACCCCTCGCGGTTGCAGTCTGAAAGGGTCCACTCATGGTCAGAAGAGATGAAGCCTCCGTCAACGAGCAGGAGACTACTCGTCGCTCGGCCGAGCGCGGAAGCCACACCGTCAAGCCCCGCACCTTCTCCGGTGAGGGCGAGACGCTCAAGAGCTTGTTCCTGCTGCTCGGCGGCATGATCACCATTGTGGCCAGCTTCTGGATGTTCGCCAGCTACCCGGACAGCTGGTGGATCTTCCTGCTCGGCATCCTGGCTTACGGATTGGCGCTGTTCGTGCCCACCACGATCACCTCCGGCGCCACGGCCAAGCACTCCACCGGCGGCACCGAGCTCACGCTGGATCTGCCCGCTGGTCCGCACGAGATGGCTCAGCGCCCCAATACGCCCAACCAGGCGCAGGTCAACCACTAAGTTTCATTGCACAGAACCCCGTCACCGGACGTCCGGTGACGGGGTTCTTTCGTTGGTCGGGGTCAGCGCCTTCCTTCACACGCCGACGACGCCGCTCGGTTCAGTCGTGCGCGCGGCGCTCCAGAGCTTCGCGCACCACCGTGGCGCTGTCCCGCGGTGTGAAGCCGGTGGCTTCAAGCGTGGAAATGTCCAAGCAACTGTTGGTGGGGCGCGGAGCGATGCCCGTCTTCCCAGCCGTGTACTCCTCCGTGCTGACCGGGGTCACTCTCTGGGGATCGTGGCCGAGTTCTTCGAAGATCAGCCGGGCGATCTCCGCCCACGTGGTCGACTCGCCAGAACCGGTCAGGTGATAGGTGCCGTAGTCGGCACCGCTGTCGATCAAGTGCAGCAGTCCCGCGGCCAAATCCGAGGCCGAGGTCAGGCGACCGTGCTGATCGGAGACAACTGACGGGTCCACCCCGTTCTCCGCCAGCTTGGCCATGGTCGCCACAAAGTTGTGCCCGGCACCGATGACCCAACTGGTGCGCACCAGGTAGTGCTTGGACCACGCGGTCACCGCGCACTCGCCCGCGGCCTTGGACTGGCCGTAGACGGACACGGGCGCCAGAGCGGCGTCGGGAGCGTAGAACTGGCCGAGCGGCAACTGGCCGTCGAACACGTAGTCCGTGGACACGTGCACCAACGGGACGCCCGCTCGCTCACACGCGGTGGACAGCGCCCGCACGCCGGTGGCGTTGGCGGCCCAGGCCTCGGTGCGGCCCTCGGGAGTTTCCGCGGCGTCCACGGCCGTGTGCGCTGCGGCGTTGATCACGGCTCGATAGCGGCGCAGCCCTTCACCCGAGCGAACACCTTCCGGCCAACGTGCGGGGTTCGTGAGGTCCAGGTCAGCGCGGGTGTAGGCCGTGAACGGAAGGTCTTGATCCGTTAGCGCCCGGGTCAGGGCCGAACCCAGCTGTCCCCCGGTACCGATCACGAGGACCGGAGCGGGCGGCAACGGCTCAACGTCTGCGAGCAACGGGTGGTTGCGATCCTTCTCCGACAGTTCCGCCTGGTCCAGATCAATGGGCCAGTCAATGGCCAGCTGCGGATCCGCGAGGTTCACAAAGCTGTAGGCGGACTGCGCGTCCGCGGACCAGTGGTCGGTCACCAGGTACGTGTACGCGGTGGCGTCTTCCAGTGTCTGGAAAGCGTTGCCCACTCCGCGCGGGACGAAAACCGCTGTGGAGGGTGTGATCTCGTGGGTGACCACGGTGCCGAATCCGGGTCCGCGGCGCAGGTCCACCCACGCCCCGAAGATCGACCCGGTGGCCACGGACACGTACTTGTCCCACGGCTCGGCGTGGATACCGCGCGTGGTCCCGCGGGTTCCGTTGAAGGAGATGTTGTTCTGCACGGGCACGAAATCCGGCAGTCCGGCGGCCGTTGCTTTCGCGCGCTGCCAATTCTCTTTGAACCAACCACGGTTGTCCCCGGGACGCGGCAGATCCACGATCAACAGACCGTCGATCGCGGTGGCGTGGACCTGAACCTGGGAGTCGCTCATTGACCGGCCTCCCGGTACTTGGCTTCGGTCGCTTCCTTGACGGGTTCCCACCAGTCGCGGTGTTCGGTGTACCAGTCGATCGTGTTGCGCAGACCGGACTCGAAGTCCGTGAACTGCGGTTCCCAGCCCAGCTCCTGACGGGTGCGATCGCCATCGATCGCGTAGCGCAGGTCATGGCCCGCACGATCGGTCACGTGGTCGAACTCGTCCTCGGGCCGGCCCATGAGCCGCAGGATGGTGCGCAGCACCGTGAGGTTGTCCGCCTCACCGTCAGCGCCGATCAGATAGGTGCGTCCGATATCGCCCGCCTCCAGAACGCGTAGTACGGCGGCCGAGTGGTCGTCTGCGTGGATCCAGTCGCGCACGTTCTGTCCGGCGCCGTAGAGCTTGGGCTTGATGCCGCTGAGCACATTGGTGATCTGCCGCGGAATGAACTTCTCCACGTGCTGGTACGGGCCGTAGTTATTGGAGCAGTTGGACAGCGTGGCCTGCACCCCAAAGGACCGCACCCACGCGCGCACCAGCAGATCCGAGCCCGCCTTGGTCGACGAGTACGGGCTGGACGGATTGTAGGGAGTCTCTTCGGTGAACTTGGCCGGGTCGTCCAGCTCCAGGTCACCAAAAACTTCGTCCGTGGACACGTGATGGAACCGCGTACCGTGGCGGCGCACCGCTTCCAGGAGCGTGTACGTGCCGATCAGATTGGTGTGCACGAAGGGCCACGGATCGCGTAAAGAATTATCGTTGTGGGATTCTGCGGCGAAATGCACCACGGCATCCGAATCGCGGACCAAAGAATCCACGAGTTCCGCGTCAGCGATATCTCCCACAACCAATTCGCAGCGCTGCGGGTCCAAACCGTCAAGGCTTGCGCGATTGCCCGCGTACGTGAGTTTGTCCAATACCGTGACGGAATGCTGGGTGTGTTCCAGCACGTGACGAACGAAATTGGATCCGATGAAACCGGCGCCCCCGGTAACGAGTAGTTTGCCCATGGTTTTCAATCCTAGGGGCAATTCAGGAGCTGACCTGACTGCCGTCCTTGAGTGTCTGCGGTGCCTTGATGGGCTGCGGCGTGCTCAGCAGATCCAGCGCCGTGCGCAGCCGCGTGGAGGACGTGTGCACGGTGTACGGGAAGTACACGACCTCTACACCCACCTCGGAAAAGCGTGCTTCGAGGTCACGACCGCGCGGTGTGCCCTTCCAGTCGTCGCCCTTGAAAAACTGGTCGAAGCGCACGTGAGCCCAGGTATCGAGCTTGTCCTCGACGGATTCGATGTGGACCTCGTCCACGAATTTCACGTGGGAGACGATCTCCGCGCGCTCGGCTGCGGGCACGACCGGGGCACGGCCCTTGGTCAGTTCCAACATCTCGTCACTGACCACCCCGGCGATCAGGTAGTCGCAGTGCCGCTTGGCCTGGCGAAGGATGTTGAGGTGCCCCACGTGGAAGAGATCGAAGGCACCGGCGGCGTACCCGACCACGCTGCCTTCGGGTAAGCCTCGTAATTCCGCTGCGGACAGGCCTAATCCGCTGTGACCATGGTGATCATCGTGCCCCGAAAACGAAGTGGTGTTGCGCTCAGCCGCCATGATTCCCCCCTAAGGAACAACACTGCACGGTCCCCACCGCACAGAATGCTTCTTCTACCGTAGCAAGGGCGGGAAGAATTTAGAGACTGTTCACCCGATGCGCCGCCGAAAGGTGGACAAATCCGCATTCGTGCTGTCCACACTTACGCGGATTTATCCCCAGTTCCGCGATTCCCACTGGCCCGTTCCGTACTTCCGGCGCATAGTGAGTATCCGGGATGGTGAGGGGACCGCCCGGGGAGAACACGTTATGGGGCAGATTCAGTTGAGCGAGAATACGATCCACAGACACAGACCAAGCCATGACTCGCACGGTTCGCGTGCGGCCACAATACTCACGACCCTGTTGACGCTGGTGATCCTGGTGGCGCTGGGCGCGCTGGTGTACAACTACGTCAGCAACGCACGCCCACAGGTGGCCACCAGCGCAAACGCAGCGCACAGCATCTCGGCCGTTCACTACACAGGGCAGATTCCAGCTCAGTCCTGACTGCCCACCGGCTGCGCCACGGGGAAGATCGCGTCGAGCACTTCGCGAGCCCACGCCAGAATGGCCTCGTCCACGAGATCCTTACCGCCGATCCGATCCGTCTTGGGCTTGGGTATGAGCACCATGCGCCGATCGGTTCCCGGGATCGCCTTGATCTGCGCACCCTGGTACATGCGCTTGAGCCGCATCTCTCGCGACTCCGGTAGGTCGGCGGGCGCGAATCTGATCATATTGCCCTGCGTGGCCACATCCGTCAGTCCCGAAGCGCGCGCCAAGATGCGGAGTCGCGCGACGTCCAACAGGTTCTTGACCGGGGTGGGCAGTGGTCCGTAACGGTCCTGAAGCTCCTCGCCCGCTTCCACCACGGCCTCTTCCGTCGCAGCATTCGCAATGTTTCGGTAGGCCTCCAGGCGCAACCGCTCCCCCGGCACGTAGTCGTGCGGCAGGTGCGCGTTGACGGGCAGTTCGATCTTCATTTCCGACGGCGCCTGGTCCTGATCCCCGCGGTACTCGGCCACGGCCTCGCCCACGAGTCGCAGATACATGTCGAAACCGACACCGGCGATGTGCCCGGACTGTTCACCGCCCAGCAGGTTGCCCGCACCGCGGATCTCGAGGTCCTTCATGGCCAACTGCATACCCGAACCGAGTTCGTTGTGCGCCGCGACTGCCTTGAGCCGCTCCAGGGCGGTTTCGCTCAGGGGCTTCTCCGCGGGATACAGGAAGTACGCGTAGGCGCGTTCGCGGCCACGCCCCACGCGACCGCGCAGCTGGTGCAACTGCGACAAGCCGTAACGGTCCGCGCCGTCCACGATCAGGGTGTTGGCATTGGCGATGTCCAGACCGGTTTCCACGATGGTCGTGCACACCAGCACGTCGAACTTCTTCTCCCAGAAGTCCACGATGATCTGCTCCAGCCGGGACTCCGTCATCTGACCGTGGGCCACCGCGATCCGCGCCTCGGGAACCAGTTCCGCGAGCGCCTTGGCCTGCGCGTCGATGGAGGACACTCGGTTGTGGATGAAGAACACCTGGCCTTCGCGCATCAGCTCACGCCGAATAGCCGCGGACACCTGCTTCTGGGTGTACGGGCCCACGTAGGTGAGCACGGGGTGGCGTTCCTCGGGCGGGGTGGCCAGCGTGGAAGTCTCACGGATGCCCGTCATGGACATCTCCAGGGTGCGCGGAATGGGCGTTGCGGACATCGCCAGCACGTCCACGTCCGTGCGCATGGCCTTGAGCTTCTCCTTGTGCTCCACACCGAAACGCTGTTCCTCGTCGATGATCACGAGGCCCAGGTTCTTGAACTGCATTTCCTTGCTGAGCAACCGGTGGGTACCGATCACCACGTCCACCGCTCCGGACCGCAGGCCCTCCAGGGTCGCCTTGGATTCCTTGGCGGTCTGGAACCGGGACAGCGTGGCCAGGCGCACCGGGAATCCGGAGAACCGCTCGGCGAACGTCTCGGTGTGCTGCTGGGCCAACAGCGTGGTGGGCACCAGGACGGCCACCTGTTTGCCGTCCTGGACGGCCTTGAACGCGGCACGCACCGCCACCTCGGTCTTGCCGTAGCCGACGTCGCCTGAGATCAACCGGTCCATGGGAATGGGGCGTTCCATATCCGCCTTGACCTCGTCGATCGTAGTCAACTGGTCCGGGGTCTCGATGTACGGGAACGCCTGCTCGAGCTCGCGCTGCCACGGGGTGTCCGAGCCGAACGGATGCCCCTTGGACGCCATGCGCGCCGAGTAGAGCCGGATCAGCTCGTTGGCGATCTCCTTGACGGCCTTCTTGGCGCTGCGCTTGGTCTTGTTCCAGTCCGAGCCGCCCATCTTGGACAACGACGGCGCTTCCCCACCCACGTACGTGCTCACCTGGTCGAGCTGGTCGGTGGGCACGAAGAGGCGATCTCGCGGACCGTTGCGCTTGGACGGCGCGTATTCGAGCACGAGGTACTCGCGCATGGGTTTGGGCTGACCCGGCGTGATCATGGCACCGGCGATCGGGCGCTGCACGAGTTCGACGAACTGGCCGATACCGTGCTGCTCGTGAACCACGTAGTCACCCTTCTGCAGGGTGAGCGGGTCCACCTGGTTGCGTTTGCGCCGTTGCGGCAATTTGCGCATGTCTCGGGTGGTGTAGGCAGTGGAACGCCCGAGAACATCAGCCTCGGTCAGCAGCGCGATCCGCGGACCGTCGAACACGAATCCGTGACCGGCACGCGCGGTGGTGAGTTCCACGAGACCCGCCTCGGGTGCCTCGTCGATCGACTCGAATCGCGCGGCCGGAATCTGGGCCCCGTGCAGCAGCTCGCTCAGCCGGTCGAGCGGACCGGGTCCGTCCGTGACGAGCACGACCCGCCAGCCCTCGGACATGCGACCGGCCATGAACTGCAACATGGCATCCACGTCTCCGGAGAACCGCGCGGGTTCCCGAGCGGCCACGGTCAGGGTGTCAGCGTCCGTGTCCGCCAGACGGACTTCTTCCTCCGTGGAATCGGCGTCGATGCCGCTCACACTCACAGCGTTCACGTTGAGCCCGGTGATCGACCACCAACCCACCGAACGGTCCAGGGCGAGTTGCCGGGTCTCGGCGATCTCGTGGAACGAGCCGGCAGCCAGGCTGCGCTCTTGGCCATCTTCGGACTCCACGGCGGTATTAAGATCCAGCGGCGCATCGCTGCCCCCGGAGGCCGATTCCCACGCGGCCATGAGGAATTCTTGATTGGTCGCCACCAGGTCGTGGGCGCGAGCACGCACCTTTTCGGGTTCGATCACCACGGTCATCGAGCCCTCAGGCACCAGGGACAGCACCGGAACCATGTCGTCCGCGAGCAGCGGAGCGAGCGATTCCATACCCTCCACGTACTGTCCGCCGGCAATGCGTTCGAGGATCTCCCGGCCACCGGGCAACTGATCCTTGAGCTTGGCCGCGCGGGACATCACCGTGGGGGTGATCAGTAGTTCACGGCACGGCGAGGCCACAATGCGCGTGGGGTGTTCCACCCCGGTTACTGTGCGCTGATCGGCCACCGCGAACCAGCGCATCTCATCAAGCTCGTCCCCGAAGAATTCCAGGCGCACCGGGTGGTCCTCGGTGGGCGGGAAGACGTCGATGATGCCACCGCGCACCGCGAACTCGCCGCGCTTGGTCACCATGTCCACGCGCGAATAGGCAGCGTTGGCCAGGTCCTTGATGAGCTGGTCGAAAGCGTATTCCTCACCGGCCACCAGGGTCACGGGCTGCATGTCACCGAGCCCAGCGACGACCGGCTGCAGGACCGAGCGCACCGGCGCGATGATCACGCGCAACGGTGCCTCGGTCGCTTCCGGGTGCGCCAGTTTGCGGAGCACGCTCAGCCGCTGGCCCACGGTGTCCGAGCGCGGTGAGAGCCGTTCGTGGGGCAGAGTTTCCCACGACGGGAAGTTCATGACCTGTTCGGCCGGCAGGTAGGAGGCCAGCGCCGCCTCGAGATCTTCCGCTTCGCGACCGGTCGCGGTGACCACAAAGGTCACGGGAGCGGGGCCGGAAGGCGAGCCAGCGGCGTCGTCATGGAGACCCGCCACGATCTGCGCCAGGATGGGCGCGCGCAGTCCGTCCGGAGCGCTGATGATCGTCTCGCTGGACCGTTCGGCCGGCGGACGGGAGGCCTGCGCGAAGATGTTGGCGAACGTGCGGTCCTCGGTGAGCGCGGTGTGCAAACCGGTCAGGGACATGTGCGGGCTACTCCTGGTGTGGACGGCAAAATCCCCTCAGAGTATCGGGGACGCGCCCAAGCCTACTCGCCGGGACAGACACGCTCAGCTCGTACGCTGGAGGCATGAACGCTTCCGCAGACGCACCGCTGACCGGCCGCACCGTAGCCATCACCGCGCACCGCCGCGCCGATGAACAGTCCGGTGCTTTCGAACGGCAGGGCGCCCGTGTGCTGCACGCGCCGGCACTCAAGTTGGTGCCGACCGACCAGGACGACGCCGTTCTGGCCGCCACCCGCGACGTCCTCGCCTCCCGCCCGGAAATGGTCGTGATCACCACGGGTTACGGGCTCAAGCGGTGGCTGGCCGTGGCCGAAACCGCGGGGCTGCGCGACGATCTCGTGAATATGCTGCGCGAGACTGCGGTCTACGCGCGCGGGGCGAAGGCCAAGGGGCAGCTGCAGTCGGAACAGATCCCGTGCGAGTACACCGGTCAGTCCGGGCGCACGAGTGAGATCGTGGACGCTTTGATCGCTCGTGATTCACGCGGCACCGTGGCCGTTCAGGTCCACGGCATCACCGACGACGAGCAGCTCACGCGACTGTCGGATGCCGGCTTCACCGTGCTCACTGTGGCCCCTTATCAGTGGGCCTCCGCGGACGAGGGCTCACGGCTCGCGGATCTGACCCGCTCGATTGCCAGCGGCGAAGTCGACTACGTGACGTTCACCGCCGCACCGGCCGTGGACGCGTTGTTCGACGCCGCCCGCGCGGCGGGGACCTACGAGTCGCTCGTGAGTGCGTTGAGGGGTGGTCATTGCACCGCGGTGGCCATCGGCCCAGTGTGTGTGCAGCCGTTGGAAGAGGCCGACGTGCTGGCCGTAGTGCCCGAACGGTTCCGACTCGGTGCCATGGTCCGCGCCGTGTGCGAGCACGCCCGCGCGGAGATCTCCGCAGACGGCTCGTAGGGCGTGGTGGTTACTGAGCTGAACGCTCGGCTCGTGCCTGTGCCCGTGCCGATACAACCTTGATCCGCTTATCCGCGAACGGCTTGTTCGTAGTGTTCGACCACGAGTTCGGTGAGTTCGGTCGGCGTGGGTTCGTCGGGTAGCAACAGGGGCGCCGCAGTGATGTCTGCGCCGGCCTTGAGAGTTTTGGTGTGGAAGAACCCCGGGGCCAACAAATAGGTGGCCACCAGGACCCGCGCGTTATTGCCCCCGGGATCTTTCTCGGGACCGTTCTGCAACTGGCTCTCCGATGTGCGCCTTGATTTCCGGGCGTCAGCCACTGCACCCTCAACCGTGGGTTCTGCCGCCGAGAGGAAGGCCACTCGGACTGGCAGACCCAGCTCTTGGGCCAGCTGGTCGGCGGTCACACGGCAGTCGCGCACGGCGTCCGGTTCGGAGGATCCGGCGGCGGCCATGATCACGGTGTCGTGCTCGGTGATCGGCTCGGCGCCGTGCGCCCGCACTGCCTCGTGCAGGCGGCGGGCCATGACAGCAGCCAAGCGCGGATCGGGACCGAGTGCCGCCGCGACTCGATGTTCCGGGTTTCCCTTGATCGCTCGCGCCATGTCCACGTACACGTGGTAGCCGGCCGACAGCAGCAGTGGCACGATCACGGTGGGCTCGTCGCTCAGTTCTCGGGTGCGGTCCGTCAGACTGGGCTCTTGGACATCAACCCACGTGTCGATCACGGACACGGGTTCGAGCGCCGAGCGGACCTCCGCGACGAGTTGGGCCACCGCGGCCTGACCGGACGGGTTTCCCGTTCCGTGCGCACAGGCCAATAAAAATGGCCGCGCCAGCGCGGTTTTTTGTTCAGCGTCGTCGTCGAGCGCGTGCACGACCGGTCCGATCACCGTGACTGCCGGGGAAACGCACCCCGCGGCGGCGGTGTCCACCACCGCGGTCGCGAGGGTGGTGAACGTGCTGCGTTCCTCTGGGCTAAAGCCCTTCTCCAGAACGGCAAGCGGCGTATCCCCGGCCAGTCCGTGACGCATCAGTCCGCTGACGGTCTGCGGCAGCGTGGCCACGCCCATGAGCAGCACGATGGTGGCTCCCGAACGCGACAGGCCCGCCAGATGCTTCAACTCATGTTCGTCCAGCGGATCGTGGCCGGACACCACGGTGAATGACCGGCTCAGTTCGCGGAACGTCACCGGAATTCCGGCGTTTTCGGGAACCGCCACCGCGGAGGTGATGCCGGGGATCACGTGCACGTCCACGCCCGCCTCACGGCACGCGAGCAGCTCCTCTCCCCCGCGCCCGAACACGAACGGGTCCCCGCCCTTGAACCGGACCACGCGCTCGCCCGCGAGAGCAGCCCGGATCATCTGATCCTGAATGTCGGACTGCGGAACGGGGTGGTGCCCGGGTCGCTTGCCCACCGGTACCACGCGCACTCCGGGCGCCAGTTCGTCGGTGACTTCAGGGGCCAGGCGATCGGCGTAAATTACATCCGCGTGCGCGAGTGCGCGCAAGCCAGCAGCGGTGATCAGCCCCGGATCACCGGGGCCACCGCCCACCAGGGTGATGCTGCCACCCGTTCGTTCCGGGACCCGCTCCACGCTCACCGGCAGCGCGACCCCGACGGCCGCCAGCGCTCGGCGCCACGCGGAAGCGTCATGGAGTGGATCGACGGAATCCCCGGCTGCGGGCGTCGCGACGACCACGAAACCGACCCCGCTCAGGGACCGAGCAGACACATCCTCCGGGCGATCGATCTCGACGACCCCGGCTGCGGCACGCTGGTAGGTGCCGCGCAGCGCCGTCGTCAGTCGCCGGGGCCCCAGGAGGGCGACCGTGACGAAGCTCAGGTCGACGTGGGCGTGCATAAACTCTCCCGGGATGTGAAGCTGCACCCCGAGTGCCCGGGGCGGGTCGCAACCGATGCTATCGGTGCGCGCTCCCAATCCCGCAGGCCAAGCCAGCGGCGGTAGCGAGCATTACCTCGCGTGACACAAACACGCGTCTCAGCGCCGCATTTCCTCGTTGTAGCCCACGCTGCGATCCACCGTGCGCTGACGGTTGACCAGCCACCGTGTGCCGCCCGGCAGATTGGCGATCGCTGCCTTCACGCGCACGCGGCGTTGCGTGGGCATCATCTCGGCGGCGCGCCTGAGGTGCTCCTTGGCATCGTCCCCGCGGCCGTCCCGCAGTGCCTGTTCCGCTTCCGACGCCGCTGCGAGCGGAGACCCGTAGTCGAGTCGCCGCAGCAGCTTGGCGCGTTCCTCGGTGCTGAACTTGCCGTCGAAACGACGGAGTGTCTTCTGCAGCGCCATCTCTTCGCCCGCGGCCATGCGATCACGCTGGGACTGCATGGACCCGCCCGTCCACGAAATGATGTTGGTGACCTCTTCCACCCGGTCGAAACGCCAGCCCGAGTAGATGGCGCGCAGCCACAGCTCCCAGTCCTCCACGAAAACCTGCTCCGGGTCGAAGGTTCCCACCTCGGTGAAGAAGCAGCGCGGGAACAATCCGTACAAGCTGCCGATGTTGTACTCCAGAATCACCGACCGCTGTTGATCGGCTTCGGGCATCTTTTCGCGGTACTGCAGACGCCCGGTGTTGATCCCACCCGTGGTGCACTGGAAGGCGTTGGCGTAGACAACGGTTCGGGACGCGCTCTCGTTGGTGTCGAGTTCCTCGTAGCGTTCCAAGAGAGTGCTGAGGTGGTGCGGAAGCAATGTGTCGTCCGCGTCCAGGAACGTGATGAAGTCCCCCGTGACCATGTCCAACGCGCGGTTTCGGGCAGCACCGCAACCGGCGTTGTCCTGGCGGAGCACACGCACCTGGCGACCGGGCCGGTTGAGTGCCTCGTACCCTTCGAGCACCTGTGACGTGTGATCCGTGGAGCCGTCATCCACGATGAACAGCTCGATGTTCGGATGGGTTTGCCGCAGCACACTGCTGATGGCCTGACCCACCAGGTCCTGGCCGTTGTAGACAGCGATGACCACGCTGATGAGCGGATGTTCGAGTTCTGTTTCCGTGTGATGGTCCACGTTGATTCCCCCTGTAGTGGCGAGCACGCTCTCCCCTGCGTGTCTCGCCTCCAGTCTAGGAAGCCGGGCCCGTTAACCGCCGCCGGGGATTCGTCCACACATAAGGGCACGAATCCGTGAAATCAACGATCCCGCCGCGCCAGATGCTGGGTGGTGTCGTTACAGTTTTGAATGCGAACACTTTGGGGAACGATCCGTACCGCTTTCGCGCGGGTCGTGAGCGTTTGCATTTATTCAAGGGGGAGATGAGTGAATCTCAATCAGTACATGCGCTGCTTGAAACAGCAGTGGTGGATCGTTGTTCTGACCGCGGTGCTGGGACTCATCGCGGGCGCGGGCTCGGCCATGATCATGCCAAAGTCATACGAGTCCCAGGCGCAGGTGTTCGTCAACGTGGCCAACCCTCAGTCGGTCACCGACCTGCAGATGGGTGAACAGTTCGCCATGGCCCGCGCGGGTTCGTACGCGCAGGTAGCCACCACCAATTCGGTCTTGCAGCCGGTGGTGGATGAACTCGGCCTGGACGCCACGCCGGAATCGCTGGCCGAATCCGCCGTGACCGTGACCAATCAGCCCAACACCGCGATGATCACGATCACAGCCACGGGAGATGCACCCGAGGACACCGCGCGCCTGGCACAGGCCACCGCCGAAAGTCTCGTGGAGGTCGGTCAGTCGTTGGAGTCCGGACCGCAGCGTGGCGAACAAGCCGGAGTCAATCTGACCGTGGTGCAACGCGCGGCGACCCCGGAGAATCCCGCTGCACCCTCGTTGGTGCTCAATACCGCACTGGGCTTCTTCGTGGGATTGGTCCTGGGACTGCTGATCGTCCTGGTGCGCGGTGATAAGCCGTCCTCTCGTTCACGACGACTGCAAGCCGGAGGGTCTCATGAGCGCTGAGCACGACAATCCGTCACGACCCACACGAACCACCTCGCGCGACGCGGTGGTGGTGTGCCCCACCGAGTACGGTGGCCAGCTGGAACACGCCGCTGATTTGGCACTGGCGCTGCTGGAGGATCCGCAGGCCGACCGAGTGTGGCTCGTCTCCCGCCCGGGTGCCCGGGAGTACCTTGGCTGGGGCTCAGATCATCCGATTCAGGTCGTGGAGACGGTGCCGCCGCGGCGCACCCAGTCCCCCGAGTCCAAGATCGGGAAAATCCTCAAGCCGGTTCTTCAGGTCGCGGATCTGCTGCGGGAGCACGCCGCCGTCCGCTCGGTCGCGAAACAGGCTGACGGGCGTGCCGTGCTGGCCCTGGATTCCACCAAGTACCCGTTGCCGCGCGTCCTGTGCGCATCCCGAGGTCAGGCGGTCTCGGTGTTCGTGCACAACGCCCAACCGCACTTCGACCTCTCGAATCCGTCCGTGCGCGAACGCGTACTGCTGTGGCTCGAGCGCTCGTGCGCGCGCCGTTCCGATCAGGTGATCACTCACGGTCAGGACCAGGGTGAGATCGTGCGCGGATATACATCCAAACCGGTGTCCGCCGTGGACCTTCCGGTGTCTTCGCGCTTGGAGCTGGCAGATGCGCCGGTCTCCAGCGCCATTCCGAGCACCCCCTACGCCCTGTGCATCGGTGAGATGCGCGCCAACAAGGGCATCGAACTGGCCATGGACGCCGCCGTGCGCGCGGACATCCCGCTGCTGGTTCGGGGCGCAGCGGAAAGCCCCGAGCTCTCGTACGCGTTGGCCCGCCGGGCCGCGGCCGGGCGGTGCGTGGATTTCGCGGACGAGTTCTTGTCCCGCGAGGACTTCAACGCGTTCATCCTCAACGCTGCGGTCATCGTGCTGCCCTACACCCACTTCGATGCGCACAGCGGAGTGCTCGCCAAGGCCGTGGGAGCCGGTGTGCCGGTAGTGTCTTCGGACCTCCCGTCCTTGCGCGCGCAGGCCGGTGACTACCCGCAGTTCACCGCTGCGGACGTTCACGACACGGATGCCTTTGGCGCAGCCCTGCGCACGGCGTTCGACGCCGCCGTGTCCGGTTCGCAGGACAACTCGCCCCAGCCTGTGGGCGAGCGCGCTACGCACGGGACGCACGCGGCGTCGTCGCCCTCGAAGCACCAGGACTGGGTGCCGACCGTGGCTGCGGTGATGAGCGCGGAGCGAGCGTGAAGCGGCGGCCGCTGTGGGCCATCTGGGCCCCCAAACATGTGCGGCTCCCCAAGCGCGGTGCCCTGCCCGAAACCGGGACGCGGCTGGATCGAAACCTGTCGCGCGCGCTGCTGGTGCTGTCCGCGCTACCGTTCGCGGCGCTGCCCATGGGCTCGAACACCAACCTGCCCCTGACCAGCGTGGTGGCCGTGGTGTTGATCGCCCGGTGCGCCAAGTACATGCCCATCATGTGGACCGCGCTGCTCGTGGCGGCCGCACCGTTTTTCGCGGCGGCCGTGCGGATGTTCATCAATCCCGAACCGTGGCAGGTCGCCGGGTCCGTGACGTGGGTGGTGTTCACCCTGCCTTTCGCGGGTGCGGCGGCGGCCATCGTGTTCCTGCGCTACCGCGCCATTGCCTGGTTGAGCTGGACCATTCTGCTCAGCGCGGCGTACGCGCTCGTGCAGAAGTACATTTTCTTCGACATTCTCGACACGGTGCCGTTCGAGTCCTTCTACGATCTGCCCGGCTACGCCAATGTCTCCGAGTTCACCGAGACGTTCCTGACGTACGTGCGCCGACCGTTCGGGATGTTCCCGGAGACGTCTTTCATGGTGGGCTCTCTCTCGCTCATGGCCATGGCGCTCGTGATCCTGGTGCGCCACTATCACCGCACCATCAACCTGCGGGACGGCGTGGCCCTGGCACTGGTGCTGTGGGCCGTGGCCATCTCCGGTTCGGGCAGCGCCGTGGTGGTGCTGGGCGTGGTGCTGATCGCGGCCATCGCGCCGTACGCCGCGCGTAACGCGTGGGCCAGCATCATCCTGGTGCCCGCGGGTCTAGCCGGTGCCGTGGCGATCGGTGCGCGCACACTCCAGGACCGCAGCGAATCCTTCAACTGGTCCTGGTCGGACCGGTACTCGTCGATCGCGGCGTCCGTGCGGTATTTCTTCGCGGATCCCGCCGTGTTCCTGTGGGGCGTGGGCCGCGGCAACACCAACGAGATCTTCCTGACCCACCGCATGCCGCTGGGCGACCTGCAGCACTACAACCCGCTGCCGGACATCTACAGCGTGACCGGCCGCGTGATCCTGGAGAGCGGCGTGTTCTTCGGCCTGGGCCTGGTGCTGATCATGTCCGTGCTGATCCTGCGCGCCGGTGGTCGGAATCCGCTGTGGCTGGGCCTGTGTGCCTTCATCGTGTGGGCCGTGATCTCCGGTCTGACCATCAGCTACGACTCCGCGTTCTGGATCTGGGGCATGGCGGGTATCTGCCTGGGGCTGGAGCTGACCCGATCCTGGCCGGATCCGCCCGCACCTTCTTCGACCGACCCGCATTCGAGCTCGAACACCCATCCCACCGAAAGGTTGCCTCATGCGCATTCTGCACATCGTCAATGACGCCGACACCGGCGGCGCCCAGACGCTGATCGAGCAGTTGCTGCGTGTGACCCGCCCCGGGGACGAGGCCCACCTGCTGGTCCTGCTCTCCCCGGCGTCGCTGTCCTCCCGACTCGAGTCGGTGGCCACGAGCACCACGTATTCGGGGATGTCCCGGAAATCGGTGGTTCCGGCCAAGGGCGTTCGCGATGTCCTGCGGTTGGTCAAGAAGCACAAGATCGACGTGGTGCACTCGCACCTGCACCAGTCCGACCTGATCAACGAGCTCACGCCACATGGCCGCCCGCGGGTGTCCACTCTCCATTCGAGCCTGGACGTCTCGTCCAATCCCGTGGCCAAGGTGGTCTGGCGGACGGTGGCGGGTCTCTCAGGCCGGTTCAACGCCGTGGTGGCGTGTTCGGCCTCCGCCAAGAACTTTGCGGCGAAACTCGGTTACAAGTTCCCGGCGGAGCAGATGCGGATCGTGCACAACGGAAGCGCCACGGCGTCCTCGCCCGCTCCTGAGCCCACCGGCGAGCCCGTGTTCGTACACCTGGCACGCTTCGCCGAACCCAAGGACCACCCCAACCTGTTCCGCGCGTTCGCCATGGTGCGCGAGCAAGTTCCCGGGGCCACCCTGGTGTGTGCCGGGCACGGCGTGGACAACGACAATCAGGAACTCACGCGCGGTCTCGACCGGCTGGGCATCCGCGATGCGGTATCCCTGTTGGGCCCGGTGGACAACGTGCGCGAACTGATTCGCACCGCTCACGCCGTGGTCTTCTCCAGCTACCACGAGGCACTCCCCATGGCCGGCATCGAGGCCATTGGAGAAGGCGTCCCAGTGATCACCACCGATACCGGGGATGCCAAGGACCTCACCGTGGATGAGCGGGCCGTGGTGCCCGTGCGGAATTCCGAGGCATTGGCTGAGGCCATGACCTGGTACGTGCAACAGTCGCCGGAGGACCGCAAGAGCATGCGACAGGCCAGCTGGGACAAGGCCGCCACCGAATTCGACGCGCTGGTCACGGCGGACACCTACCGCCAGCTGTACGTGCAGTTGCTGGGGGCAGCTCGAGCCTGACCACGCCGGGCGGTGAAAGCGCTCCCTGCCCACACCACGATGTGGGGCAGTTTCAGGCCACTTCTCACGCGAGAAGTGGCCTGAAGACTCCCAGAATCTTTGTAGTCGTGATCGGCTCGGAAATGACCTGCGTCAGGCCGGGGACTGAGCGGCGTCGCGCTCGTTGAGAACGTCATCGCGGCGTCGGATCCGCTTGAACGCGCCCAGGAACACGACGCCCAGGACGAACGCGCACACTCCGATGCTCAGAACGTCACCGAGAACCTGGGCGAGCAGCGCGAACGTCACGGCCGCAGTAGCGGCGACCAGCACCATGCCCGTCCACGCCAGCACGTGTTTGGAGCGCGAACCGCTGGTTTCGGTGCTCTCGCTGAAGTAGATCTGCACGGGCACGAGCAAGAGCAGCGGTGCCACAGCGGCGAGCATCACGTAGCCCAGATCGCCGGTGTCGGAGGCAATCCACACGGCAGGCAGGGTCAGTAGCAACACGAACAGGCTGATCAGCGAGGCGATCAACGGGTTACCGCGCAGCGTCATGATCAAGTTGGGCACCTGGCCCATGGCCTCGGCCATCACGCCCACGACCACCACGGCCAGCGCCGGAGCGGCGAACGCGAATTCGGAGCCGAGCCACACGGTCAACAGTTCATTGGGCAGCGCGGCCAACGGCACGCTGATCAGCAGGCCAACCAGCAACGAGACGGTGAACGCCACGCGAATGTGCTCGCCGGCCTCCCCCACCGCGGATTTCTTGATGGGGTAGGCGAACGGCATCACGATCCAGCTGATGATCAACCGGGCACTCTGGAACACGCGCATGAGCGCACCGAATGCCGTGGCCGCTTGCAGACCCAGCGTGGGCCCCACGATGAACAGCGGCAACTGGTAGACACCCAGCAACGACAGCGAGCCGATCGACAGCACCGAGGACATCTTCAGCAGCGGCTTACCCTGCAACCGCCACGCGCCACGGATCATCCGGGGCATTCCGAAGCGCTGGTACACGGCCCAGAAGCACACGAGCGGCGGGAGCAACAGGGAAGCGCACTCCACCATGACGATCGTGATGAGCCCACCGTCCAGCGGGATCAACAGGGCGTAGCCTGCCGCGCGGCCCAGAATGGCGACGACCGCGGCCTTGCGCTCGATGTCCGGTCGGTTCAGGGCCCACAGGATCGAGTTGCACGCACGCCCCAGCACCGAGAAGAACAGCGTGGCTCCGGCGGCGATCACCAGTGGAATCACCGCGCGCTGATCCTGTTCCGGCACATCCACCGTGGTCAGGTACAGCGGGAACGCCACGAAGTACAGGGCGGTGAGCACCACCGACAGCACCAGGAACACGGCGAGCGCCACGGCCACAAAGCTGCGCCGATCCTTGCGGTGCTTCGCGTTGTCCGGGATGTCGGTCAGGGTACGGACAATGCCCGTGCCCAGGCCGAAGTCGGACATGGTCAGCAGTTGGATGGCGCTGGAGGCCAAGACCCACAGACCGTACGCTTCCGCTCCCACGATCGTGATGGCGAACGGGTAGAGCAGCAGCAGTCCGAAGACGCTCGTGAACCCCGAAATGTAGTTCCAGGCGATGTTGGCGCCCAGCCGGGATTCGCCGGCTTCGGTGGCCTTGTCGGCGGTGAGTGAGTGCTTAGCCATTCCCGGGCGACCGTCCTTCCCACTGCGAGAGCAGTTCAACGACTCGTGTGATCACCACGTCGCGGGCGGTGCGGGACAGGATGGAATGGTCCACGTTGGGCAGGTACTCCTCGCGGATATCGCGGCCGCGGGCGGTGAGTCGCTCCACGGCTCGTGGGGTCAGGGTCTCGCGGTAACGGGGTTCGTCCTGCGGGCCGACCAGCAGCACCACGCGGGCGTTGCGGCTCGCGCAGTCCAGGGTGTAGTCCGCAATGGACGCCTCAGGGTGACGCGCAATCAGATTCCACGCCGGCTCGGGCGTGTAGTGACGCAGCGCATAGGAGCCCTTTTCCTTGACGGTTCCCAGCACGGATTTCGCCGCCGACGCCGCTCCGGCCACCTTCTCCTTGACCGCGTCCTTGCGCGGCGTAGCGGGTCGGGCGAGCTCCTCCTTGGCCTGCTGTGAGGTGATCGCAGCGGCGTGCAGGCGGGCATCAGCGTCATAGGACTTGCGCAGTTCATCGAAGAACTCCTGCTTCATGCGCCATTCGTTCTGATTGAGCAGAATCATGCCGTCCACCGGAATGCCCTGGGGTTCGCGGGCCGCGCACAGGGTGTCCCAGGCACCGGAGCAGAGCACGGTGGCCACCACGGTGGACTTGAAGTGATTGTTGAGCCACTGGGCCTGCTCGCGCATGGCCTGGGCATTGGCGTGCCGGTACGGATTGGGATCACGGTCCGTCCAGAGCTCGGCGCGGTCCGCGGCGCCGTCGCGATCGGCGCGCAAACTGGCCACACCGTGTCCGGCGAGCTCGCGCGCGGTTTCGGACCACAGTGCGGAACCGTCGCGGGGTTCGGACGCACCCGGGGCGTAGAACGTCACGGGCTTCCCGGGGTGCGAGGCAATCGGACGACCGGGCTTGTCCGTGACCACCGGCCCCGTCAGCACACCCATGTAGTCCTTGGGCTCCACCCGCACGATCTCCTCCGCGCATTCCATGCCGGTGGCTGCGGTGAACTCATTGCGCAGCGGTCCGCGGCCGTCGCCTCCCATGGGAGTCAGCTCGGGGCGGGGAAGCATGCGGATCAGCTGATCCAGAATGTCGTAGTGCACGCGTGTGTCCAGGGACTCCACGCCGTACATGACCTTGGCGCGCGGCTGGTCCTTCTCGCGGAAGATCGTCACGTGCTCCGGCAGAGTTGCCAGTTTGCGAGGGTCGCGCAGAGCCGAGAGTTGTGCGGCCTGCTCATTACTCAGGCACAGTCCCATGAGATCCACGCGGTCGCCCACGGGGATGTCCGGCAGGGTGGCGTTACGCAACCGGGACCACTGCTTCACGAACACGGACCCTGCCACGGGCTCCCACGCGATCACGTGATCGAAGTGCTCGGCGATCCCAGCGAGCAGCGTGGCACCGATCCGGTGACCGATGGCCCACACGGGCAGCTCTTCCGTCCCGCACACCTGGCGCGCGTGAGCAGCGGTGTCGAGCAGGTCCTGCCGCCATGCCTCCACCACGTTCTGATCCGGCTCCAGAGCATGCGAATCGCCCACGCCGCGATAGCACGCGCGCGCCACGCAATAGCCTTCCGAGGCCAAGAGCATGGCCAGCTGCCTGTTGGAACGGTAGGCCTGGATGTGTTCGCGGCCCACCGGTGGTGCGAGCACCACGAGCCCTCGTGCCTTCCCGTCCACGGGGGTGTGCACCCACGTCTGAATGGCGTCGGTTCCACTGCGGGTCCACATGGCCTGACCCATAATTCCGGCGTAGTTATCCTGTTGCATAGCTCTCCCCTGTACCTGTTCTGCCCGTTCTGTGCCCGTGGTCATGGTGTTGACGGCGCGCCCAACGCCTTCTTCTCCAAGAGGGGCACGTGCACCCCGTAGATCTCACACAGTCGGTCCCGCTGCACCTTGCGGCAGTTCTCCCACAAGGCCTGCTGGGACCAACCGCACAGGTGATCGCGGGTCTCCGGATCCACGATCTCGTTCCAGCGCGCGGCCACGTCCTGGGGGGTGTCCACGACCAGCGGAAGGCCGGAATCGTCGAACACGCGGATCCGGCGCACGATCACCGGAATATGATTCGCCGCGGCTTCAAGCACCGTGATGGGGAACCCTTCCCAGCGCGCGGTGTGGAGGTAAACGTCCGCGGTCTTGAGCTGTTCCTGCACTTGGTCGTGAGCGATCCAGCCGGTCACCTTGATGCCGTAGTCACGGAACAGCTGTTCCACCTTCTCGTCACCGCCACCCACCCAGATGGGGGCTACGCGGAAGCCGGCATCGCGAATGGCCTGCACCGTCTCCGCGAAGAACACGGGGTCCTTCTGCGCCGTGAGTCGGCCGGCGCCGGCCAGGACCAGAGGTTCATCCGCGCCCTTGGTCGGGCGGGGCTTGGAGTCAGGTTCGGCCACATTGGGTACGTAGACCGTACGCGGGGACACCGGGCCCCAGTGGGCCACGTTGTTCTCGGCCTTCGAACATCCGGCCAGCACGTCCGTCCGCGCGGCCAGCGCACCTTCGAGCGCCCAGAACCCCAGCCGGGTCAGACGCGAGTGGTCCAGGCGCGAGAACGACCACGCGTGCGGCGTGTACACCTGCTTGATGTGGGCGAGCGCGGGGTCGAAGTACTTCTGCACCTTGCGGGCCACGGGTCCGCGTTGGGCCAGTTTCTCCGCCCGAATCCGACGCCGCCGCTGTCCTTCTCGCAACAGGTCGCCGTGTCGTTCGGCGCGGGTCGTGGGCGCCCCGGGGGTGCGCAGCGGTGACAAGGTGTCCACCGGCTTGCGCGGCAGGTGCCCCACGGCCAGGCGTGCATAGACGCCCGCGTAGCTGGAATGGGAGTGGATCACGTCCGGGTGGATCTCGCTGATGGCCCAACGGGTGGCCTTCAGGTTGGCCAGGTGACCTCCGGGCAGAAAACGCACGGAAGCGAAGTCGATGTCCCACTGGTCCTCGAGGTTCACGGCCTCCGGGCGCAAATGGCACAGCAAGTGGTGATCACATTCCGGGGTGGCTCGCGCGTAATCCCGCACGGCCGCGGCCACGCCCCCGCCAAAGGCTTCCACTACGTGCAGCACCACGGGTCCGCTCGGCGTGCCCGGATCAGCGGCATCACGATGCGGAGATTGCAGAGCGTGGGCCCGGTGCCGGGCGCCGGAGGTGTCGTGGTGCGTCTGCTGCACCAAAGTGCCCGTTGCAGGCGAGCTGGAACCGTTCATCTATTTCCCCCTGATGAAGCGCGCACCGCATGAACTACTGCAGAGCGCCTAGTCAGCGCGACAAAACACGCAGGTCACGGGATCCCCACCCCGTTTATGTGACCCTGCGGCATTCCCCTGCCGCGGGTCTTCTCCAGTCTAGGTTTGAGCGCGCAATCGGCAGCTTCCCAGGGCCAAACTGGCTGTCCCATCTTTAGCGGACAGCCCAACCCCGCTTTCTCTCAGGTCTCCCGGATGATCATGGGCCTAGGATGGATTCGCTGGCCACAACGCGTCTCGCGTTCATCGATTTCTA
The DNA here is from genome assembly GCA_023426375.1 of Actinomycetes bacterium. Classification (GTDB taxonomy): domain Bacteria; phylum Actinomycetota; class Actinomycetes; order Actinomycetales; family Micrococcaceae; genus Kocuria. The sequence continues at coordinate 84,017 of JAFAAV010000068.1, read as the reverse complement.
GGAGAACCATGTCTGTCAACGCCTCCACCACCGTCAAGGCTCCGCTGGAGACCGTGCTCAAGACCTTCGTCGACGAGGCATTCGTCCGTCACGTGAGCGACCGCGCGGGTACGCAGCTGGAATCCTTCGAGGTTTCCGGTGACATCAACACGGCCTTCACCGTGACCACCGTGCGCACCATGTCCCCGGAGAAGCTGCCCGACATGGTCCAGAAGTTCGTCAAGGGTGCCGTCAAGCTCAACCAGGTGGACACCTACGACGCTCCGGCCGCGGACGGTTCCCGTAACGTGCGCACCGAGATCAAGGCCCACGGCCTGCCCGTGGGTGCCAACGCCACTCAGAACCTGAAGCCCTCCGGTGAAGAAACCGTGATCGACGTTGCCGGTGACGTGGTCGCCAACATTCCGCTGGTCGGCAAGAAGATCGCCGCTGCCGCCGAGCCCTACATCGGCAAGGCCCTGACCCTGCAGGCACGCGCCGCAGAATCTTGGATCTCCAAGCACTGATCATTAACGCATTACCTGAGAACCGGGGGTCGCTCGAACGGCCCCCGGTTTTTAGTTGGTGAGGCTATATGATGACCCAAGATATCCGCAGATCGAATGGAGTTTGGCTTTGAATGTGGCCGTGAACAATCCGTCACGCGCGGGCAATCTGGGTGCGTTCCTGAGGCGTGACACCACGGGCGGCCTGCTGTTGCTGATCGCTATGGTGGCTGCTCTGGTCATCGCCAATTCACCGCTGGGTGACTTCTACTTCGGCGTGCGTGACGCCCACGTGGGGATCGGTGTTCCCGGATTCGATCACACGGTCGGCGAATGGGCCGCGGACGGCCTGCTGGCCATCTTCTTCTTTCTCACGGGGCTCGAGCTCAAGACGGAGTTCGTCAACGGCGAGCTGCGCAATATCCGAAAGGCCATGCTGCCCGTGGTCGCCGCTGTGGGCGGCGTGATCATGCCCGCTTTGATCTATCTGGGCATCAACATCGCCGCCGGCGCCGAAGAAACGGCCATGCACGGTTGGGCGATTCCGACCGCCACGGATATCGCCTTCGCGGTGTCCGTCCTGGCGGTCGTCGGCTCCGCGCTGCCCACGGCCATGCGCACATTCTTGTTGACGTTGGCCGTGGTGGACGACTTGATCGCGATCATCATCATCGCGTTCGTCTACACGGAATCCGTGCGCGTCCTGTTCCTGGGCGGTGCCGCGGTGCTGCTCGTGATCTTCTGGGTCCTCACCCACAAGTACGCCAACTGGTTCATGGCCAAGCACTGGGCCGCCTGGGTCATCTTGTTGCCCATCGGCGTGGCCACGTGGTGGTGCGTCTACGAAGCCGGCGTGCACGCCACCATTGCCGGTGTGCTGTTGGGCTTCATGGTTCCCGTCATGAAGACCACTCCCCGCGTGATCCGTCACGAGGATCCCGACATGGGACTGGCCCCCGCCCTGGAGCACCGTTTCCGTCCGCTGTCCAACGGCCTGGTCATCCCCATCTTCGCGTTCTTCTCCGCCGGTGTTGCCGTCGGTGGTATCGATGGCATCAAGTCCGCCGCCGCAGACCCCGTGGCTCTGGGCATCGTGGCGGGTCTGCTGATCGGTAAGCCCGTGGGCATCTTCGGTGCGGCGTGGCTCATGGACCGGTTCAGCCCAGCGGTGAAGGACAAGGACTACACCTGGTTCGACCTGTTCGGTATGTCGTTCGTGGCCGGTATCGGGTTCACGGTGTCCCTGCTCGTGGCCGAGCTGAGCTTCGGCATCGGCAGCCCCCACAACGATCACGCCAAGGTGGGCATCCTGTTCGGCTCCATGCTGGCGGCACTGATTGGTGGCGGCATGCTGCTCGCCCGCAACGCCAAGTACAAGAAGGTGCGTGCGCACGGCGTGGACCCGGACGTCTACGACAACTAGGTCCTGCGCGGCCCGCCCTCGGCCGCACAGCGAAACGGCCGGTGAGAACCTCTAAGGTTCTCACCGGCCGTTCGTCATGTCAGGATCGCGGGCCGCTGGTGCGCTCCCTCGTCCGCAGAGCTATGTCGTTCGGGCCTTCGACGCCGCTTGGTTCACCGCGTCCTCCACGGCCACCCAGCTGAGCATCGCGCATTTCACCCGCGCCACGAACTTGGACACCCCAGCAAACGCGGCGGCGTCGCCCAGGATTTCCTCGTCGGGTGCCACTTGGCCACGGGAACGGAGCATCTCGCGGAAGTGCTCGATCATGGCCTCCAGCTCGGGCAGGGTCATACCGGGTGCCATCTCGGACAAGACCGACGCCGCCGCCATCGAGATCGAGCAACCCTCACCGTTCCATTCCACGGCCTCCACGGTGGGATTCTCGCCGGCAGTCACCGCAACGCGCACGGTGATCTCGTCACCGCACGTGGGGTTGTACTGGTGCGAGACGCCGCTGCGCTCACCGGCCGATGAGACGTCCTGTTCAGTCTCCCCGCTGCGCTTGTGGGAGTGCTCCAGAATAATGGTTTGGTACAGCTGGTCCAGCTCAGCGCTCATGCGCCCTCCGCCCGGAAGTAGCCGCGAACGCGCGAAAGCTCGTCGAGGAAGCGATCGACGTCGTCGGTGGTGTTGTACAAATAGGTGCTCGCGCGCGTGCTGGCTGTGAGGCCCAACTCGCGGTGCAGCGGCTGTGCGCAGTGGTGACCCACGCGCACGGCGATCCCGGCCACGTCCAGGAGCTGGCCCACGTCATGGGCGTGCACCCCGGCCACGTCGATGCTGGCCAGGCCCACGCGCTCGACGCCCGGTGCGGGACCGAGGAGGCGAACGCCGTCGATCTCCGTGATCCCTCGCGCCAACCGGCCGCCGAGCTCGGCCTCCCACGCCTCGATGCGGTCCATGCCGATCTTCTCGAGGTAGCGAACGGCCTCGGCCCAGGCCACGGCTTGGCTGATGCGCTGCGTGCCGGCCTCGAAGCGGACGGGTGAGTCGAGGTACTGCGCGTGCTCGGTGGTGACCTTGGTGATCATGGAACCGCCGGTCAGGAACGTGGGCAACGCGTTGAGCAGCTCGCGGCGGCCGTAGAGCGCGCCGATGCCCGTGGGGCCCAGCATCTTGTGCGCGGAAAATACGGCAAAGTCCACGCCGAGGGCCGGGAAGTCGATGGGCATGTGCGGAACGGATTGGCACGCGTCCAGCACCGTGAGCGCGCCGACCTTCTGTGCTTCGGCGACGACGCCGGGCACGTCCGTGATCGCGCCCGTCACGTTGGACACGTGCGTGAAGGCGACGAGCTTGGTGCGCTCCGAGAGGGTGGCGGCGACCGCTTGCGGCGTGATCAGGCCGCGTTCGTCCACGGGAACCACGCGCAGGGTGGCGCCGGTCCGTGCGGCCAGTTCCTGCCACGGGATCAGGTTGGCGTGGTGCTCGGCCTGGGTGGTGACGATCTCGTCACCGGGGCCCAAGCGGAAGCGCTCAGCGTGCTCGGAGCCATTGGAGCCCGCGGTCGCATTGGACATCGCGTAGCTCAGGAGGTTGAGGCCCTCGGTGGCGTTGGAAGTCCACACCAGGGAATAGGGATCTGCACCCACAAAGCGGGAGACAGTCGCGCGGGCGTCCTCGAAGAAATCCGTGGCCTCGACAGCCAGGGTGTGGGCGCCGCGGTGCACGGCGGCGCGGTGACGCAAGGTGAAATCGCGCTCCGCGTCGGCGACCGCCAGCGGTACCTGCGAGGTGGCGCCGGTGTCCAGGTAGACCAGCGGATGACCCGCCACCTGTGTTTCGGTGAGCAGCGGGAAATCCTGCTTCAGCTGCAGGACCTGCTCGTTGTCCAGGGGGGTAGTGGTCATGACTCCTTCTCACGAGCTGTCGCTCATCGGCTTACGGACCGGCCGTCTCCACGGTAGTCGCGCGCGTGGGCGGTGACTAATGGTGGTTACGCCAGGTTGAGCGCCTCGCATGTCCCGAGCTTTCGGGACGGGGCATTTTCATGAGGACAGGCGTGCGTGGAAGTACTGCTGGGTGTCGATCAGACCCTTTTCGGTGAGCATCTCCACCGCGTCAGCCGCTTCGCTGATCAGCAGCGGTAGTTCCTTGGACTCCGAACCGGAGAACCGCTTGAGCACGTAGTCGGCGGTGTCCATGCGGCCCGGGGGCCGCCCCACACCCACGCGCACGCGCACGTAGTCCTTGGTGCCCAGCGCCTTGGTGATGTCGCGCAGCCCGTTGTGGCCGCCCTCTCCACCGCCACGCTTGAGCTTGACCGCGCCCAACGGGAGGTCGATCTCGTCGTGGATGACCACCAGGTTGTCCACGTCCAGGTCGTAGTACTTGAGAAGCGAGGACACCGGACCGCCGGAGGTGTTCATGTAGCTCAGCGGCTGGGCCAGCACGAGCCGCGGCGACCCCGGGCTCATCCGCGTTTCCGCGACCGCCGCGCGGCTCTTGTGCGCCGACAGTTTGGCGCCCGCGCGGTGGGCCAGTTCGGCCAACACCATGGCACCCGCGTTGTGTCGTGTCCCCGCGTAACGGTCACCGGGGTTACCCAGCCCCACCACCAACGTGCGATCTGCCACGGATGGCCTCCTTCGGTTCGGTCTTCAGCTCGCTGCAGCACCGTTGCGCTGCGGTCAGATATCTTCACCATGAGCCCATCGGTTACACGGTGCGCTCATGGAAACTGCACTCACGAAAACACGGCGGCAGGCACCCGTGGGCACCTACCGCCGTGTTCGATCACTTCACTGCGCCGACCAACATGTCAGCGCGGTCAAGGGAATTCTTACTCTGCGTCCTCGGCGGGAGCCTCTTCCTCAGCGGCTTCCTCACCCTCGGCAGCCTCTTCGCCTTCCTCCGGCTCCTCGCCCAGGTCCTGCTGGACCGGCTCGGACACGTTGATGACGAGCAGTTCCTCGTCGGAGACCAAGGTGACGCCGCTGGGCAGCGTGATGTCCTTGGCGTAGACGTGCTCGCCGGGCTCGAGTGCATCGATGTTGACCATGACGTACTCGGGAACCTTGAGGGCGTCGGCCTCGATGACCAGAACGTTCTCTTCCACGTTGTGCACGGCGGTCGGTGCAACTTCACCTTCGACGTGAACGGGGATCTCGACCTCGACGCGCTCGCCACGGCGGACGGTCAGCAGGTCGATGTGCAGGATCTCGGGGCGCACAGCGTGACGCTGAACTTCCTTGATCATGGCCAGGTGGCCGTCACCGTCAACGTTGATCTCGAGAACAGCGTTGGGGTTACGGGAAGCCAGCATCATCTCGTGGCCGGGCAGGATCACGTGCAGGGGCTCGGCACCGTGGCCGTAGATCACTGCGGGGATCTGGTCGTTCTGACGCACGCGGCGGGCGTAGCCCTTGCCGAATTCGGTGCGCAGCGTACCGGGAATGTTGATGATATCCACCATGGTGGAACTCCTTCGATTGTGGGTTATCGGTTCGTCACCACACTGACCGCCCGAATGGCACTCGCACCACTCGTTGAACCGGTCAGCAAACCGACGTGGTGCGGTACCGCATGGCGCTCCCGATCCGTGATGTCACGGGAGTTCACGATCCCACCAGCCGTCGTCGATAACGGGGCAGCAAAATACGCTGCCCCCTCGCCTTGGCAACTCACACAGAATACCACGGGCCTTTATCCCCCGAACCGCTCACATGCTCGTCCCCCGTTGTGTACCCATTCGCCCTGGACAGGGGCCAGATAGGTGCAATTCGCGCTATCGTGGAGACCATGAATCTCGGGGGAGATTCCAAGGTGCGGCCGCCTCACATTCACGGTCGCGCTGACGCGGTGCGGATCACCACGCACTCTCGTCGACCGTTTTAGGGGGAGGGAACGACGATCATGTTCAAGGAGCCAACAGTGCGCCACACGCAAGCGTTGTGGCGTGAGAAATACCAGCAGACTCTGCGGATATCCGATGCTCTGGCGTTGGCTGTGGCATTGGCATTGAGCCAATTGATTCGCTTTGGCTTAGGCGATGGATTTCTCCCGCTCGAATCAATTCCGGTTCCCTATTGGTTAGTCGGTGTGATTCTCGGAGTCGGATGGTGGTCGTGGCTGGAACTTCGCGGCACCCGCGGCGTCCGATTGATCGGTAACGGTGTCGAGGAGACCAAACAGGTGGTCACCTCCACCCTGGTCCTCTTCGGTGCGATCGCCATTGTGTCCTACGCTTTCGACATTCCCACGGCGCGCGGTTACGTCCTCACTGCCCTCCCGCTCGGTCTGCTCACCCTGATCGGTGGTCGTTTCGTAGCCCGTCACAACCTGATGCAGCGGCGCTTCAGGGGTCAGGCCATGTCGCGGACCATGATCATCGGTCGTTTCCCCGGTGCTGTGGAGATGGTGGATGAACTCCAGCGCCGCCCGGACGCCGGTTTCAAACCGGTGGCCGTGTACATGCCGCGGTCCCGGCGGGAGATGCCCAAGGAACTCGAGCACGTTGAACTACCCGTCAACACATTGGAAGAGGGCGTGCGCCCCAGTGTGGCCGGCATTGTGCAGGCGTGTTGCGAGAATCGCATCGAGACCCTGGTGATGACCGCTTCTGTGCCCCTGAGCACTCGCGAGATCCGTCATCTGGGCTGGGCTCTGGCGGACGAGCACATCCGGTTGGTCATGAACACCGGCCTGACTGACATCGCCGGTCCGCGCATCCATACCCAGCAGCTGGCAGGTTTGCCGCTCATCCATGTGGCCACCCCGCGCTTCACCCGTTCCAAGAAGATGATCAAGCGCGGCATCGACATCGTGGGCGCTGCTTGCGCTCTGCTTCTGTTGTCGCCCGTCCTGATCGTGCTCGGTCTGATCGTCAAGACGCACGACGGCGGTCCCGCCTTCTTCGCGCAGGAGCGCGTGGGTATCGACGGCACCCGGTTCAAGATGCTCAAGTTCCGCTCCATGTACGTGGACGCCGAAGAGCGCAAGGCCGCACTGCTCGCAGCCAACGAGTCACAGGGTGGTGTGCTGTTCAAGATGAAGGACGACCCGCGCGTGACCCGGCCTGGTAAGTGGATGCGGCGCTACAGCCTGGACGAGCTTCCCCAGTTCCTCAATGTCCTGGGCGGCACGATGTCCCTGGTCGGCCCGCGACCACCTCTGGCTTCGGAAGTGGACCAGTACGAGAAGCACGTCTACCGTCGGCTGCGTGTGCGTCCGGGCATCACCGGCCTGTGGCAGGTCTCCGGCCGCTCCGACCTGGACTGGGAACAGTCCGTCCGGTTGGACCTGTACTACGTGGAGAACTGGTCCCCGGTTCAGGACATGATCATTCTGCTGCGAACCTTCAAGGCCGTTTTCGCCTCCGACGGCGCCTACTGACCTTCGCCTCAATCCTCACTTACTGCGGTCGCAGACCGCAGACGTTGCCCGTCACCTCCATCGCGAGGTGGCGGGTAACGTCGATTAAAGGCAAGCGAACTTACGGTGTCCGAAACCGAAAATTTGCGGCCTCGAAATGCTTTCGTGATCGGTTCCCTTAAATTAATCCCATTAAATCGCTGAAAGTTGTCTAGAATCCTTATGCCCCCCAATGCCCAAGCGCTCCCCCGCGCACCATCCCCCAGTAAGGCAATTCGTGTGATCTCCCCCCGAAAGACAGCCCTGCCCGCTGCCGTCACGGCGGCCATTCTGGCATTCACCACATTCGCTCCGGCCACGGCCGTAGAAACCCCCACAGAGAATCTCGATCCCGACCGCGGCAACGTGGTGTCCGTGGAAACCGAAGAACTCGACACGGTGGTCAAGGACCCCAAGCTTCCGAGCGCACCGCCCAAGACCGGCGATAAGAACCCCGGCGCCACCATGGGTCAGCGCATGAAGTCCATGGAAGAAACCACCAACCTGTCCCCCGAGTCAGAAGCTGAACTCGAGCAGGTCGAAAAGGACCTCGACGCGAAACCCGCCCCGGCGGCGTCGGCGTCGGTCGGTGCCGTGACCCCGGAAACCCGGGAGAGCCCGAACGCTGACCCCTCCGGCACCCAGACTGTGGGTCCGGCAGGTTCGATGTCCCTGATGATCCAGGCCAACACGTGGCGTCCTGCGGGCATCATGGGCATGGACGTCTCCGGTTGGCAGCCGACCGTGAACTGGAGCGCCGAGTACTCCAAGGGCGCCCGCTTCGCGTACGTGAAGGCCACCGAGGGAACCGGGTACAAGTCCCCCTCGTTCGCTTCGCAGTACAGCGGCTCCTACAACGTGGGCATGATCCGCGGTGCCTACCACTTCGCCCTGCCGAGCGTGTCCTCCGGTGCGGCGCAGGCCGACTACTTCGTGAACAACGGCGGCGGTTGGTCCGCGGACGGCAAGACCCTGCCCGGTCTGCTGGACATCGAGTACAACCCGTACTCCACTCTGGGCAACACGTGCTACAACATGTCCCACGGGCAGATGAACTCGTGGATCAAGTCCTTCTCGGACCGTTACAAGCAGCGCACCGGTCGCCTACCCGCGATCTACACGACCACCGACTGGTGGCGCACGTGCACGGGTAACACGGCCCAGTTCAACACCCACCCGCTACACATTGCCGCGTACAACACGACCGGTGCAGGTGCCATGCCCAACGGCTGGTCCACCTACGACATCTGGCAGTTCTCGGCCTCCGGCCCCTTCTCCGGTGACTCCAACCAGTACCGCGGATCCTGGGCTCAGCTGCAGTCCATGGCCAGCTCGCGCAACTACAAGCCCCTGGGCGGTCGCGCGCCGAGCACCAATGCCGTGAGCCAGAACTACACCGTCAGCGGCGGTATCGGTTCCATCTATCGTGCCACCGGCGGCGCCGCCAAGTGGGGTCAGGCCGTGACCCCTGAACGCGCTGCTGCCTCCGGTGGTCGGTACCAGGAGTTCGTGCGCAACGGCGTGAAGGCCACGGCGTACTGGCACCCGCGTACCGGTGCACACATGGTGCGCAACACCTCGAGCATCGGGAACAAGTTCGTGCAAACCGGTCGCGAGCGCGGACTGGGATTCCCGTCCACGGAAGAGCGTTCGATCTCCGGTGGTGCCTACCAGAGCTTCACCACGACCGCCGGTCGCACTCACAAGGTCATGTGGACCCGTTCCACCGGCTCCAACACCATCAAGGAGTACGGAGCCATTGGCAAGCACTGGAGCCAGCGCGGTTACGAGCGCGGCTACGGCTTCCCCGTGACCGACGAGTACCGCGTGGGCACCGAGGTGCACCAGCGCTTCTCCAAGGGCTACACCGTGCGTTGGTCCTCGGTGACCAACCGCGTGTGGGTCACCCGCTAAGGGCCCCAGCACCACGTAACGAAAAAGCCACCCGCCGTTGGCCGGCGGGTGGCTTTTTCATGTCACGGTTCAGGGGAACCGGACGCGGATCATGAGGATCAGGACCGGCCGTTGAACAGGCTGGTCACCGAGCCGTCCTCGAAGACTTCCTGAATGGCACGGGCGATCAACGGTGCGATCGAGATGACCTCGAGGTTCTCGAACTGGTGCTCCTCCGGAACCGGGAGGGTGTCGGTCACGACAACCTTCATGGCACCGCAGTTGGCCAGGCGCTCCACGGCGGGGTCCGAGAACACCGCGTGGGTGGCCGCAATGATGACGTCCTTGGCACCGTTGTCACGCAGCACCTTCACGGCACCGGAAATGGTTCCACCGGTGTCGATCATGTCGTCGATGAGCACACAGGTGCGACCCTCGATATCGCCCACGACCTGCTTGGACTCGGCCTGGTTGGGAACGTTGATGTCGCGCGTCTTGTGCACGAACGCCAGCGGCGCGCCACCCAAACGCTCGGCCCACTGCTCAGCCACGCGCACGCGGCCGGTGTCCGGGGACACCACGGTCACGTTGGACTCGTCCACCACGGAACGCACGTAGTCGCTCAACAGCGGAATGGCCATGAGGTGGTCCACGGGGCCGTCGAAGAAGCCCTGGATCTGCGCGGTGTGCAGGTCCACGGACATCAGGCGATCAGCACCGGCGGTCTTGTACAGATCGGAGATCAGGCGGGCCGAGATGGGCTCGCGGCCGCGGTGCTTCTTGTCCTGGCGGGCGTAGGGGTAGAACGGGCTGACCACGGTGATGGACTTGGCCGATGCGCGCTTGAGAGAGTCAAGCATGATCAGCTGTTCCATGATCCACTGGTTGATGGGTGCCGGGTGGGACTGGATGAGGAATGCATCCGCGCCACGCACCGACTCACCGAATCGCACGTAGGTCTCACCGTTGGCAAAGTCGTACGCGTCAGTGGGGACCAATTCGGTGCCCAATTCGCGTGCGATATCCTGCGCCAGCTGCGGATGTGCACGACCCGAGAGCAGAACCATGCGGTTCGACCCTGCATTAGTAATTCCGGTCATGTGAACTCGCTTTCCTCGAAATGCTTGATGGAGCGCTGGTCGCGTGTCTCGTGCCCGGTTCAGGCCTGGGATGCGCGGTCAGAGTTTTATGAGCCGTTGGACGCTTCCGCGGCCTTGGCCGCATCGGTTCCGGGACGGTGCTTCTGCACCCATCCTTCCACGATGACCTGATTCCCCTCGGTGAGGGCCAGTGCGCCGGCGGGCACGTCCTTGCGGACGGTCGTGCCGGCACCGGAGTAGGCGCCGTCGCCAATGGTCACGGGCGCAACGTACATGTTGTCCGAACCCATGCGCACGTGGTTGCCCACCACGGTGCGGTGCTTGTTGACGCCGTCGTAGTTGACGAACACGGAGGCCGCGCCGATGTTCGAGTGGTCGCCGATCGTCGCGTCGCCCACGTAGGAAAGATGCGGGATCTTGGAGCCTTCGCCGATGGTCGAGTTCTTGGTCTCCACGAACGTGCCGATCTTGCCCTTGGCGCCCAGCACGGTGCCCGGACGCAGGTACGCGAACGGTCCCACGGAGGCACCCGCGCCCAGTTCGGAGTCACTGCCGTGAGTGCGAACCACGGTTGCGCCGTTGCCCACGGTCACGTTGGTCAGGGTGGTGTCCGGTCCGACGACGGCGTCCTCAGCGATTCGCGTGCTGCCGTGCAGTTGGGTGCCGGGCAGGATGGTGACGTCCTGTTCGATCTCCACGGTGTCGTCGATCCACGTGGTGCCCGGATCTACGACCGTTACGCCGTTGGCCATGTGCATCTTGAGGGTGCGCTTGTTGAGGTAAGCGCCGAGCTCGGAGAGCTGTTCGCGGTCGTTGGCGCCCTCGAGCTCCATGTAGTCCGCCATCTTCAGGGCGTCCACGCGGTGGCCCGCAGCGCGAGCAAGTTTGGGAACGTCCGTGAGGTACTTCTCGGCCTGGGCGTTGTTGGTGTCCACCTGGGCCAGAGAGTCGCGCAGCACCGCGGCGTCGAAAGCGAAGATGCCGGAGTTGACCTCCACGACCGCGCGTTCGTCCTCGGTGGCGTCCTTGAATTCCTTGATCTCCGCGAGCTGACCGTTGTCGTCCCGCAGGATGCGGCCATATTTGCCCGGAGTGGGGTGATCCGCGGTCAGCACCGTCACGGCGTTGCCGTGGTCACGGTGATAGGCCACGAAGTCCTGCAGGGTCTGTGCGGTGAGCAGCGGAACGTCGCCGTAGGTGACGACCACAGTGCCGGACACGGGAGTCTCGCGGTCCAGGACTTCCAGGCCCGCATCCACGGCACTGCCGGTGCCGGGAACGTCGGACTGGTCCGCAATCAGCACGCTGGAGTCCAGCTCGTTGATGTGTGCTTCCACGAGGTCTCGTTGGTGCCGGATAACCGCCACGAGCTGCTCCGGGTTCAGTTCCCGCGCGACCTTGAGAGCGTGCCCGACCATGGAACGACCCCCGATCTCATGCAAGATCTTGGGGGTCTTGGACTTCATGCGGGTGCCTTTGCCTGCGGCCAGGACGATGATTGCTGCGGGGTTGGACCCGGCGGTCGCGGCGCTCTGATCGGCCGCGGTATCGACGATGCTCACTGAGCTAACTCCTCGTGGTTGCTCGTCAGGTGGGGGAACCCATCTGCACCTGGGTGGTTCGTGCGTTCCGCCACTAGGACTCGAACCTAGACTCACGGCTCCAAAGGCCGGTGTGCTGCCAATTACACCATGGCGGAGCGTTGCCTTGTGGGCACCGCATTCTCGTGCGCACCTGTGACGCACGAGAAATTACTTTAGCATCCACTCGACCGTGCGTAGACGCCCGGCAACCCATGGGCAGCCGGGCGTCTACGAGTTACACCTAGGCTCGAGAACTTGCCTTCGGCCTGGCACGTCGTTCGAGTTGATGACCATGCCACACGCAGAAGAGCGAGAACATCAACATCCCCGCCACACTGACTTCGAAGGCGTCTAGGAGATATCCCACCGTTGCAATAGCAATTCCCAATAGCGGCAACCACGGGGATCGTTGCAGGGGTTTGGCAGGGGAGCAAATGCACATCACGGAATCCCACTGGGAACCTCGGGTTCTTATTAGTGACTTCCCGAGCAGTGTTCCACCGCCACCAGGCGACCGTTGGCCATGGCTTCCTCGAAGCCGGGCAGGGCTTGTGCGAGGTGGTGGGTCTCCCCCGGTTCCAGACCGCGCACCAGCACAGGCGCGCGTTTGGCTGCGCGTTTGACGAATCCCCAGGCGTCCATGTCGGTCTGCCCCGCGCCGCGGGAGCGGGACACGTCCCATGCCAGTGAGGTGACCTCGGGCTCGGTGACGTCCAGGGTGCCCTGATCGAATTCGCGATCCAGGAGCACCAGGAGCATGACCACTTCGTCCACGGTGGTGTGGTTCTGCACGAGCAGTCGAACGTCCTGAGCCGAGGCGGCTTCCGCGAGCGCGGCAACCATTGAATACAGCCGTTGCCGCTGCCGGCCACGGTGGGTGACTCCTCCCAATGCGAGCACGAGCGCTCGCGCGCCCACGCCGTGGGCCAGGACCAGTGCGGAATCGGACTCGGCAATCACACCCTCGTCCGGCATGTCCTCGTCCACGGACACTGGTGCGCGCAGGATCAGCGGATCGGCGCCGGCTTTGCGCAGCTGTTCGCCTGCTTGGCGCTGCACCATACTTCCCATGTGCAGGCCCACCGGGCGGTCCGCGCCCAGCGTGATTTCCACGGGCCCCGGGTGCTCGCGCACGTGTTCGACGGCGCCTGCCAGATCCTGGGGTGTGTCCAAAACCGTCCCGGCCACGGGGGCGGTCACGTAAGTCTCTTGCATGGGTCAAGTCTCCCACGCCAATCTGACACTTCTCCCGGATGACCCTGTCGCTTGTATCCTGGCCTGCGTGGCACATCTGATTGGCGGAGAGAATCTGCACCTCGAGTATCCGACCAAGACCGTTTTCGACGCGGTCTCCATAGGCATCGATCAGGGTGACCGGATTGGCATTGTCGGGCGCAACGGCGACGGCAAGTCAACGCTGATGCGCCTACTCGCCGGCCGCATCGATCCCGACGGCGGGCGGGTCACCGTTCGCTCGGGAACCACCGTGGGCATGCTGGACCAGGCGGACACCCTGGACCCGAATCAAACGGTGGGGCACGCCGTCGTCGGCGATGTCCCCGACCACGAATGGGCCTCGGACGCCAAGGTGCGAGATGTGATTTCCGGCCTGGTCTCTGACGTTGACTGGGACACCGACATCAGCGAGCTCTCCGGCGGTCAACGACGCCGTGTGGCTCTGGCAAGCTTGTTGGCCCAGGACTGGGACGTGATTTTCCTGGACGAGCCCACCAACCACCTGGACGTGGACGGCATCACCTGGCTGGCCAAGCACCTCAATAACCGCTGGTCCAAGAACTCTGGCGCGCTGGTGGTCGTGACTCACGACCGCTGGTTCCTGGACGCCGTGTGCACGGACACGTGGGAGGTGCACGACCGTATGGTCGAGCCCTTCGAAGGTGGTTACGCGGCTTATGTGCTGCAGCGTGTGGAGCGCGATCGCCAGGCAGCGGTGGTCGAGCAGAAGCGCCAGAACCTCATGCGCAAGGAACTTGCATGGCTGCGCCGTGGTGCTCCCGCCCGGACCTCCAAGCCCAAATTCCGCATCGACGCCGCCAACCAACTGATTTCCGACGTTCCCCCACCGCGCGATTCGGTCTCGCTCTCGCGCATGGCCGTGTCCCGGTTGGGCAAGGACGTGGTGGACATCGAAAACGTCTCCGTCTCCTTCGACGGTGCCAACGGCGAAACCACCGTGCTCAACGACGTCACCTGGCTCATTGCTCCCGGCGAGCGCACGGGCATCCTGGGCGTCAACGGCGCGGGCAAGTCCACGCTGCTCGGCCTGGTCACGGGCGCGGTCTCCCCCACCTCGGGGCGGGTCAAGCGCGGCAAGACCGTGAAGATCTCCACGCTCACGCAGCAGCTGGCCGAACTCGATGACGTGGCCAATGACCGCGTCTCGGACGTGGTCGCCAGCAAGAAAACCAGCTACGTGACCGAGGGCAAGGAAATGAGCCCCACCCAGCTTCTCGAGCGACTGGGGTTCACCTCCGCCCAGCTCAAGACTCCGGTCAAGGATCTGTCCGGTGGGCAGAAGCGCCGACTGCAGTTGCTCATGATCCTGCTGGACGAGCCCAACGTGCTGATCCTCGACGAACCCAACAATTCGATGGGTTGTTCGTTCCGGACGCCTCGATTCTACCGTCGTGGCAGGGCAGCGTCACACCCCGTTGCTGGGTGTCGTACCCGTGCGAGGCGGGTTGCACCGTGCCGCACCGCGCTGGTCGGGAAGGGTGGTCGCTGATGGCTACACCTCTTCTGGGGGCCGAAGGGCTGCACTTGGAGTACCCGACGCGGGTGGTCTTCGACTCGCTCTCGGTCGGGATCGAGGAGGGCGACCGGATCGGGATCGTCGGTCGCAACGGTGACGGCAAGTCGAGCCTGCTGGGGATGCTCTCGGGGCAGATCGAGCCGCAGGCGGGTCGGGTGACCCGGCGCGGCGGCGTGCGGTTCGGCGTGCTCGGTCAGAGTGACGACCTCGATCCGGAGGCCACGGTCGGGTACTCGATCGCCGGCGACGCGCCGGAGCATGAGTGGGCCAGCGATGCCCGCATCCGCGATGTGATCGGCGGGCTGGTCTCGGATATCTCCTGGGATGCGGTGATCGGCCGACTCAGCGGAGGGCAACGGCGGCGCGTGGCCCTCGCTGCCCTGCTGGTGGGCGACTGGGAACTCATCGCTCTCGATGAGCCTACGAACCATCTTGATGTTGAGGGCATCGCCTGGCTGGCCGAGCACATGAAGCGACGCTGGCCCAAGAACAGCGGCGGACTGCTGGTCATCACGCACGATCGCTGGTTCCTCGATGAGGTCTGCACCGAGACGTGGGAGATGCACGACGGCACGGTCGAGCCGTTCGAGGGCGGCTACGCCGCCTACGTGCTCCAGCGGGTCGAGCGAGATCGGATGGCCGCTGCGGCCGAGAGCAAGCGGCAGAACCTGATGCGCAAGGAGCTGGCGTGGCTGCGGCGAGGCGCTCCGGCGCGCACGTCGAAGCCGAAGTTCCGGATCGACGCGGCCAACGAGCTGATCGCTGACGTGCCGCCGGTGCGCAACCCCATCGAGCTGCAGCGGGTCGCGGTGGCCCGGCTGGGCAAGCAGGTCGTGGACCTGGAGAACGTGAGCGTGAGCTTCGGGGATCGGAAGGTTCTCGATGACGTGACCTGGCGGATCGCTCCGGGTGAGCGCACCGGCATCCTGGGCGCGAACGGGGCGGGCAAGTCCACACTGCTCGGGCTGATCTGCGGCACTCTGGAGCCGACCGAGGGTCGGGTCAAGCGAGGCAAGACGGTGCAGGTCGGCATCCTCGATCAGCAGTTCTCCCAGCTCGCCGACATCGGCGGCGACCGGGTGCGCGAGGTCCTGGCACGCACCAAGACCACGTTCCAGATCGACGGCAAGGACCTCACGCCGGCGCAGCTGCTCGAACGGCTCGGCTTCGCCCGCGAACACCTCTCGGCACGGGTCGATGACCTCTCCGGCGGGCAGAAGCGGCGGCTGCAACTGCTGATGCTGCTGCTCAGCGAGCCAAACCTGCTGCTTCTCGATGAGCCGACGAACGATGTTGACGCGGACATGCTCGCGGCGCTGGAGGACCTGCTGGACTCGTGGCCTGGCACGTTGATCGTGGTCTCTCACGACCGCTACCTGCTGGAGCGGGTCACCGACCAGCAGTATGCGATCCTCGACGGCGGGTTGCGGCACGTGCCCGGCGGGGTGGACGAGTATCTGCGGCTGCGAGCCGCACAGGAGCAGCAGGCCGTGACCCCGTCGCCGATGAGCGCTCAGAGCAGCGAGGAGAAGACGGCGGCGTCGTCTTCGGCTTCGGAGTTGTCGGGTGCGGAGCGCCGGGCGGTGCAGAAGGAAATCGGCGCGATCGAGCGCCGGCTGGAGAAGCTGTCGGGAAGCATCGAGCGCATCCATCAGCGTCTCGCCGACCACGACCAGAGCGACTACGAGGGCTTGCAAGGCCATACCGATGAGCTGCGCCAGGCAGAGGACGAGGTCGCCGAGCTCGAAGAGCGGTGGCTGGAGCTGTCCGAGTCGATCTCCTGACGGGCCAGGGCTTCCGTCCCGCATACATGGGTTCGCGCCTGCCGCTTCGTGAGTGACAGGCGCGAACTGTGTATCGGGGAAGGTCGGGTGGTTAGTCGAAGGGCGGATCGTCTTTCTCGGTCTCGGCATCGCCGTCGATGCGCCGGGCATCGGCGATGCTCAACTCGTACATCGACCCTCGCACGCAGTCGTCGAGGACGGGGCCGGTGAGGATGCCTGTGGCGACGTGGACGGTGACCCCGGCTCGGTCGAGAGCGTCGCCGGTGCGCAGGTTGGCCACGGGGGCTCGGCCGAGGCGCCATATCTCGGCGACGATCACGTCGGTGACCTCGCCCTTAGCGGCCGGGTCGAGGAGCTGGGCGAGACCGGGGCCTGTGTGGCCGGCATCGGTGAAGACGCCGTCCTCGGTCAGGCCTCGCTCGTGCAGATACTCCCGGCAGTCTTCTGCCTGCTGGTTGGT
This sequence comes from Actinomycetes bacterium, assembly GCA_023426375.1. Lineage (GTDB taxonomy): Bacteria > Actinomycetota > Actinomycetes > Actinomycetales > Micrococcaceae > Kocuria. The sequence continues at coordinate 67,122 of JAFAAV010000068.1, read as the reverse complement.
CTGCGCTTCGCTGTCGGTCGCGCTGCGCAGGTAGAGAACCGCCTTGGTCATGACGCACCCCCTGCCATGATCGGGGCGGAGGAGACGCCCTGTGCCTGGCGCCGCTGGCGTCGCTCGGTGTGCTCGTGGATGCGCACGCGGGCGAGCAGGACCAGGCTGACGGGGCCGATCCAGAGCATCTTGAACGCTGACCAGATCGCGATGAGCACGACGAGGTTGAGCCAGCCCGGCCCGCCGTCACGGATGATGACGGTCAGCAGGCTCGCGGTGTAAAAGTATGGGATCGCGAGCAGCATTGCCGGGAGGCCCCACTTGAGGCCGTGACGGGTGCGGACCTTGTCGAGCACGATGTTGGTCGGCATCCATCGGCGCATGAAGATGCGGATGTGGATGCTGGCGAACCAGATGAGTCGGAACATGATGCCTCCAAGCACGTAACTGTGGTGAGGCAGTACGTGTGGAGTGTCCCGGAGGACGGCCCCGAGGGGGCCTACATGGTGAGGGGTGAATCTGCCTCTGTGCTTCTCACTCTACGCCGCACGTACGACACGCGGTAGCCCCCGTCGGCCGTGCTCGGTCGCTGGCGGTGCACCTTGCCCGTGACTGTCTGGGAAGGGGCACAGATCATGGCGAAGCTGGCAGAGCAGGCGAAGGGTGAGCAGCATGCGCGGATGATGCTGTCGATGATCGCCGAGCCCGACGACGCGGCCACCGGCCGCGTCCTGCACCGAGTCGGCGGGGTCGAGACGCTGCGGCTGCTCGAAGACGACCAGGCCACAGTACCGGAGATGAACCGCGCCGATGCGATCGCCTGGCGCAACCGCGTCGCCCCGCGCATTGAGGGCGACATCCCCGCCCGTGTCGCGGATGCGGAACGAGCCGGTATATCCACGCTCATCCCGACCGATACGGACTGGCCGCTCTCGCTCAACGACCTCGGCCCCCGCGCCCCGTACCTGCTGTGGACGCGTGGGGCGACATCGCTCCTTTCCGGTGCTCTCACGGATCGGGTCACGATCACCGGCTCCAGAGCCGCCAGCGAGTACGGCGTGCAGGTCGCCGGGCACCTCGCGAGCGATCTCGCGCACCACGAGCGCACGATCGTCGCCGGTGGCGCCTATGGCATCGACGCCGCAGCACACCGCGCTGCGCTGACCGCAGGCGGGAGCACGATCGCGGTGCTGGCCGGCGGCGTTGACCGCCCTTATCCGCGCGGCAACTCTGATCTGCTGGCCCGGATCGGTGATCTGGGGGTGCTGGCCAGCGAGGCTCCTCCGGGGGCGACGCCGACCCGGTGGCGGTTCATGGCCCGCGCCCGTCTGCTGGGTGCGCTGTCGGGCGCGACGGTGATCCCGGAGGCGGGCTTCCGGTCGGGATCGCTGCTGGTGGCGACAGAAGCGCACCGGCACAGCCGCGCCGTCGGCGCGGTCCCTGGCCCGGTCACGTCGGCGGCGAGTGCGGGTCCGCATGAGCTCATCAAGCGCGGACGCGCCGAGATCATCACCGATACCGCGGACGTGACCGCCCTGCTGGACTCGCTGCATGATCCGGGCCGGCTGCTGAACCGCCAGGCACCTGGCCGGCAGCTCGATACCCCGCCGCAGAACACGGCGTCGCAGGAGGGGCCGCGCCTGTAGTGCGCCTCATGATCCTGACGGGCTCGGGCTCAGACTTGGAGGAACAAGTCAGCAGAGAGCCATCTCCCGGCGTGTACGGCAGGAACCGACATCGAGAGCGTCCAACCTGCACAAGGAACTACTGTGACGTCGTGTCAGCCTTAAAGCGGAGGCGGCGCGCTTGGTACCATCAGGTGTGGGATATCCGTACGAAGACCTAGCAGAGGCTCAATTTGAGGCCCTCGTTGTCCAGGCTGCGAAACTACTCCTGGGCAGGGGTGTTCAGGGGTTTGCCACAGGCGTGGATGGTGGCAGGGATGCTCGGTTTGAGGGGCTTGCAGACGGCTTCCCCAGTGCGGCACGACCGTGGGACGGGATTTCTATCATCCAGGCCAAGCACACTATGTCGTACGGCTATTTCAGCGACTCTGACTTTAGCGGTGGAGCCGCCAGTTCGGTGCTGGCCAATGAGCTTCCGAGGGCCAAGAAGCTCTACGAGAACGGAAAGCTCAATAACTACCTGCTCTACTCGAACCGATATCTCACAGCGAACGCCAATGAAAAAATCATCGAGATGGTCTCAGCTGAGACGGGCATCCCCAGTGAGAGCGTGCATCTTTGTGGAATCGAGGCTCTAGACGAGTCGTTTCGAATGGAACCACGGCTGGCGCAACTGGCCGGGGTAAACCCTCTCGACGGGCCACTTATCGTATCCAGTCGTGAACTTGCGGAAGTTGTGGAGGCGATCGCTGAGATTATCGATGACAACACAACTGGGATGCAAAGTCGTCCGCAAGAGCGCACTTCGTTAGCGGCGAAGAACGAACTCAACAGCATGACTGAGAAAACCTCAAGACGCTTGATGGGTAACTATGGCCACCTGCTCACGCAGTTCAAGGACTTCTTGGCCGATCCCGGCAATAGTGCGATTCGTGACCTCTACGATAGCTGCGCGGAAGACTTCGATCTCAAGATTTTGGCCCACAAAGAGGAGCATCACACGTTCGATAAGGTCTTCGGTCAAATAGTTGATCTATTGACTAGCAGAGATCCTCTTCTGGGCAGAAATCGCCGCCTGACGCGAGCAATGGTCTTTTACATGTATTGGAACTGTGATATCGGTGATACGGAGGTCGAAGCGGATGTTGTTTCCAACCAAGCATGACCATCCCGACCAAACCGTCATAGCCGTCTCCGGAACTATGATGAAGTATCTTTCGAGATATCGAGTCGTGACCTACGACGCACTGCTTGAACATTGCCAAAGCAAGAATCAAAAGGTCGACTACCTGTTCTCTCCGGCGATCAGCCTTCTGTTCCTGCTGGGTCTCGTGCGATACCTTCCCAAGTCAGACTCCTTTGAGTGGGTGAAAGCATGAGGCTAGTCAGGCTCTACTCCAATCAACCGAACATTTTCAGCCCAATCGCCTTCAATGAAGGCTTATCGGTTGTGCTCGCGGAGATCCGCCGAGATCAAGGCAAGAGAAAAACCGTACATAATCTCGGCAAGAGCACGGTCGCTCGATTGATCGATTTCTGTCTACTGAAGGGTAGACACTCCAGTTTCTTCTTGTTCAAGCACGAGGATATCTTTGCCAACTTCACCTTCTTCTTGGAACTTCAGTTGGGAGACGGAAACTACATCACTGTTGCGCGATCGGTAGATGCCAAACGCCCCGTTTCGATCCTCACCTCCACTGTCGACGTGCCTGATGCGACTGAATTAGAGATCGACCAATGGTCGCACGTAGGACTAGGGATCTCTCCGGCAAAGCGGTTGCTGGACGGCTTATTCGGATTCTCAGTGATTTCGCCATACGATTATCGAGACATAATGGGGTACGTCTTGCGCGAGCAAGACGACTATAGCGACGTCTTCCACCTGCGCAAGTTTCGAGGTAAGCATAGGGAGTGGAAGCCATTTCTCGCGCACCTGCTCGGATTCAATGCAGAGTTGACCGTGGAGCTCTACGATCAGGTCGATGAAGAAGAGAAGCTTGACCAAGCGATATATCACCATCAACGCGAAGCTGGAACTGCAGATAATGCCGATGTCGGGAAGCTCGACGGAATTATCGCTATAAGAACCCGCGAACTTGACCAATTCCAGTCAACATTGGACACTTTCGACTTCTCGCGTGCAGATGCCGAGGCCACTGAGGACTTGGTTGAAGACATTGAAGAGAAGATCGCCGCGGGAAACGAGGAAGCGTATAGGCTCTCGCAGCTGCTGAACAGACTAAACGATTCTCTCAACGAAGACGCGATCCTTTTTAGCCCGAGCCAGACCGAGAAGCTCTTTGCTGAAGCCGGCGTGGCCTTCCCAGACCAACTAAAAAAGGATTTTGAACAACTTATTGAGTTCAATCGAGCCATCTCCCAGGAGCGTCGTGACTACCTCCTTGAGCAGCGCACCGAAACTGAAGAGAGATTGCAGGCTCTGACGCCTGAACTTGAGTCCTTGCAACGTGAGCGTGCAAGACTCTTTGAGTTCCTTGATGGTTCAGACACTATTGAGAAGTACAAGGAAGTCTCGAACCAGGTCATCAGCATTCGGGCAGATATTGCTTCACTGGACCGGCAGCGTGAGGCACTGTCTCAGATCGTGCACTTGCGGCAGGAAAAGCGACAGGTTCAGGAACGTAGAAATCACCTTCAAACTGCTATCGAGCAAGATGTCTTAGTCCAGTCTGAGACGGCAGGCAATCGCTATCGTGAGATCCAACAGTACTTTGATGAGATCGTGCATGACGTTCTCGATGAGCACGCCCTACTTTCGGTAACCGTGGCATCCACCGGTAGTCTTGAGTTTTCGGCTGAGATCGTAGATTCGACGGGCTCTGAAACAAGTGCTGGTAGAGGATTCACGTTTAAAAAGTTGTTGTGCATCGCGTTTGATTTGGCGGTTTTGCGCACTTATCTGGGGCAGCAGTTTCCTAGGTTTTCCTTCCATGACGGCGTGTTCGAGAGTCTCGAACCACGCGCAAAGAGGCGCCTAATCTCGGTCTTGCGTCAGTATGCGGACTTAGGATTGCAGCCTGTTATCACAACTCTTGATTCTGATCTTCCGGAGGCGATTTCCTCGTCGCCTGATGCTATTGAGACGAGCGAAGTGGTATGTACATTGCATGACGATGGGGCTGAGGGCAGGCTATTTCGCACTAAGTCTTTCTAGCCTGGATCGCGCTGTCATCAATCACTGTTTGTAGGCGATGGCCGCCCCCTTTGCTCATATCCTGACTTCGTCCAGATGTCGGCCGCGAAGTAGTGTCTTCTGCCGAGGATCAGCGTCCAAAGGTGATGTTGGAGCCCAGGAGCCCTACACGCATTTCCTGAGCCAAGGTTTGATTCGCTTCCACCGTGAGCACGCGTAGCGCTGCGTTGGCTCGGGCGTGGTCGATCTTCTGCGGGCCGGTTTGCGGGGCCGGGCCGAGTGGGGTGTCGTCGCTGATCTGGTAGCGGTCGCGGTAGGCGGCGATGGTTCGGGCGTCGCGTCGCCAGCGTGCCTGCTCGCGCCTGCCGGCGGGAGGGGTGCCGAGCGGCTGGGTCCAGGGCTCGCCAGTCTGGCGGGCAGTGTCGAGGATCGCGTCGGCGCGGGTCTCGATCAGCTCTCGTCGCTCGGTCAGCGCCTGCCGCATGTTTGCGGCGATCGAGCCTTGCACGTGTGGGATGAGGCCGGCGATCAGCCGCGGAGTCTTCCTCGTGCGCCCCGACCCGGCCGGCTGGGCGGTGGCGCGGGCGAGGCGGTAGTGCATGACCTTGGCGAGGTCCTCGGCGTCATCGAACCCGCGAGCGGCCACCAGGCGCGGGAACAGCGCGTCAACGTCGTGGTGGTTGGCCTCGGCGCGTCGCAGCTCGGCAGTTAGCGCTCCGAACGCGACCGACCCGATCGCGGCGTCGGCCTGCTCCTCGGTCAGGCCCGAGCCGTGTAGGAGGGCGGCCCAGCGGTCGTGCTGGGCGGCTGCGGCGATGGTCTCGTACTCGGCGGCGAGCTGCGCGATCGAGCCCCACTGGTCCTGCTCGGCGGTGATCGTCTCGTGCGCGGAGACCTCGGCCCCCGAGTGCTGCACCACCCCGTAGAGCACGCTGCGCGAGCTCGCATCGGGATTGTCCGCCGGATGCGGTTCAGGATGGTTGGGGTCGAGGCGGTCCAGGATCACGTAGGCCAGATTCGCCAGCCGACCGCGAGTCATCGCGACATAGAAGTTCTCACGGGTCGAGGACGGCTCGACCAGCACATGCGCGGTATCGACCGTGACGCCCTGGGCCCGGTGCGCAGTGACTGCGTATCCCAGATCGACGTGCTCTGCCACGTAGTCGGAGGGCAGCACGATCGACCCGAAACGGTGGCCGGGCTTGCGGATCGTGATCGACCCGTCATCGCGCACGTCGGTGATCTGCCACCGTTCGCCGTTGCGCACCCAGCCACGGCCGGTGCCGGTGCGCAGGCGCCGGTCGTTGCGGCGGGTGATGATCGTGTCCCCGACCCCGGCGGACGTGCCCTCGGCTAGCGCGACTTCGCGGCCGGGCTTGATCTTCCCGGTGAGGATGAGATCGGCGCGGGCTCTGGCGTTTAGTGCGGTCACGTCCTCGCGGGTCTCGGCGATCAGTACCGAGGCCCGTCCGGCGTCGCGGTCGGCACGCCAGGCGGTGTAGGCGGCGTCGATCATGCCCTCGGCATCACCGTCGCTGACGCGGTCGTGAGCGAGGTACGTGTCGATCACGCGGGTGCGGCCGTGGCGCAGATCGAGGGAGGCGGTCTTCTCCCATTCGTGGACGAAGCGGTGCACGTCCACGAGCTCGGGGGCGTCGTCGCGGTCGGCCACGAGCATCCCGAAGCTCCCACCCGCATCGACGGATTGGAGCTGCCCGTAGTCGCCGACCAGCAGCACCTTCGCGCCCGCCTCGGCCGCGAGGCCGGTGATGCGATCCAGCGACAGGGTGCCGGCCAGGGAAGCCTCGTCGATGATGACGAGCTGCCCGGCCTGGAACGTCTCCCCGTGGAGGAGATGGTTCTGCCACCATTTCGCCGTGTTCTCGGTCGCGATCCCGAGATCCTCGCCGAGGACCTGCGCCGCCACCGCCGACGGTGCCAGCCCGACCACGGACCCGTTCCCGTGCTGCTTCTCCCATGCCCGACGCAACGCCGACATGGCGGTGGTCTTCCCGGCTCCTGCCGGGCCGACCAGCACGTCGAGAACCCTCCCGGAGACCGCGATCTGGGTGAGCGCTTCGGCCTGGTCGTCACCGAGCAGGCGCCCTTCCCGGTCGGGCTTCGCGGTGATCTTCTCGACCGTCTCGACCTCGACCACCGGGCCGGTCAGGGTGCGGGAGCGTTCCAGGAGACGGTCTTCGGCCTCCAGCAGCACCGTGGAGGAGAACACGGTCGAGTGGCGGGGCCGGAACACGCTGCTGCCGTCTGGGCGGCGGAACGCGGCCGGGCTGGTGGCGAGCTCGGGCGGCGTCAGCCGCAGCGAGGCCTGCTCGGCGGCATCGGCGATCATCTCCACGATCGCCTCCCGGTCGCTCACTGTCGCGAACCTCCATGCCATCGACTGCCGGCTCGCCTCGGAGTGCAGGTTCCATCGCCGCCAGGTCGAGCGTTTCTCGCCGACGACCTCGACCACCGCCTGCCCGAGCTCGGAGATCACCTCCAACGGCACATCATCAGCCCGCAACGGCCGCACCTGCTGCGCCTCGGCGAGAAGGCCGCCGGCCCAGCCGGTCGCGTCCTCACCCAGCAGACGACCTGCCCGCTCACGCCAGCCGCTCGTCAGGTCGGCCAGGGAATGGACCTGTTTCTCGGGGCGTGTGGCGAGGGTGGCCTGGGCGCGCAGGCGCACGATCGTCCGCGCCGAGGGCCGGCGGCCGTGCTCGGCGGTGTAGGCGGCGATGAGCCGGTCGGTCTCGGCATCGATATCGCGGGCGCGGGAGGAGAACTCCTCGATCAGCTCCTCGCTGACCCCGGTGATCTCCCACGCCGGGTTACGGTCCCGGCCCCGATCCCGCGCCTCCCACTCCACGCCGAGCGCGCCGGTGAGGCGGTCGGCCAGGACCGCGTTGTAATGCTCCGAGAGCGCGACGACCGCCGCGTGCATCGGGCGGCCATCCAGTGACCGCCATCGTCCGTCCAACGCGGTCTGGACCTTGTTGGAGATCACGACGTGAGTGTGCAGCTGCGGGTCCCCGGAGCGGCTGTCGTAGTGATCGAAGGCCGTGGCGATCAGTCCGGTCACGTCGACCTGGGCGACCGCGCCGTCGGCGGCGGTGTAGCCGGTGCGGGTCGCGGCGACCTCGCGCTCCATGAAGTTCACGACCTCGGCGATCGCCTCGTGATGCGCCTGGGCGATCAGGGCCTGCGTGCCGGCGTCGGCCACGCCCCACAGCACGGAGACGGACTTCGGCACCGAGAACGTGTAGTCGAACCCCGCGACCGCACGGCGGTTGCCCCGCTCGATCTCCTCGGCCTCGATCTGGCTGATCTGCTCGGCACGCTCACCCATCCCCAGGCCGGGGTCGAGGTCGGCGGCGCGCTTCTCGATCCGGTCGGCGACCGAGACGTACCGTGGGAAGGCCCGCCCGAGCGGGTCGCCGCTGACGGGATCGCGGCCCATCCCGATCAGCAACTGCAACTGCGACTCCGAGACCTCATCGCCGAGAGCGATCCGCCCGTCTCCGAGGCCGCGAAGGGCCGACCCGATCCAAGTGCCCGGTGGTGTTCCCTCTTCCGTGTAATACCTGGTCAACGGGGTCGAGAGGGAGCGGTCGCCGTCGGCGGCGGCGATCGTGCGCATCAGGTACTTGTACCCGTCGCCCGCGCTCATCACCCGCATCGAGACCGTCATGCAGACCAGGTGGACAGACTCACCACGGCATCGGTGTGAGCCTCAATGCCGGAGGTTGGCTACAGGGCCGGCCCGTCGTCGGACGGGCCGCGCCGCCGGGGAGCCTGCACGGTGGGCTCGAAGGTCGAGCGAAAGGGGTTCGGGAGCTGTCGGCGTGTTGCACTGGGGTTGCGCAACTGGTCGATCTCGCGCCGTTGCGCCTGGAGTTGCTCGTTCAGACCGTCCATGCTTGTGCGCAACTCGGCGAGCTGCTCGCTGATCTTCGCGTTGGCTTCGGTCAGGTAGTGCATGATCGCGGCCTCGTAGCGCTCGGCATCAGAGGGTTGCAGCTCCGCGTTCACCACAACGAACTCAGCGAGAGCAAACGATCCGTTCCCGGCGGCCTCACTCATGCGACGGGAGGCCATGCGGGAGAACATTGCCGTGCGAGCGGCCCAAGGGGGAACTCGCCACCGTAGATGTCGCCGAAGGCTTCCTGGATGAGCTGGACCGTCTCCGGAGTGAGCAGCAACGGGTTCTCGCTCTCGATGACGGAGGCCATCGCCATGCAGCTCTCAGCAACCGCGTGGTGCGAGGCAGTCCTGCCCTTGATCTCCTGCGTGAGGTTCGGAGGCTCCAGCTCGTGCGGCTTCTGCTTCGTGAACACGTTCCAGAGATCGACTCCCGTGCGCTCATGGTAGGCGCCGTAACGACGTAGATCGTCAGCGATCTTGCCTCGCTCAGCTCCGTGATCGCGAGCTCCACCCGTTCCACCATGACCTGTCTCCTGTCCCTTCGCTCGGCCCGCCGCGGGGCCTGTCGATCTCCAGGTGACCGCGCGATCCCGCCGCCGCGAAGCCTTGTCAACCTGGGTTGACACCTTGATCTGCAAGAGGTGTGGACCAACTCTGAGCGGTAGGTGATCAGGCTGGCGACGAGAGAACGCCGAGCCAAAAATTATGCCGTGGGAAGCCCGGTAAGGGTCGCGCAGGTGACAGGGAGGTGAGTGGGAAGCGCTGGAGAAGTTCGGCGCCGGAGACGGACTCGCTTACCTGGCAGCAACCAGACCGGTAGGGCAGGCAACCGCTCAGCACCGGGAAAGCCAATCACCCGGAGCAACTTGTGTCTGCACGTCGCACTTCCCCCCGTTTCCTCGCCGCGAATTGGCTCGACCTTCAGCGGGTACGGAGGGCTCGACCTTGCCGTCGAACACGCCACTGGTGGGGGATACGGTCTGGTTCTCCGAGATCAACACCTCGGTCGCGCAAGTCTTCTCTCACAATTGGTCGGATGCCCCAAACCTCGGCGACATCTCCGTCATAGACTGGAGTACCGTACCGCCGGTCGAAATCGTGATAAGCGGCTTCCCCTGCCAGGGCGTCTCAATCGTCGGCAAGGGTGCAGGCATCGCGCCAGGTACTCGCTCGGGGCTCTGGTCGTGCATGGCACGCGCAATCGAGGAGCTGCAACCCGCGTGCGTCGTGATCGAGAACGTAAGGGGTTGCTCTCGGCCCCCGCTACCCGACCCGCGAAGGGGTATCAAGTGGACCCGTTGACCGTGATCCTACAGCCGCTGGCCATGCAACCGTTTGCGACTTGGCATCCGACCCGTGCGGTCTGGGGGACGCATCAGCCCGACCTCTTCGGACGGCAGGCGCCGTACTCGGAGACCTGGCCGACTTGCGGTATGACGCACGATGGATCGGCCTACCGGCTTCACTTTCCGGCGCTGATCACCATCGCTTCCGTATCTTCATCGTCGCCTACCGCAGGGGCGCTGTTCCGGACGCCGCTAGCAACGGACTCCTCTCGGGGCGGAGAGACGATGGAGACGGTCAGAGCCCGCGGCGGCACTATCGCACTGAGTCATCAGATAATCGACCTCGCACTTAACGGACCGGGCGGCTCGACCATCAACTCGAACGCAGCGGAGACCCTGTTCGCGCTAGTCGACAGCATCTTCGTCGCTGGGGGCGATACGCCGACGCCGTCGCACGATGGGAGCACATCACCCGACGCGGCGCCCCTGCCCCCGCAGTTCTGAACGAGGACAGAGGGCCACGTTCGTCGCCGGAGTTCGTGGAATGGCTTATAGGTCTGCCAGTCGGATGGATCACCGACCCGATGGGTGATCTGACTGCAAATCAGCAGAACACCGCGTTGGGTAACGGGGTCCTGCCACTTCAAGCGCTCCTTGCCCTGCGCAGTCTTGGACTACGTATGGAACCACGCTGATTTGGGCGATCGTCAACTGCCGCGCAACGATCGGCGGAGTTCGGGAACAGTTCGACGGCCGAGCCTCAGATAATACCGTCGAGGCGCTGCTCGATCTGCGGCTTCGGCATCGCCCCGATGATCTCGCGCACGATCTCACCCTTGTCGAAGACCTTCATCGCAGGGATCGAACTGATGTTGTAGCGCGAGGCGATGTCGGGGTTCTCGTCGACATTGAGCTTGGCGATGAGAAGCTTTCCATCCTGCTCGGCAGCAATCTGGTCCAGGACCGGCGCGATTGCACGGCACGGGCCGCACCAGGCTGCCCAGAAGTCCACGAGAACGGGAACGTCGCTCTGGAGCACAACCTCATCGAAGGTCTGGGTGTCGACGGTGGTGACTTCGCTCATGGGACTGATTTCCTTCCTGTTACACGTTGCGTGCGATAGACCGCACGCACACCACAACACCCTACCCCCTGGGGGTATTCCCGTGGTGCTGGTTTCAGGCCAGTCGCATCGTGGTCAAGCAGGTTTGCGCATCGTCGTCGACGCTCGAAAGTTTGGAGGTGGCGGTCTGGCCGTCGTGGGTGATCGAGATCGACGTCTCGATGCCTCGGGGCAGCCAGATCCCGACGAAGCCGTTGTCGAGGGTTCTCATCTCCTCGTCGACGATCGTCTCGCCGGTCGTCGCATCCGTCACCGTGACGGCCACGTCTGCGTTGCGCAGCTCACCCAGGCATCCGGTCGGGCTGTGGTAGTAGCAATCATGGGTCTGCGACCGATACGGGGCGACGGATACGTAGATCTCGTTACTTGGCAACCGCACCTCTGCCGTGTGTTCGTGCTGATCGGTGAGCGTGACCGCCTCCGCAGTGATCGACGTGGTCAAGGTCTCCGTGCGTTCGTCCAGCGGGATCGCATCGAGCGTTTCGACCAGCTCACGCACGTCGAGGCCATCGAGACCGTTCTCGGCAAGGATCTCGGCTCCGCTGGCCGAGGAGGCTGAGGGTGAGTCGTTGGCGGCCGTGCATCCGGTGAGCAGGAAAGCGCCGACCACGACGGTGATTGCAGCGGTTTTCGTTCCGCCGTACTTCGGGAATGGCCTGAAGTTTTTCATGGGATTCCTTGCCGTGTCTACCGTGGTGCCAATTGGCCATACTACCCCATAGGGGTAGTGCCTACCTGCGTGACGCGGAAGCCCCCGGAACGAGCCCGGGAGGGGGCACTGCGTTCAGTCGTGCTTGCTGATTTCCGGTTCATGTTCGGCAATGTGCTCGGTCTCGATCTGGAAGGTCGAGTGATGGATGGAGACCTCGAAGTGTCCTGCGACGCAATCTTTGATCTCGTGGAGCGTCTGCGCGGCATGACCGTCGGTGAAACACTCGTCGTCGACGACGACGTGGGCGGTCAGGGTCGGCAGGCCGGTCGCCACAGTGGAGGCGTGCAGGTCATGGACATCTTTGACATGGTCAAGTTCGAGGATGTGCGAACGCACCTTGTCGAGGTCGAGGCCCTTGGGAGTGAACTCCATAAGGACGCCGGTGGTCTCGCGCATGAGCTTGAACGCGCGAGGCACGATCAATGTGGCGATAAGCAGTCCGGCGATGGCATCGGCCTGCATGAACCCGGTCGTGGCGATGACGATCGCCGCGATGATCACTCCGAGCGACCCGAGGGCATCATTGAGAACTTCGAGGAACGCGGCACGCATGTTGAAGTTCGAACCGCGGCTGGAGGCGAGGATGGTGATGGCGATGATGTTCGCGACCAGGCCGATGATGCCGAATATCAGCAGTTCGCTTGCGGGCACCTCCGGCGGCTCGAACAGTCGCCGGATGCCTTCGATGGCGGCGTAGGTGCCCACCGCCAGCAGCAGTGCCGACTGTCCGAGGGCTGCGATCACTTCGATACGCCGGAACCCCCAGGTGCGCTTGGAGTTGGCGGGCTTGAGCATCAGCGTCGCGGCGATCAGTGCGACCAGCAGCCCGGAGGCATCGGTAATGGCATGGGCGGTGTCGGTCAGCAGTGCGAGGCTGCCGGTGATGATCGAGCCGATGGCCTGGGCGACGACGATCGTCGCGGTGATCGAGAATGCGATCCAGAGTTTCTTGCGGAAATCTCCGGGGTGACCGGTCTCGCTGGCGGCGGGGCCGTGATTGTGTCCTGCGCCCATGTCTACTTCTTGTCCGTATCTGTCGCGTGGTGGGTATGTGGGAGTCGCAGGTGCGTGCAGAGCAGGGCCTGCGTGCCGGTGGCATCGAGGAGGCATTCGGCAGCGGCGATGAGGGTACGCAGGAGCTCGGGCTGTGTCAGCGAGTACCAGGTGGAGCGCCCTTCCGGGCGCATCGTCGCCAGGCCGCACTCGACCAGGAAGCCGACATGTTTGCTCACCGTGGACTGGGCCAGGCCCATGTGCTCGACCAGGTCCCGGACCCGGTGCTCCCCGGAGGCGAGGTGCTGCACGATCGCTAACCTCGTCGGCTCCGCAAATGCCTGGAACAGGTGGGCGTACGCTACTGTCGCCACTTCGTCGAGGGTTGCCCCCTCCTCTTGAATCATCGTCATAGGGCGATCATATCGCGCTAGAGCGATATTGTCGAGTGTGATCTGTTGCTCCGACACGGAATGAAACTCAGGGGTCCCGTCGCACCCGAGGATGGGCTACCTGGGGGATGGTCGGTCGCATAGCTGCAGTGGGGAGCTACGTCAGCTGACCATCGGCCCCGGTGGAGAGCAGGCGGGGTGGGGAGCCGATGTCGATGAGTCGGGTGAAGTAGTCCTGTGCGCAGGTGGCGAAGACCCCTACCTGCGGGTGGCTCCTCCTCTGCCCTGGCCAGGTCAGCGCCACGGTCACCCGTGGGGCATCCTCGATGGGCAGATAGACCACCTCCGGCGCGCGGTGATTGTGCGTTGTCGCCTCTGCAGTGATGCCGATGGCGTCGCCGACAGCGATGCGGGTTAACCACTCGTCCGTGTTCGCCACCGAGATCGTGCGCGGCATGCGAGCAGTCGTACTCCACAGCTCCCCGGTGGCCGTCGGAGCGGTCGCGCAGACCGCCACCGGCCCGTCAGCGAGATCGGCTAGGGTCACCGACTCCTGCCGGGCACGCGAGTCGGTACTCGTCACCGATGCAACCAGGCGTTCGGTGAACAGCGGTAACCGCTCCAAACCCGGACCAATGGCACGTTTGGGTGAAGAAGAGCGGATGAGTGCGGCATCGATCGCCCCCGTCGCGCAGGGCCCAGATCGGGTCCGTCGGGCGACTGTATTCGATGAGCTCAGCGTGCCCACGCTTCCATTCCTGGAACAGAGGCAAGGTGTGACGGCCAAAGCCGGCCCAGGCGCAACGGCACCAGGATGCGCAGTGAGGCCGTGGTGCGATCTTCCAGGTGAAAAGGTAGGTTTGAATCCGGTTCCGAGAAGGGCACATGGGCCTGGGTCCGACGATCAGACTCTGTTGTGAGCCGCGGCCCGCCCTCGCCCTCGCAACGTTCAAGTGAGTAGATCCTGGAACGGCCGAACTTCAGACGGATGCCGTAGCCGCCGTTGGGTCCGTCAGGCAGAAACTCTGCCCCAATTCTTCGAGGGCGGCCCGCACACGCTCCTGCTTCTTCTACGACAAGTCGTGTCGCCCCTTCTCGAAGTCGCGCAACTCTTCCTTGGTCACGTTGGCTTCACGGGCGATATATTGGGCGCTCACCTTCACGAGGATGCGCGCGGCGCGTGTCATGTCACCGTTGAAGATGTGCTGGCTCTCCATCACTCGCCTCCAACGACGTGTGTCCTATTGGGCTCAGCGGGAAGTGGAGGTGCCTACGGGATTCGAACCCGTGTAAACGGTTTTGCAGACCGCTGCCTATCCTCTCGGCCAAGGCACCAAGTCGCCGGCGAAGTCAGTCGCCCGGCGTGAGGCCAGCAACCAGGTTGAAGGCGCCGGTGAGAATGTTCAGCGACACGACCCCGACGACATCAGAGATCTCACGGTCGCTGTACCCGTATCCCCGAAGCTCGTCAATCTGCTCGTCGGTGATCGACGTAGGCTCACGGTAGACCTGGAGGCCGAGCGCGATCATCGCCGCGACCGGGCCGGTCATCGCCGTACCCTGCTGGGCGAGTGCGATCTCGTCATCGCTGACCCCGAGCGATCGTGCCGCGCTGATGTGCGAGGCCAGGCACATTCCGCATCCCTGCTTCGACTGCACGGCGATCGAAACGAGCTCGCTGACCTTACGGTCGAGCTTGGCGCGACGCATGGCTTTGCTCAGCTGCAGATAGCCGCCGAGCACCGCCGGGGAGTGCGCCATCGTCGAGACCATGTCTCCGACCTGGCCGTGCCGCTCGACGAGATCGCCGAGCAAGTCTCGTGAGGCCCCCACTGCGGTCTCAGGGGTCAATCGGGAAAAACGGGGCATGATGCCTCCTCTGTCAGTTCGGTCGCGAGTTCGAGGTGGGAGAACCCGCACGAGTGCGTTCCTGCTGCTGATGTTCGGCATGGAAGATCGCAGCCTCAGCCAGCGCCC
Source organism: Actinomycetes bacterium (assembly GCA_023426375.1). Classification (GTDB taxonomy): domain Bacteria; phylum Actinomycetota; class Actinomycetes; order Actinomycetales; family Micrococcaceae; genus Kocuria. Next base: position 51,945 of record JAFAAV010000068.1, on the reverse strand, counting down.
CGGCATGCACACCGTTCAATAGGTAGAAGTCGCCGGACTCGCGTCGCTGCCGACTCACGATCCCGGCCGACTCCAGGCGGTGAAGCTCGTGGGAGGTCTGGTCGACGGGAAGGTCGACGATGTCCGCCAGGTGATTGGCAGAGACCTCGATGTCGCGAATGGCGAGGATCATCTTCACACTCACCGGATTCGCCAGCAACGCGAAGACTCCGACCGCCGCATTCAGATGCGGTGTGTCATACGTGGCGTGCACGTGCTCAACCTTTTTCATAGTCATCAATACTACCCCATACCCCTATAGGGTATCAAGGGTTATTCAATCGATGTGACGGACTCGGAAACGCGTGGCCGGGTGCGGCGGATCGGGGTGAGGCCAGAGGCGACGGGTCCGCGCAGGAGCACGTGTCCAGTCGGGAGGGTCAACCGCGTCCAACGGCCGGCGGTTGAGATCGTGGCCCCGTTTCCTCGGCTGAGGAACCCGAAGACGTAGGCGGCGAACGCAACGCCTTGTGGCAGCGATGCGAGTGCCGTGTCCGGGGTGCCCCAAACCGTGCCCCGGATCTTGCGGACGACATCGTCGCCGGGTTTGTCGGGAAGTGCTTGGGCGACGGCCTCGATGCCGGCACGGGCGCTGCGCATCAGCGTCAGGCTGGACACATCCGCAATAAGTCTCCACCCGTGTTGCGGGGGTTCGACGCTGGTCCAGGCGGGTGCCAGCGCGGTTTCCGGCAACGCCAGGGTAAGAGGGACGGCGGTCGCGGTCAACGTTTCCACGGTGACGTCGCACTGCAGCTGAGGGTCGGAGCGGAGCGTGCGAAGGACGAGGATCGTAGGAGTGCGGTCGAGCGGACCACGGGGCGTTAGCGCGGCTGCGCTCATGCGCAGCAGCCCGGCCGCGGCCTGCAAGCGCACGCCATGGGCACCGGCCTGCGCGGCCCGCTTAGCGAAGGTGAGCGCGTCGCGGGCGGACGGCGCGTCGGCAAGGATCAAGCGCGCTGGCATCCTGAGGGTTTGTGCCCGCCGTGTCCTGGAACGCGGTGATCGGGGTCCGGGTTCAGGAGCGAACGAGCCGGTTGATGGCGTCGGTGGCTTCCTGGATCTTCTCGACGGCCGCCTCGTCGCTGAGCTTGGCGGCATCAAGCACGCAGTGCTTGAGATGGTCGTCGAGCAGACCAGTCGCAACCCCCTGGAGGGCACGGGTCAGAGCGGAGACCTGGGTGAGGATGTCGATGCAGTACTTCTCCTCATCGATCATCTTCGCGATCCCACGCGCCTGTCCTTCGATGCGCTTCATGCGGCCGAGATAGCGCTCCTTGTCGCTGATGTAGCCGTGCTGGTGGGAATCGGTATCGACAGACATGGGCATGTCCTTACTTCTGGCGCTCCAGGACGGAACGCGTGCTGGCTTCGGGTGTGAGGTCGATGCGCCGCAGCAGCTGGGCGTTGAGCGCGACAACCACGGTGGAGGCTGACATCAGGATCGCGCCGATCGACATTGGCAGGACGAATCCCACCGGTGCCAGGATACCGGCCGCCAACGGCACCGAAAGAAGGTTGTAGCCGGCGGCCCACCACAGGTTCTGCTTCATCTTGCCGTATGCGCGTCGCGACAGCTGGATGATCGAGAGCACGCTGCGTGGGTCGGAACTGGCCAGGATCACCCCGGCCGAGGCGATGGCGACATCGGTGCCCGCGCCGATCGCGATGCCGACATCGGCCTGCGCCAGAGCCGGGGCGTCGTTGACGCCGTCGCCGACCATCGCGACCCTCTTGCCCTCTTCCTGCAGCTGGGAGACCTTCGCGGACTTGTCCTCCGGGCGCACGCCGGCGAAGACGCGGTCGATGCCGAGCTCCCGTCCGACCTCGTTCGCGACCGCCTCGGCATCGCCGGTGATCATGACGACCTCGACACCGAGGGCGTGGAGGGCGTCGACGGCGTCGCGGGATTCTGGCCGGACCTCGTCGGCGAGCCTCAGCCCGCCGACCACCTGGCCGCCGCGGAGAACGTGCAGAATGATCGCGCCCTCGGAGCGCCATGCCTCGGCCGTGCCGACCTCGTGCTGACCGGTCTCCTCGAGCAGCCGGGGCCCGCCGACGCGGACCTTCTGGCCGGAGACGGTCGCGGTGACGCCGACGGCGGGCGAGGATGAGAAGCCGCTGGCCTGCTGGAGGGCAAGGCCCTTGTCCTTGGCGGCGGTGACGATGGCCTTGGCGAGCGGGTGCTCGCTGTCGGCCTCGGCCGAGGCAGCGAGGGCGAGGACCTGGTCGGCGTCGAGTTCGCCGGTCGGCTCGACGCCGGTGACGGTGGGCTCGCCCTTGGTCAGCGTGCCGGTCTTGTCGAACAGCACCGCGTCGACCTGCCGCATGGACTCCAGCGCCAGGCGGTCCTTCACTAGGACGCCTCCGCGGGCGGCTCGCTCGGTGGCGATGGAGACGACCAGCGGGATCGCCAGGCCGAGGGCGTGGGGGCAGGCGATGACGAGCACGGTGATGGTGCGCACGACGGCCTCGTCGGGCATGCCGATGAGCGTCCAGACGACCGCAGTGACCAGCGCCGCGCCAAGAGCGAACCAGAACAGCCAGGCCGCGGCCTTGTCGGCGATCCGCTGGGCGCGGGAGGATGAGTTCTGCGCCTCGGCGACGAGCCGGTTGATGCCGGCCAGGGCGGTGTCGTCACCGGTGGCGGTAATCTCCACCCGCAGGCCGGAGTCGGTGGCGACGGTGCCGGCGGTGACGGTCTGGCCCTCGCCGCGAGAGACCGGGCGGGACTCGCCGGTGATCATGGACTCGTCCATGTCGGCGCGGCCGTCGACGATGGTTCCGTCGGCCGGGACGCTGCCGCCGGGGCGCACGATGACCACGTCGCCCACGTCGAGGTCGGCTGGGGCCACCTTGACGACGTTCTCGCCCTCGACGCGCTCGGCCTCGTCTGGCAGCAGTGCCGCCAACGAGTCGAGCGCCGAGGTGGTCTGGGCCAGGGAGCGCATCTCGATCCAATGGCCCAGCAGCATGATGACGATCAGCAGCGCCAGTTCCCACCAGAATTCGAGCTCGTGATGGACGAGCCCGAGCGTGGCGGCCCAGGAGGCGAAGAAGGCCACCGTGATCGCCAGAGCGATGAGCAGCATCATCCCGGGCTTGCGGGACTTCAACTCGCTGACGGCACCGGTGAGGAAGGGCCTGCCGCCCCAGACGTACATGACGGTGCCCAGTGCCGCGGCGACCCAGCCCGCCCAGCCGGGGACCTCGTAGCCCAGCAGCATGGCGAACATCGGTGAGAGGGCAACCGCGGGGATGGCGATGACGAGGTTGATCCAAAACAGCCGGCGGAACTGGCCAACGTGGTCCCCGTGCCCGCCATGGCCGCTGTGATCTCCGTGCCCACCGTGCTGGGCATGCTCATCGTGGCCGCCGTGCTCGTCGAGGCCCGTGTGGCCTGAGTGCTGCCCGTGGTCCATGGCGTGGCCCTGATGCCCGGTGTGCTGACCCTCGCGCGTGCCGTGCGCATCCGCCGAGGCGTGCGCGGACACAGACCCGTGGTGATGCTCGCCGTGGGCGGGTGTATCGGTTTCGTGGCCGTGGTGCTGGTGTGAGTTCGGGTCCGTCATGATTCCTCTCCTCCGTCATCGAGCCAGGCCGATTGCCGCTCACCCGGTGGCCGGGCAAGCGAACGTCGGCTCAGGACGCTGGTTGGATCTCGCTCTCGACGACCCACTTGTGGTTCGTCATCTTCATGCCGTCCGTCTCGTAGTCGACCATGTAGACCGTCTCATCGGTGGACGAAGCGATGGTGGCCTTTACGCCTTCCATGCCTTCCATGTGCTCGGCGAGCAGAGTCACCTCTGTGCCGTCGGCCAGAAGCTCGTCGCCGGCATCCTCAATTTCTTCCTGCACGACCCACTTGTGATCAGTGACGGGGTCGCCGCCACCTGCGGGCGTGTAGTTCACGGAGTACGTGTACGTGTCGAATGCGCCGGAAATCGTTGCTGTAGCCCCTTCCATGCCTTCCATGTGGTCGGCCGTGAGCTGCACCTCGGTACCGACAGGGTAGGTGGGCTCACTGGCTTCGGCGATACCCTCGGGTGCCGGTCCGCCGTCCATCGGGTGCTCCATCTCCTCATCACCGCTTTCTGCGTTGTTGCCGCCGTGGCCCTGATGCTCCTCAGTAGCCGAAGGGTCGGTCTGCTGGTCGTCGTCTGCTCCGCTGGCGCAACCGGCGAGCACGAGCGCCACTCCGAGCGCTCCCGCTGCCAGTCCTGTTCGCAGTCTCCTCTGCATGTCATTTCCTTTCATCAATATGCCTACCATATACCCCTAGGGGGTACTAGTCAAGGCTTGTGTGTTGTGTCGGTATGGATCAATCGGAAGCCCCTTCTCAGAGGGTCTGCTCGTGTTGGATGGGCAATGCGGCGATGAGGGGATGGTCGAAGCCCGTCGGTCCGATCTTCGCGGCTCCTCCGGGAGAACCCAACTCGTCGAAGAACTCGACGTTGGCCTTGTAGTAGTCAGACCATTCGTCGGGCAGGTCGTCTTCGTAGTAGATGGCCTCGACGGGGCAGACCGGTTCGCAGGCTCCGCAGTCGACGCATTCGTCGGGGTGGATGTAGAGCGAGCGTTCGCCCTCGTAGATGCAGTCGACAGGACATTCGTCGATGCAGGCGCGGTCCTTGACGTCCACGCAGGGAAGCGCGATCACGTAGGTCATGGCTGCTCCTCTCGGTCGGGTGCGGATCGGCGGTGAGAGCCGGTGGGAGGCTCGGGGAAGTCGTCAGTCTCTGCCGGGCCTGCGGCCGGGTGCGGGATGCGCAGGCGCAGGACGGTGGCGACGAGGCTGAGGGCGATGATGATCGCACCGAGGATCGTCATCGTCCCCGACAGGGTGAGCACCGGCACGAGCAATCCGGCGACGATGGTGGGCACGCCGAATGCCAGGTAGGCAACTGTGTAGATCACAGCCATCACGGCGGCGCGTTCCGACGATGCCGTGTGGGGCATGAGTGTGCGCAGTACCCCGAGGAACGCTGTGCCGAACCCGGAACCGACGATCGCGACCGAGGCGACATAGGCTGAGTAGGAACCGAGTGCGAGGGCGCCGATGCTCACTGCGGTGCCGAACGCCAGGGCACTGGTCGCATACAGGCTGATGGTGCGGGCGGAACGCCGCTGTAGGACGGACGAGGCGGTGACTCCGGAGATCGCCAGTGCGAAGATGACGATCCCAGCTTGGGTGTGCGTGGAGCCCCCAAGCTCACTGCCGACGAGGTCGGCTCCGAGCGCGAGGAAAAGCCCGTTGGTCGCCCACCCGGCGATGATCACGGGCACTCCGGCGGTGAACATGCGGCGCAGGTGCGGTGGCACGGTGAACCGCGGACGGAGGTCGCCACGTCGTATCCGGGTCTTCGGGGCCAGTTCCGGTGTGCTCCACACGACCGTTGCCACGATGAGGAAGGCAAGCACGAGCGACCCGAAGACGGCAGTTGTCGGTTCGGAGGTGAGATCGAGGAGAAGCGCAGCACCGAGAGCCCCGGCCCCAAGGCCAATCATCGGGCCGATCGTGTTCCACAGGGCTGCGATGTTCCGATGCGACGGGGACTCGAAGTCGATCATCATCGCCGACAGCGCCGGGATCAGCAGACCCGCTGCGAGCCCTTGCAAGGCTCGGGCGACCAGGAGCGCCGCGAGGCTACCGGCGAACCAGAACATGGCCACGCTCAGCGCCAGCGCCAAAGAACCGGCGGCCACGACCGGACGTCGGCCGACGTGGTCGGAGAGTGGTCCGAGGTAGAGCAGCGCGGCCAGGAGGGTGAAGGTGTAGACCGCGAACACGAGTGTGGTGGCGACGGGGATGAGTCCGAGCCGTTCGGCGATCTGGGGGTAGAACAAGGACGGCGCGCTGGCAGCGGCCATCATGAGAATGGTCGCTGCCAGCGAGAGCACGAAGCCCCGCCGTGGGATCTGCCTAATACAGTCTCCCGCCATCGCCTATGCCCGCACGCCGTGGAGCTGCTGCCCCCACTGGTAGACGGTGCCGACTGCGTCGATGCCAGTGACGCCGACGACGATGCCGTCGGTCTCGTGGCGGACGATGAACTCCTCACCGGCTTCCAGGTGGGCGTCTGCGCCGGCTGTGTACCCGACTCCGGAGATCATCTGACCGTAGACCATTGCCATGTAAGGGCTGCGTGGCAGGTAGGCGCCCGGATCGTCGCTAATGCCGAGGTCGTGCAATGCGGCCTGCGCGGCATGCGCACCCTGTGCGGCGGCGTCTTCCCAATGGTCGATGCGCCAGGCGCCCAGTGCCTCGTCGTGGTGCGTGGCCACACCTCCGGCTGCGTAGACGTGTTCTGCCGCGGCGCGGAGGTGATCGTCGACGTCGATACCGTTCGTCCACGGTGACGGGGCTGCGGGCGTCGTGCCGAGCGCGAGGAGAAGGAAGTCAGCCACGACGGGATTTCCGTCGTTGAGGGTGATGGTGACACCGGATTCTGTTTCGTCGACATGCTGGAGAGTGCGACCGAATCGGGCCTGCACCTTGGCGGCATGGTCGGCGGCGAGGCGCTCAGCCACGGGCGCCCCAAACGCTCCGACGCCGGGAACTGAACTGCGGGAGACCAGCGTGACCATGCGTCCGTCGGCTTGCAGAGACGAGGCTGTCTCGGCTGCGATGATTCCACCGCCGTAGATCGCTACCCGCGCGGGTCGCCCCAGTCCGGTCAGCAGCTTTCGGATGCCCAGGGCATCCTCCACGGAGTGAAGAGCGGTGACCCGCCCTTGTCCGGCGTCTTCGCCGCCGAACACGTCAGCGGGCAGGGAGCGAGGCATACTCCCGGTCGCGACGATGAGCGCGTCGTAGGAGACCTGTGCGCCGGAGGTCAGCTGGACCTGCTTCGCCGAGGTATCGACTTTGAGCACGGTGTCGGCGATGACCTCGATCTGAGGCAGCGGGAGCTTGATCATCTCCGGCGGTGTCGGACCGAACGCGATTCCCTTGATGAGCATCCGCGTATAGGGCGTCTCCCCGGTGCGGGTCACCAGCGTCACCCGGACATCGTCGCGTGAGGCGAGAGTGCGGGCGGCTGCGGCCCCGGCTGCTCCCGAGCCGAGGATGAGAACGTGCTGTGGGGTCATAGAAGAACTCCTGAACTGCTGGTCGTGATCGAACTGATGCGCCGGCGTCAGGAGCGCACGAGGCGGGCGATGGCCTCGGACGCCTCGCCGAGCCTCTGCTCGCTCACTGGTCCGCCGGCGAGTGCGGCGTCGAGGACACAATGCTTGAGGTGATCGTCGAGCAGGCCGAGGGCGACATTTTCGAGTGCCCTGGTGACTGCGGAGATCTGGGTGAGGATGTCGATGCAGTAGCGGTCCTCGTCGACCATCCGATCGATGCCGCGGATTTGGCCTTCGAGGCGCCGCAGACGATTGCGGTACTTCGTCTTATCGCTGATGTATCCGTGGACGGACGCGTCGCCGTCGCCTCCTGCGGGGCAGGTGTCGAGGTGGGTTTCGGTGGTGGGAGTCGTAGTGGTCATGTCGGTTCGCTCCGATCAGGTGGCGGGGTGCCGCAGCGGTGCCGCGGCACCCCGCACGCTGGTGGATTACGCCATGTTGGCGGCGTACTTGGCCGGGTCCGAATCGAACGCAGGCCCACAACCAGCGCAGCAGAAGTAGTAGCGCTCATCCTCGAAGTCGCGGTAGAGGCCGGCGGCCTCGGCGGTCTTCTTGCTGACCGGGGTGCCGACCATGACCGGGCAGGTGGTCATGTCATCGGCGCCCCCGCCAAGAAGGTTCTCGCGTCCACCGTTCTCCACGGCCGGGTTGGTCTCGTTCGTGCTGCAGCAGCTGCTCATTCTCTGGTGTTCCTTCGTTATTGGATTCGTGTGGATGGGTGGGTTCTCGTACGTCACTTCGAGGCGACGCTCGTGAACCCGCGCAGGCGGAGGCTGTTGCCGACGACGAAGACGCTGGAGAACGCCATCGCCGCACCTGCGAGCATGGGGTTGAGCATGCCGAGCGCAGCGACCGGGATCGCGGCGGTGTTGTAGGCGAATGCCCAGAACAGGTTGGTCTTGATCGTCGACAGGGTCTTCCTGGACAGGCGGATCGCGTCGACGGCGGCCCGCAGGTCACCGCGCACGAGCGTGATGTCGGAGGCCTCGATCGCGACGTCCGTGCCGGTGCCCATCGCCAGGCCCAGATCAGCCTGCGCGAGCGCGGGGGCGTCGTTGACGCCGTCGCCGACCATCGCGACGATCTTGCCCTCTTCCTGGAGGCGAGTGACGACGTCGACCTTGTCCTTGGGTAGCACTTCGGCGATGACCTCGTCGATGCCGACCTCGGACGCGATCTGGCGGGCCACGGCCTCGTTGTCACCGGTGAGCAGCACCGGGGTCAGGCCGATCTCCTTGAGCCCGCGGATCGCCTCGGCGCTCGTGGGCTTGACGGTGTCGGCGACGACGAGGATGCCGCGCGCAGCACCGTCCCAGCCGATCGCGACGACCGTCTTGCCCTCGCCCTCGGCCTGGGCCTTCGCCTGTGCGACCTCCGGAGAGAGCTTCTGCGACCAGTCCGCCAGCAGAGACTCGCGGCCGACGACGACCGGGGTCCCCTCGACGATGCCCTGCACGCCCTTGCCCTCGACATTGGCGAAGTCCTCTGGAGTAGGCAGCTGGCCGACTTCCTGGGTCGCGCCCTTGGCGATCGCCTGCGCAATCGGATGCTCCGAAGAGTCTTCCAGTGCACCGGCGAAACGCAGCAGCTCCGTACGATCCACACCGGGCTCAGTGATCACGTCGGTCAGAGTCATCTTGCCGCTGGTGACGGTGCCGGTCTTATCGAGCACGACGGTGTCGACCTTGCGAGTGGACTCCAGCACCTCCGGGCCCTTGATGAGGACGCCCATCTGCGCACCGCGCCCGGTGCCGACGAGCAACGCGGTCGGGGTCGCCAGACCCAGCGCGCAGGGGCAGGCGATGACGAGCACAGCGACCGCTGCGGTGAACGCGGCGGCGACGGGGAACCCGCCTCCCAGCCAGGCGCCGAGGGTGATGAACGCGACGACGATGACGATCGGCACGAAGATGCCGGAGATACGATCGGCCAGACGCTGCACCTCGGCCTTGCCGGTCTGCGCGTCCTCGACGAGCTTCGCCATCTGTGCGAGCTGTGTGTCCGAACCCACACGAGTCGCCCGCACGACCAGGCGGCCGCCGGCGTTGACGGTGGCACCGGTGACCGAGTCGCCCTCGCGGACCTCGACCGGCACGGACTCGCCGGTGAGCATCGAGGCGTCCACCGCGGAGGAGCCGGAGGTCACGAGACCGTCGGTGGCGATCTTCTCGCCTGGACGGACGATGAACTCGTCGCCGACCGCCAGCTCAGAGGTGGGGATCTTCACCTCTACGCCGTCGCGGAGTACGGCGACTTCCTTCGCGCCCAACTCCAGGAGGGCGCGCAGCGCGGCCCCGGCCTGGCGCTTGGATCGCTTCTCGAAGTAGCGGCCGGCGAGGATGAACATCGTCACGCCCGCGCCGACTTCGAGATAAATGTTCGCCGCGCCATCCGACGGAGCGATCGTGAACTCGAAGGGGTGCGTCATGCCGGGAGTGCCGGCAGTGCCGAGGAAGAGCGCATAGAGCGACCACAGCAGCGCGACGGAGGTACCCATCGAGATGAGCGTGTCCATCGTCGCCGCACCGTGCTTGAGGTTCGTCCACGCCGCCTTGTGGAACGGCCAAGCTCCCCAGATGATCACCGGTGCGGCCAGGGCGAGTGAGGCCCACTGCCAATACGTGAACTGCAGCGCGGGGATCATCGCCATCGCGATCACGGGAACAGTGAGCACGATCGCGCCGATCAGCCGATGCCGCAGCGAGGTGAGCTCACTGTCTTCCTCCTCCCCGGCCTCGGTCTCCGACATGTTCGCCGTAGTGTCCTTGGGCTTGGGCAGTGCGGCCGTGTACCCGGTCTTCTCGACCTCGGCGACCAGCAGTGACGGATCGTAGCCGGCAGGCACGGTGACCTTAGCCTTCTCAGTGGCGTAGTTGACGGTGGCCGCGACGCCATCGAGCTTGTTCAGCTTCTTCTCGATCCGGTTCGCGCAGGAGGCGCAGGTCATCCCGCCGATCTCCAACTCGATGTCCGGCCCACCCGTTGGGGGCGCTGATGTGCTCATCCTCTTCCTTCTTTCTCAGCTCTCGTGCGACGCCAGGCCCTGCGGGTCAGTGGCCGTCGGAATGCGAATCGTCTGTCTTCGAGCCGTCACCGTGCTCGGCGTCGATCACGAACTCGGCGGTGTGCACCTGCCCGTCGACCTGGAAGTCCAGGTAGAGCAGGTAACGGTCGGCGGTCGGGGCCTCCGCTGCGAATCGGATCTCGGGTCCGGCCGTGTCCCCGGCCTGGGGCTCGTCGCCCTCGGCGTGGACGTGCAGGTAGGCGAGGTCACCCTCGCGCAGCGCCACCAGGTGGCCGAACGCGCCCAGGTAAGGCTCCAGCGTGGTCACCGGCTGACCGTCACGCTCGACCGAGATGGTGAGCTCGCTTGAGGTGCCCGCAGTGAGGTCGCCGTTGAGGGAGACGGTGTATCCGTCGACCTCGTCGGTGGTCTGCGCCTCGGTCTCGACAGGGGTGAAGTCGCCCGCGACCTCGATTGCGCGGGTGAGAGTGATGCCTTCGGCTTCCTCGCCCGCGGGTGTGAAGTCGGCGTACACGCGGTAGGTGCCCGCCTCGTCCCAGGTCCACGGCACCGACCAGGTGCCTGTGCTCGTGTCGAGTTCGGGGTGCACGTGCTGGAAACCGGCGCCGTCGGTGCGCACGGCGATCAGATGCAGGTCCTTCTCGTGCGCGGTGGTGTACTCGGTCACCGGTTCGCCGGACTCGTCGAGGATCTGGAAGCTCAGGTCTCCATCCTCGCCTGCGGCCGTGGGGGCCTGGACCGGAGAGAGCACGAAGCCGTCCGCGCTTGCGGAGACCCCGTTCAGAGCGGGCTCCGCGGTTTCCTGCGCAGCGTCGCCGTGCCCTTCACCGTGTGCGTTCACGTTACTTCCTTCTGCCCATGCTGCTGCGAAGCTATCGGGAATGACGGCGCCGGCGAGGCCGAAGGCCCCGCCGAACGCCACCACCAACCCGGCCCCGTAGAGCGCGAGCCGTCCTCCGGCCTTCATCAGACGCGCACCGCCGAGTAGCCGGCCTCCTCGACCGCCGCGAGGACCTTGGCGTCGTCGATCTCACCCTCGGCGGTGACGTTGAGCTTGCCGGTCTGCGCGCTGACTTGGATGTCCTGGACGCCGGGGATCTCGCTGACCTCCTCGCGGATCGACATCTCGCAGTGGCCGCAGGTCATGCCCGTCACCTGGTAATCGTTCGAAGCCATCAGGTATCCTCCTTGTATGTCGGTAGTACCCCTACCGGGTACGTGTACAAGTCAACGCTATACCCCTGTCAGGTATTCCGCAAGGAGGGAGGCGATCGTGTGAGCTGCATCGCGCAAGTGCTGCAAACGATGGTTGGAGCGTCCGAGGTGTGCCTTGTGGTGCACCGATGCTGCGGGGCGATCCGCTGGGTTTTGTCGATGCGCGTCGGAGAGTAGTGACCCCTCGGCTCATCAGAACCGTGGACTGCCTTGCCGCATCGACGAAGGCAGCGAAGACTGGTACGAAACCGACTCCCGCCCCACAGCGATCATGCGCTATTGCTGTTGGTTCGGAACTGGCGAGCTCGTCCGGCTCCACAGGCGTTCGAGATTAGTGAGCGGATCAGACAAGAGCCAGCAAGAGTGCGCGGCCACGCCAGAGGCAGCGAGGCACTCCTGTGATGCACATTGGCGTAGCCCGCTGGTCGCCCAGACGCTTGCCGTCCACCGGCCTGTCGGCCCGGTGGTTTACGACTGCCTCAACATCTTGTTCATTAGGTCGGGCTCGGCAATCATGTTCAGCGAGTTCGGTCGTCAGCCGGTCAGCGTGGGCGATGCGATCCTTCTCGGCCCGAACGTATTGTTCAGCTGCGAGCCCGAGTGCCAAGTGTCGGTGACGTCGATCCGTGTCGATACCGATTTCGCTCTCGATCAGTTCTTCTGGCAGCACTCTGCGGTGCTGCACGATCGGCTTGACGCCCCCGGTTTCGCGGAGAAGATCTACTCTGAACCAGCGCAGATCCTGCGACTCGGCAGAGATCGGGCCGGGATGGTTGTGCCGTGGATTGATGAGATGGTCGCGCTCAGCGTTGAGAGACGGTTCCGAGAGAGATTCAACCGACTCCAGGCACTCTGGTTCGCTGTCATGGATGTGCTCGGACCATTCATCCGGGTCTCGCCTGCGAGGCTGACACCATTGCAGCGTGCACGCGCGCGTCCAGTGCTGCCGCGCAGTCGCAGGTTAGCCCCTCTCCGTCCGGAGGCGCTGCTGGCACGGGAGGCACTGCATGAAAACGTCGCCTATAGGTGGACACTCCACGAGCTGTCCGAGAGGGTGCGGCTCTCCCCGCAGCAATTGACCCGTGTGTTCGTCGATGCCTTCGGGAAGACCCCGATCGCGTATCTGACGATGCTTCGCGTGCAGGAGATGGCCAGGCTGCTGCGCGAGTCCGATCTTTCTGTCGCAGCAGTAGGTCGTTGCGTCGGCTGGTCCAGCCGTTCACGGGCGACGGAGGCATTCATCGAGCACGTCGGGCTCAGCCCGAGTCGCTACCGCTCCATGCGCCCGGTTGTCGCGGATAGATAGCAGCAGAGTCGTCCGGGAAATCATCACTTCGTCCGGCGTCCGACCGGACTCAGCTGCTTCCAGCCCTACGCAGGCTCTGAGGCTGATACGCCAGTAGGTCCACGTCAGGTGCCGCCCGTGTCCTGACGGCCAACCTACCGACTGTTCCGTTCGCTGACCGTCTGACTCGCCGGAAGCTCCTGGCTCACCTCGCTGGTGCAAGGCCAGCCGCGACCTCGCGGCTGGCCTGCCGAGAGGAGGCCGACGATGGCGACGAGGGAGGAAGCCCGCCAACAGCGGGAAGCGAAGCTCGACGAGCTCCACGAGAAGCTCACCGGTGCCGTCGAACGGCTGGTCACCGGTGAGGACTGGGCCGATGCGATGCGGTTCGCTGCCCGGTTCCGGTCGCGGAGCTTCAACAACGTCTGCCTGATCTGGGAGCAGCACCAGGCCGCATTCGAGGCCGGCGGGGTGCCCGAACCGTTCCCCACCCTGGTCGCGGGATACAAGCAGTGGCAGCAGCTGGGCCGACAGGTCGAGAAGGGCCAGGCCGGGTATCAGATCCTCGCCCCGGTCACTGGCAGGTTCGCCTCGACGAACCCGGCCGATCCGGACTCCTGGCGGCGTCTGAACCGGGGTGAGAAGCCGAAGCCCGGTGAGGTCGTGCGCTCCCGCATGGTCGGCGTGCGCCCGGCCTACGTCTGGGACGCCTCCCAGACCAGCGGCGATCCGATCCCCGAACGGCCAGCGCCACGGCTGCTCGCTGGCGAAGCCCCCGAAGGTCTGCGCGAGGGTCTGGCGGAGCAGGTCACGGCGGAGGGGTTCGAGCTGCTGTGGGTGCCGCACGAGGGCATGATCGGCGGCGCGAACGGGCTGACGAACTACTCGACCCGGCAAGTCGCCGTGCGCACGAACATGGACGACGCCGCGCAGGTGAAGACTCTCGCCCACGAGCTCGGGCATGTGCTGATGCATGGGCCGGACCAGGAGGAGGCGCGGCAGCATCGCGGGATCGGTGAGGTCGAGGCCGAATCGGTGGCGCTGATGATCGGCGCCGCCCACGGCATGGACACCACGGGCTACACGATCCCGTACGTGGCCGGGTGGGCGGCGAACGTCGACGGGAAGAACCCGGTCGAGGTCGTGCAGGCCGCCGGTGAGCGCATCCGCAAGACCGCGCTCAGCATCCTCGACGGCCTCGACACGAACCAGGTGCCCGACGGCACACCGCCCGGGCTGGAACGCGACGGCCCGGCCCCGAAGAGCCCACGGCAGGACACGCCCGGTCGGCAAGTGGCGCCGTTGCCGGCGCCGGAGCGGGCCGCTGCGGTCGTGTTGGGGCGGGGGCTGTGATGTCCGAGAGCAGGTTTACTCGGGCGGTCCGGCAGATGGATGCGTCCTGGCCGCTGGGGCGGGCCGCGATGGTGTTCGCGCAGTCCGGGGTGCCGGTGTTCCCGTGCGCGCCGGAGGGCAAGCAGCCGATCACCCGACGCGGCTTCCACGACGCCACCACCGACCCGGCGCAGGTGGAGGCCTGGTGGCGCAGGTTCCCGGCGGCGAACATCGGCATGCCCACCGGCCGAGCCTCGGGCGTCTCCGTGGTGGATGTCGATGTGCACGGCGTCAACGGCTTCGACGCGATCCGCGCCGCGCGGCGGGAGGGGCTGGTGCATGGCTGGGAGACGATGGTGCGCTCACCGACCGGCGGCCTGCACATCTACTTCCCGGCCGCCGACAGTGAACAGCCGTCGTGGCAGGCCGGCCGTGCCGGGGTGGATTTCCGTGGGGATCGCGGCTACATCATCGTCCCGCCCTCGCGCCGCCAGATCGACGGCGAGAGCGTGCTCTACCGCCCCACCTCGTTCGCCCCCACCGACGGGCGGGCGCTGGATGCGCAGCGCCTGCGGGAGTTTCTCACCCCGCCCCGGCCCCGCCCGAAGACCGGCCCGATCTCGGATGCAGGGGCGATGGTGGATGCGGGTCGGATGGCGTCCTGGCTGAGCGGGCAGTCCACGGATCGCAATCTCAAGCTGTTCTGGGCCGCCTGCCGCCTCGCCGAGGGCAATGTGCCGGTCTCCGAGGCGCTGGATGCGTTTGCGAGCGTGGAGCAGCCGGATTTCGGGCAGCGGGAGATCACTCGCACCGTCGAGTCCGCCTACCGCACCATCACCACCGGTGTCGGCACCTCGACCCGGGCCGAGTCCGTGCCGGAGAGATTCGGGCCGGTGCCGGCTGCGACGCGGGCGGGCCGGGGGCTGTGATGGGCGGGCTGTCGGGGCGGCGATGGGCGGTGGTCGCGGCCGCGTCGGGGACGGTGCTGATCGGCGGCGGCGCGTTCTGGCTGAGCTTCGTCGCCCTGGCCGATCTCGCGGTGCGCTCGGGCATCACCAGGAACCAGGCGTGGATCTGGCCGCTCTTGGTGGACGGGCTGATCGTGGTCGCGACCGTCGCGGTCGTCGCCCTCGACGGGCATCGGGCGGCCTGGTACCCGTGGGTGCTGCTGATCGCCGGGGCGCTGATGTCGGTGAGCGCGAACGCCGCGCACGCCCTCGTCGCCGCTGACGCCTCCGTGCCGGGCCTGCTCGCGGCCATCGTCGCCGCGGTCCCGCCGCTCGTGCTGCTGGCCTCCACGCATCTGACGACGGTCCTGACCCGCTCCACCAGAACCCCGGTCCCCACGCCGATCACCCCCACCCCGGAGTCAGGATCGGCGCTGGAGGTCTCCGAGACCGCTGGCGCGCAGGCACAGGCCGCACCGCTCCTTCTGCCGGAGCTTCCCGAGCGGCCACGTTCGGCCACGGGCATCGCGGTAGCGACACCGCCGGCCCCGGCCGCCAAGGTGCTGGGCGAGCAGACAGAGCCTGACCGATCGGATGTGCCCGTGCTGGAGGCGGTGGCCGAAACCCCATCGGCTGAGCCCGACCCGCCAACGTTGGCAGGTGCTGGGCGGCGGGAACGGGCGGCAGTGCTGCGGGGGCGGGGCTGGTCGAACAAGGCGATCGCGCGCGAACTCGGCGTGCACGCCTCGACCGTCGGCCGCTGGTTCCCCCGCACCGATCCCGCGCCCGCCGCAGACCAGGAGACCTCGGCAGTGCCCGAGCACCACAACGAATCAGATGAGGAGAAGGAGCAGAAATCATGAACCCCTACGAGCAGAACAACCCCGGCAGGCAGGACACGCCCCCGCCGGAGACGACCCGCCCTGACCGGGCGGAGACACCGGGTGCTCCGGAGGCGATCCAAGCCGCCGACGTCACCCGCACAACCGGTGCCAAGACTGAGACTGCGGATGTTGATCCGGCACTGCGCAAGGCGCGCGGGGTTGACTGGGTACGCACCTCGGACCTGATGGCGAGAGGCACCGGGCAGATCTCACGCCTGGCGATCGACTTCGAGGCGAACCTCGCACACAAGGCCCACGACGGCCTCGCCCGCGGCGTCACGCGCCTGGGTGCAAAGGAGCGTGAGCTGCCCCCGATCTCGGCGTTCGGCCGCAGTACGAGCCGTGACGGGGCCGGGCGCGGCCCGGTCGGAATGAACTGAGGTGACCGGCCATGACCACGACCATGCCCGGCGCCGAACGCCGAGCACCAGGTGTCGGAGAAGGCGAGTGCACCTGCCTGCCAGGAGGTGCCGAACCCATGACGACCACGACTCACACAGGTTCCCCGCAGCGGGGGCCTGAGAACTACACGACCAGCGCCGGGCTGCGTGCCCTGCTGGCCCGGCTCCACGCGGCCGGGCCCGGGGCATGGGCGCGGGACCCGGTCGCCGGCGAGCTGATGCAGTATGCGGCGCAGAAGTACGCCGCGCTGGCGCGCAAGCACTCGTTGGACCCGTGGGAGGCCGCCAGCGCCGCGTTCGATGTGATGCGCACCCGCTCCGCCCGGGAGGCGATCGACCCGTGGGGCGTGGTCACGCACGCGGTGCGGATCACCTGCATCGCCGAGGAGCGCGCCCAGGGGCTGCTGTGCTCGACCCATCAGGCCCGCCGCCCGCACATCTCCGCGTTCCACGACGCCGAGCGAATCTCCGACAGGGAGACGCCGCTGTCGGAGTATCACCCCGCGTTCCAGGTCACCGACCCCGAACCCGATCCCGACGGCACCGGAGACGCCGGAGACGGTGACGGTGGCGGTGGTGGTGTGGTGGGGGTGGCGATGTCGGCGTCGTCGGCGGCTGAGGACGCGATCGCGCTGGTGACGATGCTCGGCTGGGAGCCCGCGACCGCGCGGGCGTCGGTGGAGCACATCTGCGGGGCGCTGGCGAAGGCCGGGGCGCGGCATACCGCGTTCGAGACCCTGCGACGTGACCAGCACGCCCGCGCGCTGCTGGATCTGCCGGGCCGGTCCTGGACCGGGCTGCTCAAGGCGCTGCTGGGCAACCCGCACCCGGCGCTGGCGGCGACCAGCGCGGGCCGCGGGGTGCTGCTGCGGCTGCTGATCGGCGAGACGATCCCGATGCTGCTGCGCGATGACGATCTCGTGCTCACCATCTGCCTGGCCGCCCCACGACAGGCCCGGAAGTAACCGGGGACCACGAAGAGAGGACTGAGAGGGGTGAGTGGTGATGAGTATCGAACTGCAACGCACCGTGGAGTCGATTCAGGTCGGTGCCCGTCATCGCGCCGACCTCGGCGATATCCAGGCTCTGGCTGACTCGATCCGCGAGCACGGCCTGTTGCAACCGATCACGGTCACCCCCGAAGGGGTGCTGGTGTGCGGGCGACGCCGGCTGGAAGCGATCCGGCTGCTGCACTGGCGCACGGTCAGCGTGTGGGTGCGATCGGGTGTCTCGACCCGGTTGGGGCATCTGCTGGCCGAGCAGGACGAGAATGCGCACCGCAAGCCGCTCAACCAGCTGGAGGCCGCCGCCCTGTACCGCGAGCTCAAGCAGCTCATGACCGAGGACGCCCAGCGCCGCGATGTCGTAACCCGCTTCTCGGCGGAGAATCAGCCCGGTGCTGACGGGGGTGCCAAATTGGCACCCCCGTCAGGGGGTGTCGGTGGGAGGAGCCGCGCGCAGGCCGCGCGGATGGTCACCGGCCGCGCCTCGTACACGACGCTGGAGAAGATCTCGGCGATCCAGGCCATGGCCGAGAACCCCGAGAATCCCGAGGCGCTGCGCGAGCAGGCGACGACGGAGCTGGCGGGGATCGAGGCCGGCGGGCCGGTCGACCCCGCCTATCAGCGCCTGCGCGGCCAGGTCGAGCAAGCGGACGCCTCTCGCCAGGCGTCGCTGCGCGCGATGGCCCAAGAGGCCGTCGCCCGTGTCACCGCCGCTGGACGCACCAAGCCCCGCACGCACACCTCGGCCCGGCCGGCGGTGGTGCCGGGGCGGTGGCCGGTGACGGCGTTCGTGCAGACCTGGACCTCCCTGGCGGAATGGTGGACCCACTACGACGTGGACGAGCTCGCCCGCGACCTCACCGAGGAGCAGGCCGGCATCTTCCTCGACGTCGCCGACGGCACCAGCGCCTTCGCCGCCCGCCTGCGCATCTCCCTCGACACCACCGGCCACGACGTCGAGACGACAACCGAGGAGCCCCGCACCGACGAGGACACCGGCCCCGGCGCTGATGCCGAATCAGGCGAGAGCGTCTCTCGGCAGCATCTGCGTGCTCTGTGACCGGGTGCGTGCACCTGGGCGGCATGAAGACTTTCGCTGACTCCCGCCCGCGCACCCGCCTGATCGTCCTGCTCGCCGCCGGCCTGGTGATCGTGCTCCTGGCCGGCATCGGGATCTACGGCCTGATCCTCGGCCCCGACACCAGCCCACCCCACGACCGTGACCCCGAGCCGGGCGCGTCGTCGAGTCCGGTCGAGTCCGGCACGCCACGGCCGGGGCGGATCGCTGCGGTGGTCGGGTCCGGGGACCCGGAGGAGTTCGCCCGCAACGTCGCGACGGCGGTGTTCGCCTGGGATACCGGGTCGGGGCTGATGCCGCTGGACTACACGAGCGTGCTGATGGAGGTCGCCGACCCGACCGGCACCGAGCAGGCCGGCCTCGCCTCCGATATCGCCGCCTATCTGCCCACGCGGGAGGCATGGGTCGAGCTGCGCCAGTACGCCACCACCCAGCACCTGGAGATCACCGATGCGTTCGTGCCCGGAGCGTGGGCGACCGCGCAGGAGCAGGCGCAGCCGGGGCAGCTGGTGGAGGGGACGACGGCGATCACGATCGAAGGCGTCCGCCACCGTGCCGGGGTGTTGAACGACGAACCCGTCGACTCCGCGCACGAGGTGGCGTTCACCGTGTTCGTGGTCTGCGAGCCCGCCTACGACACCTGTCATCTGCTGCGGCTGTCCGAGCTGGACAACCCCCTGCGCTGACCCGAGAGGTCTGGGGAGAAAGGAGGGGCGTGGTGCTCAAGAAGCTCGCTATCGGACTGCTCGCACTGGCGCTGGTAGCACCGTTCCTGTCGATGGTCGGGATCGGGCTGCTGATGAACCCCGCCGCGACCTGGGCCTGCACCGTGCCCGGCGGCGGACTGCAAGTCGGCGAGGTGCCCGACGAGCTCGCCGTCGAAACGCGCGATGGGGAGTCGTTCACGCTGAACAAGAAGCAACTCACGCACGCGGCCACGATCATCGAGACCGGCTCCGGCGTCGAGGGCGTGAACCGTGACGGACTCCAGATCGCGCTGATGGCCGCACTGACCGAGTCGACCCTGCGGCAGCTGTCGAACACGAGCGTCTACCCGGAGTCAGCGGACTACCCGAACGATGGCGATGGCAGCGACAACGACAGCCTGGGGTTGTTCCAGATGCGCCCGCAGGCCGGGTGGGGGTCGGTCCCAGAGCTGATGGCCCCCGAGTATCAGGCGCGAGCGTTCTTCGGCGGCCCGGACGGCCCGAACCATCCCTCGCCGCGCGGGCTGCTGGACATCCCCGGCTGGCAAGACATGGGCAAAGGCGAGGCCGCCCAAGCCGTGGAGGTCTCGGCGTTCCCCGACCGGTACGAGAACTACAGCCCCGTCGCCGTCACGATCCTCGACACCCTCCTCGGCACCACAGGCACGAACGTCGAAACTGACCCTGGTGTGGTGCCTGCTGTGGCCGGGGCGGCGGAGTCTTCGCGGGTGGTGTTCCCTCTGCCCGAGGGCACGTGGACGGCGACCGACCCGTACGGGCCGCGCACCCACCCGATCACCGGGGAGCAGTCCTTCCACACCGGCAGCGACTTCGCCGCCCCGGACGGCACGCCCATCCTCGCCGCCGCCGACGGCACGGTCACCGTCGCCGAGTACACCGATGCGTGGGGCGGGAAGGTCGTCATCGAACATCAGGTCGGCGGCGAGCAGGTCGCCACCGGGTACATCCATTCCTGGGCCGACGGCATCCACGTCGAGGCCGGCGATAGGGTGCGGGCCGGGCAGCACATCGCCGACGTCGGCTCCTCGGGCCAGTCCACCGGCCCGCACCTGCACCTTGAGGTCTATGTCGGGGGCACCGGCGGTGAGCACACCGACCCCGCCGCCTGGCTGAACGCCCACGACGCCGCGGACCTGCCCGAGGCCGAGACCGGCCCACCGGCCGGCGACTGCGACCCCGACAGCAATGGGCCTGGTGGGGAGCCTGACCCTGCCCCGGCCGGTGACCCGGATGAGCTGGTCGACGACCCGACCAGTAACGGGCAGATCACCCGCCGCACCCTGCACCTGTATCAGCAGACGATCGCGGCGTTCCCCGAGACGACCTGGTCGTGCTACTCGCCACGGCCGGGCACGGTCTCGGAGCACCCGCTGGGTCGGGCCTGCGATATCGCGTTCGGCAACGCCATCGGGCAGATGCCCACGCCCGCGCAGATCGAGGCGGGCTGGGAAGTCACGAACTGGATGAAAGACCACGCCGAGACCCTCGGAGTCGACTACCTCATCTGGCAGGACAAGATCTGGTCCCTCGCCCGTGACGACGAGGGCTGGCGCGACTACACGCGCGGCACCGATATCACCACGAGGCATCAAGACCACCTCCACGTCACCCTCGCCGATTCGGGTGGTGGGGCCTGATGGACGTGTTCCCCGATTTCGAGGGCCTGGGCGGCATCGGCGACCTGGAAGAGGTCATCGGCGCCCTGTTGACGTTCGTGCTCATCATCGCGGTGCTGATGCTCATTATTTCCGGCATCGTCTGGGCGATCGCGTCTGCGTCCGGGAACTACGCCGCCGCCGGCAAGGCCCGCACCGGCGTGCTCGTCGCCCTCGGGGCGGCGATCCTCGCCGGCGCCGGGGTCACGTGGATGAACTGGTTGATCGGCATCGGCCAACAACTCTGAACCCCTGCGCTGAAGCTGCTGCGCCCGCCCCCGGTCTTGTGGGGGCGGGCGCTGCTGCGTGTCTGGCGGGGTCGGGTGCACCTGGTCGAGAGAACACCTCTGTCTCATCTGTCGAAGGAGCGCCCTGCCATGACCATCACGACCCTCGCCACCTGGACCCTCGCCCGCTTGGCGATGCTCCCGATGCAGATCGACATCGACCCCAACGACTCGGGGCTGCCCGGCATCGACCAGCTGCGCACCATCGTCGGTGCCGTCATGACCGTCGGCCTCATCCTGTCCGTCCTCGCGCTGATCGTCTCGGCGATCGTGTGGGGCTTCGGCTCCAACTCCAGCAACCCCCACCTGGCCGGCCGCGGCAAGATCGGCGTCTTGATCTCCTGCGGTGCGGCGGTGATCTGCGGTGCCGCGGTCACGCTGATCAATTTCTTCTGGGGCGTCGGCCAGGCCGTCTGAACCCGCCTATCTGTGTGAGGGAGGTCTGTGATGGCGCTGTGCGATGTTCCCGTCATCTCCACGGTCTGCGACTCCGCCGGTGAAGCGGCCGCGTCGCTGATCGCCGCCCCGTTCGACTGGTTCGCGCAGGCCGTCGGCGGGGCGGCGGGCTGGCTGATCGAGGCCATGTGGACAGTGTTTGACACGACCACGCTGGTCGACGTCACCCAAGAGGGGTACGTGTCGGTGTACAACCTGCTGTTCGGGATCGGCGTGTTCATCGTGCTGATCTTCTTCTGCTTCCAGCTCATCCTCGGCCTGATCCGCCGCGACCCCACCGCGCTGTCCCGCGCCGCCCTCGGGGCCGGCAAGGCCGTGCTCGGCTCCTTCGTGGTCATCACCCTGGCCGCGCTCGCGCTGGAGATCACCGACCAGTTGACCATCGGGATCATCCAAGCCGCCGGCGAGACCACGGCCACGATGGGCGACAAGATCATCCTGCTGGCCGCCGGACTGACCGCCATCAACATCTCCGCCCCCGGTGTCGGGGCGATCGTGACGATCTTCCTCGGCGGGCTCATGGTCGCCGCGGTCGCGATCGTGTGGTTCTCGCTGCTGATCCGCAAGGCTCTGCTGCTGATCGCGATCGTGCTCGCCCCGCTCGCGTTCGCTGGTGCGGCGTGGGATGCCACCCGCGGGTGGATCGGGAAGTGGGCGGCGTTCGTACTCGCCCTCATCATCTCCAAGCTGGTGCTCGTGGTGGTGTTCCTCATCGCGATCACCCAGATGGCAACCCCCATCGAGGCGGACCTGACGGCGATCACCGAGCCAATCACCGGCATCGTCATGCTCGCGATCGCCGCCTTCGCCCCCTACATGGTCTACCGGGTCATCGCGTTCCTCGGCTTCGACCTCTACAACACCATGGGATCGGAACAAGAAGCCAAGAACGCCATGAACCGACCCGTCCCGGTGCCCGGCACACCGCAAGGCGAAGGTCCGAAGAAGATCCTCGACACCAACGGCAACGGCGGCGGAGGAGGTGGGGGCGGGGGTGACGAACCGCCCCCACCCGGAGGCGGAAACCCACCCGGCGGTGGCGGCGGCGGTGGGGGCACGCCGCCACCACCAGGCGGCGGAGCAGATGCCGGAGCAGGTGCGGGCGGTGCGGGCGCCGGCGGTTCGGCGGCCGGTGCGGGAGCTGCCGCGGGACCGGTCGCGGCGGTGGTCATCGGCGCAGAGGTCGCGAAGAAGGCCGCGACGGCCGGCCCCGAGGCCGGCAAGCAGATCGGCGCCCAGGCCGAGGCCGCCACCGACGGCGCCAACCAGAACACCGGCAACACCAACACCAGCGGGAACGGTGAGAGCGGTGGGAGTGGGCCGGGCGCGCAGGCACCGCCGCGCAGCACCCCGCAGCCGAACCTGCCGACCGGCCCGAAGCCCGACGACGGGCCCAGTAAGCCGCCGACCGGTGGGAAGGAGTGATCCTCGTGAGCAACAAGCACAGCGCCGAAGAAGCGCGTACGGGCACCGACCTGGTGCCGGTGAAATTCAGCAGATTGACTCGCCGCGGCATCTTGCTGGGATTGTCCGCGACCCAGCTGGCGACCCTCGCCGTCGGAGTGCTGTCCCTGGTGGGCGCGTTCTACGCCGGCGGGATGCTCATCGCCTACACCGCCCCGATCTGGGTGTCCTCGATCGTGCTGACCTGGATGCCCGTCGCCGGGCGCCCGGTCGTGGAATGGGTGCCCGTGGCCGCCTGGTGGCTGTGGCGGACCACCGGCGGACAGTTGGCCTACCGGCGCCGCATCGTCGCTCCGAGGCCGGCGGGCACGCTCGCGCTGCCCGGTGACATGGCGCGGCTGCGCGAGCACGTCGACCCGCAGAGCGGGGCGGGCATGATCCACGACCCTCACCAGGCGACGCTGACGGTGGTGTGCGAGATCCGCCATCCCGCGTTCGTGCTCCTCGATCCCGGCGAGCAGGCCCGCCGGGTCTCCTCCTGGGGGCGGGTGCTGGCCAGCGTCTGCCGGTCCGGGCGGATCGCGACCGTGCAGGTGCTGGAGCGCACCCTGCCGGACTCGGGCACGGGCCTGGCCGAATGGTGGGCCGCCCACGGCAGCCAGGACGACTCCTTCGCATCGAGGACGTATGCCGAGCTGATCGAGCGCGCCGGGCCCGCCGGGGAGCGTCACGCCACCACGATCAGCCTCAGCCTGGATATGAAGACGGCGGCCCGGCAGATCCGGACCGCCGGCGGCGGGCTGCGGGGCGCGGCCGCGGTGCTGCGCCAGGAGATGAGCACACTGACCGCGGCGCTGCGCTCGGCGGACCTGACCCCTGCCGGGTGGCTGAGCCCGGGGCAGATCGCCGTGATCCTGCGCAGCGCCTACGACCCGGCCGTCGCCGCGACCCTGGAGCGGCACGGGGAGATCGGCCAGTCGCTGGCCACCGCCGGCCCGGTCGCGGTGACCGAGACCTGGACGAGGCTGCGCACCGATACCGGCTACCACGTCGTGCTCTGGATCAGCGAGTGGCCCCGCTCGATGGTGTATCCGGGGTTCCTCGCCCCGCTGGTGCTCTCCTCAGGGATCGGGCGATCCCTGTCGCTGCTCTACACCCCGCTGCGCACCGATCAGGCTGCCCGTGACATCCGCAAGAAGAAGGTCGAGCACATCTCCGATGCCGCGCAGCGCCGCCGGATCGGACAGATCGAGGACGCCGCCCAGACCGCCGAATACACCGACGTGCTCCAGCAGGAAGCTGACCTCACCGCCGGGCACGGCGTGCTGCGCGTGACCGGTCTGGTCGCCGTCTCGGCGCCCACCATCGAGGAACTGGACGCCGCGGTCGCCGCGGTCGAGCAGGCCGCCATCCAGGCCTCCTGCGAAACCCGCCGCCTCGTCGGCCAGCAGGCCGCCGCGTTCACAGCCGCGGCCTTGCCCCTGACCCGGCCCGTATGAGCCGGCTCAGTTGTCCTTCGGGGGCTTCTCCTGTGCTAGGAGTTGGGAGAAGTGCGCGTCGTTTGGGGCGATATCTGGTCGGAGCCAGTGCATGACCTGATACGTGTTGTTCACCAACATGAAGCCGTCCGACGCCATCGCACCGGCGGAGAAGACAACCTGATCATCTCCGAGCGCGTCCAGCAATTCGGCGTTGTCATCGCCATGGACGAGGTCACCGTAGAGGAACATACGTGCGATCTCGTTGTCCCAGGCATTGACACGAACCCCGGCTGCTTCTGGGTCGATCGGGGCCTGCATAATCCGCATTCGGCGAGGCGGGTACTGCGCCCAGTTCTCACGCAACTGTGTCAAATGCTCAGAGACATTGGTGGCGTCCGCCGGCCGAAAGTACTCCAACGCGGCAAGAACCGTTACCCATGCGAGCCGGTCGCCCTTCTTCGTGAGCGTGAGTGGACGGATCAGTGTGAGTGCGTAAGCCACCTGCTCTTTGGGAGGAATGACCTGGCGAATGCCTGCCAGAGACGACTGGCCTGTGGCTTGATCGACAACGAAGTTCATGTGCAGCTGTTGCCCCAGGTTCATCGCATCGTCACGACGTGCGAGCTCGCACGAGAAGAGCTCTTCCGCTCGGCGTTTGAACAGTCGCAGGGTCTGAGTGTGCCTCGCTGCGAGCTGATCGCTGGCCCTATCCTCACCGCTCATGTGCTCCTCCGGCTGGTTCGTGCTCTGAATGCGTACCTCTCGATCACCACAGTCAAGGGGAGGAACCGTGCCTACATTCTACGATCCCGTCGCCGACGCCGAGGAGGCATCGCAGGCGCTGCGCGGCCTGGCGCACGCCAGCCGCGACTTCACCCACCCCGAGGACGCCTACGGGGTGATTGGGGACCTGCTGGCCGGGGTGCGCTCGATGCAGCAGTCGATCCAGCAGCTCGCCACCCGCCACGCCCGCCATGACGGGCGCGCCTTCGACGATGCCGGAGACCCCGCCGCCGGTATCCGTGATGCCCGCCTGGCCGCCGGGGAGCTCTCCGAGGCCGCTGCCGCCCTGGACCGTGTCGAGGAGGGGCTTAACCGTGCCTCGCAGGCTGCCGGTCGCATCGCCTGGCACCCCGCCCCGCCCGCACCCGCCGAGACGGAGATGACCAGGGTTCAGGGGCCGGTGTCGCGGTGGGTGAACATCGTCTTCCTCCAGGGCGGTGAAGCCGATGCGGTGCTGTGGCTGATCGACTGTGACGGCCCGGACGCCGCGATCGAGCACCTGGCCGGCTTCGACTACGGCGAGGAGACCACGGACGCGGCCATGCTCAACGGCTACGTCTACGACACCCCACCGATCGGGGCGCTGGACAAGGAAGCACGCACGGGAGAGTACACGCTGACCTACAACCCGGACCTCGGCCACGTCGCCCTCTACCGCCACCACCAGATCGCGCCCGAGGACAGCCTCGACACCGACACCCCCGCACCGACCATGGACCCCGACATGGGCAGTGCCGGCGGTGCCGCCTCGGCCGGGACTGCGATGGGCGCGGCGGGTGCTGCCGCTGCGGCGCTCTCTGATCGCGGGGTACGCGCCACCGGACGAGAAGCGGGCAGTGCCGCCGGGCGTGGGCCGGTGAGCGAGGGGTCCTGGTTCGAGCATCCGGGCGTCGCGGCGGTCAAGCGTGACCGCGGCCTCGGCCTCTGACCCGACTACCTCCCGTGGTGCCGCCGCCCTGTGGGGTCGGCGGCACCGGCATGTCCGTGACCGGGCGGGTGGGGTGCACCTGCACCACATCCCCGTCGTTCTCGTGCCTGGGAGGCCATCATGTCCGCCGTCTACTATCCCGCCGCGTTCGCCACCGAGGCCGCCCGCAACCTGCGCCACCTCGCCGCGGACAGTGAACTGCAGGCCACGGGTCCCGGCACCGCCACACTGCTGGGCGACCTGCGCGATGCGGCCACGGCGATGCGGGAGGCGATCGACCGGATCGCCGTCGCCCACACCCTCCCCGGCGCCCCGGCCCTCGCACGGGATACCGGGCTGCAGATCGGTGACGAGCTCCATCAGGCCGGCACCGCACTGGAGGAGACCACGACCCGCCTGACCGGTGCCGTCACCGCCATCGAACACCCCACCACCGTTCCGAAGCACACGACGCGGCGTTCCCTGCGCGCGGGGAGGCAGGCGCGGGTCGCGCAGCCGGCAGGGTCGTGGTTCGACCCGCACCCCGCCGGGTCCAGCAGAGGTCAGGGGCGGGGGTTGGGACTGTGAGCGAGAAGGAACGCCTACATACCTCCGTGCTGGTCGCCCCGGCCACCGAGCGGCGACGGCTGCGGGCGCAGCGCCGCCAGGCCGCGGCCCGGTTGCAGGCCGAGCAGCGTCGCCGCGAGGTCGCGGAAGCGAAAGCCAAGGCCGAGGTCGAGCGGGCCGAGCGCAAGGCCACTCGGTATTTGCCCGCCGCCGGGGAGCCCGGCAAGCAAACGTTGCGGACGCCGGGCCGGTTCCGGCTGCCCCGCCACCAGGACACCTCCGCGACCCTGTCGGCCCAGTACCCGTTCCTCGCCGAGGGCGGCCTGGGCTCGGCGGGCGTGTTCGTCGGCCAGGACCTCTACTCCGGGGGCTCGTTCGTCTACGACCCGTGGGTGCTGTATCAGACCGGGGTCATCACCGCCCCGAACGTCGTGGTCGCAGGGATCGTCGGCAGCGGCAAATCCTCCCTCGCCAAGAGCCTGTACACGCGCAGCCTGCCGTTCGGGCGGCGGGTCTACGTTCCCGGTGACCCGAAAGGCGAGCACACTGAGATCGCCCGCGCCGTCGGCGGGCGGGCGATCCAGCTCGGCCACGGCCTGCCCACCCGCCTCAACCCCCTCGACGAGGGCTACCGCCCCTCCGGGCTCAGCGATGCGGAGTGGGAGACGACGGTCGCCTCCCGCCGCCGCGACCTGATCGGCGCGCTCACCGAGACCGTGCTGGCCAGGCCCATGTCGCCGCTGGAGCACACCGCGATCGACACCGCCCTCGCCGAAACGGTACGGGAGAACGAGGTGCCGATCCTGCCGATGATCGTCGACCACCTCCTGTCTCCCTCCCACGACCCTGACGGGCGGCTGGCCGAGGACGGCCGCATGGTCGGACACGCGCTGCGACGACTGGTGGCTGGGGACCTCTCCGGCCTGTTCGACGGCCCGTCGACGGAGGTGTTCGACCCGACCCTGCCGATGGTGTCCCTGGACCTGTCGCGAGTCACCGAGAACTCCACGCTGGTGTCGGTGTTGATGACGTGCTCCAGCGCGTGGATGGAATCGGCGCTGCTGGACCCGAACGGCGGGCAGCGCTGGTGCATCTACGACGAAGCCTGGCGCCTCATGTCCGAACCCGCGTTGCTCAAGCGCATGGATGCGCACTGGCGGCTGGCGAGGGCGTACGGGATCAGCAACATGCTCATCTTCCACAAGCTCACCGACCTGGAAAACGTCGGCGACCAGGGCTCGGCCATGCGCTCGCTCGCGAACTCCCTGCTCGCCAATGCGGAGTCCCGCATCATCTACCGGCAGGAATCCGACCAGCTGGGCACGACCGCGAAGACCCTTGGACTGACCGGCACCGAGCGCGAGCTGCTGCCGACGCTGGGCACCGGACAAGGGCTGTGGCGGATCAAGGAACGCTCCTTCGTCGTCCAGCACCAGCTCCACCCGGCCGAGTACGAGCTCTTCGACACCACCAGCCGCATGTCCGATCCCGGAAAAAACCAACCCCGCGTAGGGTAAGAATCCGCGTGATTCCGCGGATCTCCAGACGTTCTGACCTTGACTGTGGGGTCGCATGTTCGTTACAGATGCAACCGTACGAGCGATCGGATCGATCTTTGTCGAAGCGGTCGTGGAGGGCATGAGCGCTCCCTGTGCTCATCGCTTGTGAGCTTGCACGAGAGTGCGGGACGTAGCGCTCCAAGCAGTGGTGGCGAGGACCGCGCCGAGAATGCCGATACCGACGAGGACGAGAGCCACGGCGGGAAGGCCGATAGCGGCGCCGAGAACACCGGCGAGGGGGTACGTGATGAGGAAGCAGGCGTGGGACAGGGAGAACTGCGCGGCGAACACCGCGGCCCGATTCTCTTCCGTGCTGCCTCGCCGCAGCAGCCTGGCGGAGGGGGTGAGGATCGTGGAGGTTGCCGCCCCCATCAGCGCCCACACGCTCAGCAGCCCGACCCACTGGGGCGTGCCATCGGTCCAGGCGAGCACCCCGGCTCCGGCCAGGAGAAGGACGGGCAGGGCGATGCCGCCGGTGAGCATGACTCGCCGGTCCGAGACGGCTTCCAAGAGCTTGGGCATGGTCAGGGCCACGATCATGGAGCCGCCTCCGTAGGCGGCGAGCAGGAGCGCAGCATCGGACTGGGTGCGGCCCAGATCGCCCAGGACGAGGACAGTGGTGTTGACGATCACCATCGCCGTGGTCGTCGCCACGACGAGGTTCAGCGCCATCAGGCCCTGCAGCTCCCGGCTGGCCCAGAACGCACGGGCGCCGCGGGTGAGGCGATCGAAGAACGGCGCCGGAGCGGGAGCCTCGAAGCGAGGAAAGCGGGAGACAAGCACCAGGGTCGCAGAGGCAAGGAACCCGACCACGGTGCCAGCGAAGAGATTGTGGAAGCTGACGACCGTCAGTAAGGCGGCGGCGAGCATCGGGCTCACCAGCGACTCCAAGTCGTAGGCGAGCCGCGACAGCGACAGGGCACGTGTGTACTGTCCCTCGTCCGGGAGCACGGACGGGATCACGGCCTGAAACGCGGGCGTGAACGTCGCCGATGCGGACTGCAACAGGAAGATCAGCACATAGATCTGCCACACCTCGGTCACGAACGGCAGCGAGAGCGCGACCCCAGCCCGGATGAGATCGGTCCCGATGAGTAGTGGCTTTCTCTTGAGACGGGTGGTGAGTGCCGTCGTGAGGGGGGAGACGGCGACGTAGGCCACCATCTTGATCGTCATCGCCACACCCATCACCACGCCGGCGTCGCCGCCGGCGATTTCGAAGGCGAGCAGTCCGAGCGCGACGGTGAGCAGGCCCGTGCCCAGCAGCGCGATGACCTGCGCGCTGAACAGTTTCGCGTAGGTGGGATTGCGCAGGACAGCAAGCATGAGACGAGGCCTAACGAACGAGAGTTTGTGCGACGAACGGGCTACTACTGCCGGGGTGCGTGGTGGTGGGGCGGGATCTGCCCGTTCGCGACCGCGTGCTCGGCCTGCTTGATCGCCTCGACCACCAGGGCGACCGCGTGTTCGTCGGTGAGGCGGTAGAGCACGCTCGTGCCCTCCTGCCGGGTCGTGACCATCCGCGCCATCCGTAGTCGGGCCAGATGCTGCGACACCCCCGAGGGCTTCTTCCCGACCAGTTCCGCCAGCGCGTTCACCGGCAACTCGTCGGCCTGGCGCAGGGCCAGCACGATCCTGATCCGCGTCGGATCGGACAACAGTCCCAAGACCTCCGCGGCGAGATCGACGTATTCCGACGCGGGATCCATGCCGCACATCTGCTTATCTGCATCCATACGCAGATACTAACAGCGGGTATGGGTGAGGGAACCCTGCCGTCGTGTGCTGGACGAGGCCCGGCAGCTGCGCCAGCAGCAGCCAGGATGAACGGTGCGGGTACGGGATTGTGCACCTGGCCGGCATGAGACGACATGCGAATCTCCCTGAGCCGGTGCCGGTGTCGATGCGCACCGTGATCCTCGATATCCACGCCGACGGGTCGATGACCGTGATGATCGACGGCACCGTGTATCCGCCCGACGACGACCAGCGGCCGTGGTCGCGGGCCGCGTTCCCGCAGATCATCGACCACGCCAGCCAGGAGCGTGCGGTGCCGGTGCGGGTGGAGGTGCACGAGGCCGACGGCACGAGCTTCACCGAACTCGTCGCCGCACAACCACGCCGCGCCGACCCTGCACCCGAGCCGGCCCCAAAGACGAGACGGCCCAAGGCGGTGCCGGCGCTGATCGAGGTCACCGGGGAGGGGTTCGTCGCCGGGGAGGACATCGCCTGCACCGTGCTCGTCTCCGACACCGACGCGGCCGGCGACGGCACTGCACGGGGGCTGCTCGATCCGCGACGGGTCGGGGATGCCGGAGAGGTGCTGCTGGTCGGGCGCGTCTCCGGCACGGTCGTGGCGCGCAGGCTGCGATGAGCGTCCCGCAGGGCCGCCAGAGCGGCAGCTTCGGCGACGAGCTGACCAACGCCGCGATGATCGGGCTGGTCGGACTGTTCGGCCTCGCCCTGATCCTGCGCGGCGCCGGATCGGTGGCCGCGTTCCTCACCGGCACCGACCAGCCCGCCGCTGGGCCCGCCTCCGGCATCTCGGTGCTGTTCCGGCCCGGTGATCCTGCCGCCGCGCTCGACGCGCCAGGGATGAGCGCGGTCGCCTACTGGGCCGTGACCGTCGTGCTGCTGGCCGGGCTGGTCGCCGGCGGCTGCTGGGTGTGGACGCGGCTGCGCCGTCACGCCCGCAAGACCGAGGTCGACCCGCACACAACCGCCGGAGTCGCGACCCGCCACGAGGTGGCCACGGTCGCCTCACC
This sequence comes from Actinomycetes bacterium, assembly GCA_023426375.1. Lineage (GTDB taxonomy): Bacteria > Actinomycetota > Actinomycetes > Actinomycetales > Micrococcaceae > Kocuria. Next base: position 21,015 of record JAFAAV010000068.1, on the reverse strand, counting down.
TACGGCGCTGCTCACCCGCGCCGGGAACTTGCGACCCTCTCTCTCCAAGCCGACCCCGGCGGATGTCGGCTACCGACTCGGGATGTGCCGGGGCCGGGAGGTGTGGGCCAGCGTCGAGGACTCGATCCTGCTCATCGGACCACCCCGCTCCGGCAAGGGCCTGCACGTGGTAATCCCCGCGATCCTCGACGCGCCGGGGGCGGTGATCGCCACCAGAACCCGCCCGGACAACCTCACCGCGACCCTGCGCGCGAGAGAGAAGCACGGCCCGGTCGCAGTGTTCGACCCCCAGCACCTGGCCGAGGGCGTCCCGGCGGGGATGCGCTGGTCGCCCGTGCGTGGCTGCGCCGACCCTCTCACCGCGATGATCCGCGCTACCGGCCTCGCCTCGGCCACCGGCCTGTCTGCCGGCGGGGTGGAGTCTGGCGGATTCTGGGAAGGCAAGACGAGGACTGCGCTGCAGGCTCTGCTGCACGCCGCTGCTCTTGATGGGCGTTCCCCGGCGGAGCTGTTCCGCTGGACCCTGGACCCCTCGGCTGCGGCGGAGGCCGTCGCGATCCTCACCAACAGCCCGGACGCGGCCACGGGGTGGGCGGACTCGCTGGAATCCATGATCGACGCCGACCCCAGGACCCGCGATTCGATCTGGCAGGGCGTCTCTCTGGCCCTCGGTGCTCTCGCTGACCCGCGGGTGCTCGATGCCGTCAGCCCCGGCCCCGGGGAGGAGTTCGACCCCGAAGCGTTCATCCGTGATCGGGGCACCCTGTTCCTCCTCGCGACCGGTGCTGGAGCCGGAGCCTCCGCAGCACTGGTCGCCGCGTTGGTGGAGGATCTCGTGGAGACCGCCCGGCGGATCGCGGCACGCTCACCCGGAGCCCGTCTCGACCCGCCACTGCTGCTGGCGTTGGATGAGATCGGCAACCTCGCCCCGCTGCCGTCGTTGCCGACGCTGATGGCCGAGGGCGGTGGCACCGGAATCACCTGTTTGCCCGTGCTCCAGTCTCTCGCGCAGGCGCGCGACAAGTGGTCGGAGAACCAGGCCGGCGCGATCTGGGACGCCTCCATCGTGAAGATTCTTCTCGGCGGGGCTTCGAACAGCAAAGACCTTCAAGACCTGTCCACGTTGATCGGTGAACGTGATGAGTACACCGACTCGATCACCCTCGGTGATCACGGCACTCGCCAGAACCAGCGCTCCGTGCGCAGGGTCGCGATCTTCCCGCCCGACCGGTTGCGGACCCTCCCGTTCGGCACCGCGGTGACCCTGCTGCGTGCGGCCCCGCCGATCGTCACCGATCTGCGCGCCTGGCCCGCTCGCGCCGACGCCGACCAGCTCAAGACCGACCGGGCCGAGATCGAGGCGCTGCTGCGCCGCCCCGACCCGCCTCGGTAGGTCCGGGACAGCTCGTGTGCACCTGCCTGTCACGACGGCCGCCACGACAGGTGGCCGCATCAGGAAGACAGGAGCAGCACGATGGCCGAGCACGAGAACCCAGGAACCGGCCCCGAGACCCAGCCCGAGCAGGGCGCGGATGTCCGCGAGTCCTTCAAGGGACGCATCAAGTCCGAGCCGACGCTGGGCACCACTCAGAAGGGCAAAGCGGCGTTCTACGCGAAGGTCGAGCAGCGTCATTGGGACTACGAGGACGACGGCACCTACACCCGTCTGCCGAACACCTACCACGACCTCGTCGCCTACAAGGGCGTCGCCGTGCGCGCCTACAAGCAACTCGCCAAGAACGACTTCTTCATCGCCGAGGGGCGCATGGAGGACTACCAGTCCAAGAGCACCGGCGAGACGAAGCAGCGGTTCGTCGCGACCGCGCTCGGTCACGACATGGCCCGCACCACCTACGAGGTCGACCGCACCCCGCGCCGCGAACAGGCCCAGCGACCCACCGTCGAACGTGACGCAGCCCAGCAGTCCGCCGGTTCCGGTGTTCCCGAGCAGCCGGAACGGCAGGTGGCGCAGCAGCAGACGCCTGCCGCGTTCGCCGCGCCCGAGTACCGGCCCGACCGGCAGTCGCCGGACATGGGCCTGTGAGCACCGAGGAGTCCCGATCATGACCGACGACCGCGACCACGAGACCCCCGGTGAGCCCGCCGTGGAGGAGCTGCCCGAGGACGAGCTCGACCTCGACGACGAGGGGATGCTCGAAGACGAGGACGAGGAGGACCCCGGCCCGCCGCACCCAGTGAACTGGTACCTGCTGCGCGCCGACGAACTCGAAAAGGAGTGGTACGCCCTGAACCGGTGGGTCGAGACGACACGCCGCACCTACGGGCTGCCCGCCAGCGTCATCCCACCGTTCTGGCACCGCCACGACGAACTCGTCTGGGAGCTCTCAGCGCTGCATCTGCACTGGCTGTGTGCCTACCACCCCGAGCAGAACGGCAGTGCCCCGTTCGGGTGGCATCGCGACTTCGCCGACGCCCGCGCCAGGCTGCGCGAATGGGTCGCCGCCTCCGGTACCCGCCTGGACCGCGACCGGCCAACCAGGCAGACGACCTGGCCCGGCGAGGACCCCGCCGACCCGGTCGAGGACGTGTTCGTCGCCGACCGCGATGCCGACTTCGTCGAGTACGTCGCCGCACGAGTCGCCGAACGCCGCGCCGCCGAGGACGCCTTCTTCGCAGGCGCCGATCCGCGCACCGGGGAACTGCGATGAGTACCGCAGCTCAGCAGACGAGCGCCGAGCTCTCGCGGCTCCAGGAGCTGGGGCGAGAGCTCGGCGCGTCGTTCCTACCGCCGACTGACCGTCAGGGCGCAGCGGTCAGGACGATTCTGGTCGCCTCCATTGATATGTCTCGGGAACCGAGAACCGAGGAGTGATCTTGATCCGTGCCGGATCAAAGCGGCCGCCCATGGTCTTGGCCTTCTCGATCCGGATGTCGAGCAGCATCTTGAGCATGCGGCGCTTCTCGACCAGGTCGAGAGCTTCCCATGCGGCATCCAGATCCTTCGTCTGGATCAGTGCGAGGAGTTGCCTGTCGGCGACCGGGGGAACGGCGGCTTTCGCGGCACGTTCGATCTCGGGCTTGAGGCGTTCCTCGACATCGGCCAGCATCGTCATGCTGATCCGGCCCTGTGCATACTCGCCCGCTGCGTCGGCGAGGCGCCTGCGCAGTGCTGCGACATGGTCCTGGGCTTCGCGGACCCGCTCGTTCCAGTTGTCGTCCGGGCCCAGAATGACCGCTAGGCTCTCAGGCTTGGACAGCCAACCAAGTAGTGCGCCGGTGACGTAAGCGTCCGTGTAGGGAATGTCGATACTGACCTTCCGGCACCCCACTTTCCCGCAGATGTAGTTGTCTCGAGGCATCCCAGTCCGCTTGCGATCCACGGCACCATGAATGCGCACCAAGGGGTGCGAACAGAAGCCGCACCTGGCAATGAATGACAGCAGCCACCTGGGGTGACTATGGTTGCCTTCCTCCACGTACCGAGTACGGCGAGCCCGGTCCGCAAGGATCTGGTTGACCTTCTCCCACTTTTCGACCGGAACGATCGCCGGCCAGTCCGCTTCACCGATGACCTCGCCCTGATACATGCGCAGGCCCGCAATCGTTGGACTCTTGATGAGTTGGCGCAGGGTTGAGCTCATCCAACCTCGCGACTGGTCGGACGTCGGCTTCATCGGGGTCGGCACCCCCGCGCGATTCAGGCGAGTCACGATGTTGTTGATCGAGACCCCGTCCAGAATCTCATCGACGGCCGTGATGATGATCGAGGCCTTTCCCGGGTCGATCTCCTGACGAACCAGCGCACGCGTCTGCTCGTCATACACCCTGCGGTACCCGTAGGGGAGCCGACCGTGTGGGCGACCCTTCTGCGCGTTGAGCCGCACAGTGCGCAGCTGCCGGTCCCGGATCACCGCGGCGTCCTTCTCCGCAGTGAGGAACTCCAGCCCCATCATGAAGCTGTCGTCATGGCGGGAAAAGTCATAGACCCGGCCCTTCGTCAGGTAGAGCACACCGGCTTCCTGACAAGCCGCACGCAGTTGCACGTACGCCAGTAGCTCACGTCCGGCGCGGGAGGGCTCCCACGTCACGAACGCGTCATACTTCTTGGAGGCGATCAGGTGGAGAGCCTCCTCGAACCCCTCACGCTCGCGGGTGCGCCACTTCGATGCAGATCGATTGGCATCGGTGATGACCCTGCCGACATTCCACGTCTGCTGCGCGCACCAGGCGCGGCAGTCCGTCTCCTGATCGTCGGTCGAGCGCATGAGGTAGTGACGATCCATCGAGGCTCGCGTGTATATGAGAGCCTTGATCTCGGAAGCCGGTGGTCGGGTGGGTAGTCGAGTCTCCATGACAGACAGGTGCTCCTCTTGCATCTGCCATCTAGCTGCTGGGTGAGCCCTCCAACGACCTGGACACGGACATGCTCGCCGCCATGGAGGACCTCCTGGACACCTGGCCCGGCACGCTCCTGGTGGTCTCCCACGACCGGTACCTGCTGGAGCGCGTGACCGACCAGCAGTACGCCGTGATCAACGGCCAGTTCCGCCACCTGCCCGGCGGTGTCGAGGAGTACTTGAAGCTCTCGGCCTCGTCCGATTCGGGATCGGCCGCGGGGTCGGCCGGTGCCTCCAACCCGATGGCGGCTTCCTCTAACGGTTCCGGGGCCGACGGCGCCGCAGGGTCGCCTTCCGAGCCCAAGCTCTCCGGCTCCGAGGCGCGCGCCGCGCAGAAGGAACTGGGCGCCGTCGAACGCAAGCTGCAGAAGCTCAACAAGGAAGCCGAGGCCCTGGACGAGACCATGGCCGCAGCGGATCCCTCCGATTTCGAGGGGCTGGGCAAGCTGTCCGCGCAGAAGTCCGAGCTTCAGGAACAGATGGACGAGCTGGAGATGCGGTGGCTGGAGTTGGGCGAGGCGCTCGAGTAAGCCACGGTTCCCAACCGGTAACCTTGAGATACTGAAAGGCACACAGCGGTGTCTTTTCATGCGACGTCCGCATCTCAGGGGGAGATATGTCAGAGAACACGCCCAAGCGACCGGAACTCACCGATGAGCGCCATGAATTCGGCGTTGAGGAGATGTTCTTCTCCACCACCGATGCGAAGGGCGTGATCACCAACGCCAACGACGTGTTCGTGCGCATCAGCCACTACGGCGAGGACGAGCTCATGGGCGCTCCGCACAACATTCTGCGCCACCCCGAGATGCCCGCGGCCGCCTTCAAGTTCATGTGGGACGAGCTCCAGGCTGGCCGCAAGTTCTGTGCGTACGTGCGCAACCTGGCCGCCGACGGCGCTACCTACGACGTGTTCGCCACCGTGGTTCCCGTGGGCGATTCCTATCTCTCGGTACGCACCCGGCCGCTTCGCCAGGACCTGTGGGACGTAGTGTTCGAGCAGTACAAGGCCACGTTGGACGTCGAGAAGGCCCAGCGGGACGGCAACTCCCGCCATCAGGTAGCCGTCCTGGGCGCCGAAGACCTGGGCGCTCGCGTGGGTTCCCTGGGATTCAGCGGCGTGGCGGATCTGTGTGCTCAGCTACTGATTGCCGAGGTGCAGGAACACAGCGCGCAGTCCTCACTCCTCCCCGACCGCCCCGACGCGACCGGCGCGGTGGGACAGCTTCTTCACATCACGCGCAGCATCGAAGGCCAGGTCACGGGCCTGATCTCCCGGCTCGAAGAATACGGCGCCCTCGTCGCTCGATTGCGGGCTGCCAATGACGACGTCGCTCCGACCGTTCAGCGCGTCCGCGACCTGCGCGACGCCGTCCACACGGGCACGGACAAGTTGGCTCCTGAGGCAACCGAGAACTCGCCCCAGGGTGCGGGAGGTGACGCAGCGGCGTCGTCGGAGGAGACCGCTGCCCTGCAGGAAACGCTGCGGCACCTGGCCGAGGTCATCGATGACCGTGTGGCGTCTGCGCTGACCGGATACGAGAATCTGCCGGATCAGCTGGCAGAGTTGGCGGGTGCCATTGACGAGATGCGCGCGGACATCGCTCTGTTGCGACTGCACAATTCCATGGTCGGGCGACTTGCCCTGGAGCTTCTGGACGGCAAGTCCACGCAGGCCTTCACCGCGGTCCCGCTGCTGTGTGACGCTCTGACGGAAGGTGCCAACCGGACTGCATCGCGGGTGGCCAAGGCTCGCGAACTGACGCAGGCGATTCCGGAGATCCTGTCCTCCGCGATTGCCGGGGTGGACCGTTCGCGCCGCCAGCTCAACAAGTGGGCGGGGACCACCGAACGCTTTGACAATGCACATGACGTGGCCGAAGAACGTGAGTACGTGGAGACGCAGGCGCAGACGGGCTTCGATGAGTTGAACGAGTTGTCCGCCCTGGGTGCCAAGTGCACGTTCCTGACCATGCCGTTCGACGCGGACTCCATGGCCGCGAACGTTGCGGGGATCCGCGGGGCGTTGGAGCAGCTGAAGTAGCGAGACCTTGAGAGAAAGAGACCGTCCACTTCCTCGAGGAAGTGGACGGTCTCAACTAGATCGCATCAGGCAGCGATGCCCTGGGAGATCACTCGCTCCAGGGGTTGGCCTTGATGATCTCCACAAAGTTGTCGCGCTTGAAGTCCGGGTTGAAGTGCTCCAGGACGTCAGCGTTGACGTTGCCGAAGGTGGAGTGCGGGCGGTGCACGTTGCCGTCGTTGAACGCCTGCAGGATCTGGTTCTTGAAGTCCGGACGCGGGTGCAGATCGGTCACCGCCTTGCGCTGCTCATCGCTGAGGTCGTGGTAGCCCATGCCCAACACGTCGGTCTCCACACCGGCGGTCACCAGAGCGACCTCCGGCGACAGGAACTCGGGAACACCCGGGGTGGTGTGCAGGGCGATAGCCAGCCATGCATCGTGTGCGCGCTGAGCGGAGGTACCGTGATCCATCAGGAATTCCTTGACAGCGTTGGCGCCGTCCACCTCGAAGCGCAGCTCGGAGTCCATGAAACCCTCGGTCAGACCCATGTCGTGGAACATGGCGCCCGCGTAAAGCAACTCGTGATCAACAGACAGGTTGCGAACCTGGCCCTGCATCGCGCCGAAGAAGAACACACGGCGGGAGTGGTGGTACAGGAGGTCGTTCTCCTTCTCCCGCACGTACTCGGTGATCTCGCGAGTGAGCTTGGTATCGGGAACGGAGATGCCTGCAACGGTTTCGGTCATGATGATGCTCCTTTTCGATCGGTTCACTCATCAGTCTGGTTTCTTTTGCTCCGTGAAGCCATGGACATGACGCCACCAATCCCTGAAATTCGGACATACTTGGGTTCATGCCCCACAACCACCGAGTCGTTTTCCTCGCCTTTCCCGGCGCCAAGATGCTGGACGTGACCGGCCCCGCCGAGGTTTTCGCGGACGCGAATCTGCACGGCGCACAGTACTCACTGAACTACGTTTCACCGGGCGGCGGCAACGTGCTGACCACGGTGGGTACGCCGCTGGTGACCGAAGCGGCGTCGTCGGCGGTGGAAAGTGGCCCGATCGACACGCTGGTTGTGGCGGGCGGCGAATGTCTGGTGGATCAACCGATACCGGAGGAGTTAATTGCCACCGCTCGTGAACTGGCCGACCGTTCCCATCGCGTGGCGAGCGTGTGCACGGGTGCGTTCGTGCTGGCCAAGGCGGGCCTGCTCAACGAGCGGCGCGCGACCACCCACTGGCTGCATACCGATCGGCTGGCCCGTGAACACCCCGAAATCAACGTGCTTCCGGATGCCCTTTACACCCAGGACGGTCCGGTGTTCACGAGCGCCGGGGTGTCCTCCGGGATCGACCTGGCGCTGGCCCTGGTCAACGCGGATCACGGCGAGGAACTCGCGCGCAACGTGTCTCGTGGGCTGGTGGTCTACATGCAGCGCGCGGGTGGGCAGTCGCAATTCTCGGCCGCCTTACGCTGGCCGAGCCCGTCCACGCCGGGCTTGCAGAAAGCCGTCGACGCCGTGACATCGGACCCGGGTGCCGAGCACTCCGTGGGATCGCTGGCCGCGTTGGTAAATGTCAGTGAGCGCCACCTGACCAGGTTGTTCAAAGCGGAACTGAACCTCACGCCGTCGAAATTCATTGAACACGTGCGCCTGGACTCGGCCAAGGCGCTGCTGGATGCCGGGCACACGGTGACAGAGACCGCGCGACTGGCTGGTTTCGGCAGCGATGAGAACCTGCGGCGGTCGTTCACCCTGCGCTACGGCCTGGCGCCCAGCTACTACCGCGGCCGGTTCAACACCGCCCGCTGATCCCGTGATGGTCAGCGGGCGGCGGGGTCGTTAGAGCTCGACGACCTCGAACTCGAGCAGGCTGGCTCCGGTAGCAACGGGCTTGCGGTCCTGACCTGCGTGAGCCTGACGAGCGTTACCGTCGCGCCACACCACAAAATCTTCCTCGGTGGCCCACGTGGTCACCACGAAGTAGCGGTTGTCCCCCGCGACAGGACGCAACAGCTGGAAGCCTTCGAAGCCCGGCTCGGAATCCACGGAGTGCTTACGCGCAGCGAAGCGCTTCTCGAGTTCGGGACCGGCACCTTCGGGAACCTCGATGGCATTGATTTTGACGACGGACATTCGCGCCTACCTTTCGGTTGTGGATGTACTTCCGACACTAGCTGCGGCGGATGAAACGGGGCTGTGCGGCGGGACCGAGTCCGTTGCTCCCAGTAGCTCGAACCGTGACTGGCCGCTTTCCGTATCCGCTTCCACGAGGCGAACCTGGATTTCCTGTCCGAACGGCAGATTGGAACCCTTGATGCCCGCCTCCACCGCGGGTTTCCTGATGATGAAACGACCCTTTTCGCCGGCCTCATCGACTTCGACCACAGTGCCCGTGAATTCTTGACCCACGTGCGGGGACAGCATAAAGGTCTCCACCATGTTCACGATGCCGCGCTCGTAGGCGGACGCCTTCCGGTTGGACGACTCCATCTCCTTGGGCAACTGCGGCAAGGCAGCCGTGACCCATTCGGGAACCGGTTCTCCGGCGCACACTGCCAGGCACACTTCGCTCGCATAGCGATCGACGAGCCGACGCAGCGGGGCCGTCACGTGCGCATAGTGCGTGGCCAGGGCTGCGTGTTGGGCGTTCTCCGGGGTTTCACCGTTGAAGGCCAAATACCCGGCCCCGCGGAACAACAGCGTGCACGAATACAGCATGGCCGCGTGATCGGGGCGTTCCGGATCCAGGGTGCGCACGAATTCGGGGTAGTCCATCTCGGAGGGCCACTCGATGCGCAGCGCCTTGGCAGTCTCGCGAAGCTTACGCAACGAAGCGTCGTCGGCGGGTGGCAAGGTACGGAGCAGGCCGACCCCGGACTCGAGCATGATCTCCGCCGCGGCCATGCCGGTGAGCAGCGAGATCTGGGCGTTCCACCCCTCGACCGGTAGCGCGGAACGGTGCACGATGTGCCACTCGCCGTTGGAAGTTTCCACTTCCTGCTCGGGAATCTGCAGGCTCACGCCGCCGCGTTCGTGCTCGATCTGCTCGCGGAGCTGACCCACGGTTTTGAGAAATTGGAGCGATTCGGAGGCGGTGCCGTTGTCGAGGGCGTCCTGAACCTCGCGATAGGTGAGCTGTGCGCGGCTGCGGATCAGAGCCCGCTGCACGGTGCGCGCCGTTTGATGGCCCGTTGCATCCAGGGTGAGCTGCCACAGCACCGCGGGACGGGTCTCGTTCTCGAGCAGACTCGCCGCGTCCTCCGAGAGCTCCGGCGGATGCAGCGGAGTGCGCTGGTGAGGGCCGTAAAGGGTCTGTCCGCGGACATGGGCTTCCACGTCAATGGGGTCCCCGGGATTCACGAACGCGGCAACATCCGCGATGGCGTACCAGACGGTGAAGCCCGTCTCTGTGGCCTCGATGAACACCGCCTGGTCCAGGTCCCGAGACCCCTCAGGGTCAACGGTCACGAACTCGAGATCGGTCCGATCCACCTCGGGAAGGCGAGGGTTGCTCGCGGCGTGGCGAGCGGCGTCGTGCACCTCGGGCGCAAAGTCCTCTGGGATGTCGAGGTCTTGGCGAAGCTTCTCCAGCCCCTCCACGAGTGGCTTGGGCACGGCTTGAACCTGGTGGGGACGGATGGGCATGCTGTCTCCTCACGTCAAGGTCCGCGTGCGCGGGCGCATTGGTCTAGATTGTGCCCCACTCGGGGATCAGTTGGGCACCCTCCACGGGCCCGGTGGTCGAAAAGGCGTGTCGGTGCTCGCGGCGCAGACCGTTGACCAGGTTCTCGGCGGACTCAGCGGATTCCGCGAGGAAACACGCCGTGGGACCCGATCCGGAGACCCAGCCCGCGAGCGCACCGAGGTCCACGCCGTGGTTGAGCAGCGTGGCCAACTCGGGCAGAAGCTCCATGGCGGGAGATTGGAGATCATTGCGGACCCAGGTCGCCACCCCGGTGGCGTCACCGGCGGCCGCCGCGCTCACGAGCGCGGGGTTCAGGGGGTCCGGTGTGCGCTGTGTTTCCTGCGGGGCGTTGCTGCGATGCGCGTAGTCCCATTGCCGGAACACGGCCGGGGTGGAGAGCCCCTGATCCTGGGGCACGAAGACGAGATGCAGCTGATTCGTTGCATTGACGGAGCGCAGATCATCCCCCTTACCCCGGCCCTCGGCCAGGCCGCCGAGGATCATGAAAGGAACATCGGCCCCCAGATCCGCACCGAGTGTCATGAGTCGGTGGTGGCCGAGCCGCGGCTGATCAAGGTGCTTGGCCAGCAGGGCATCCACGGCCACGAGGGCCGCCGCCGCATCAGCGGACCCGCCACCCATGCCACCGGCCACGGGAACCGCCTTGTCGATGCGCAGCTCGATCCCCGGATTGCCGCCGTGGGCAGCGCACACCGCGAGCGCCGCGCGCACCGCAAGGTTCGAATCGTCGAGGGGAATGTCCGACAGCCGTGCCGTACCGGACTGGATCATCTCCGCGTACTCGCTGCCGGGCGCCGGGGACACCGTGACAGCTACGCCACTCCCCCGCCGGGCCACGTGCGTATTGATCGAGGCGGTCACGGTTTCGCGCACGTCCACGGCGATGAACAGGGTTTCCAGCGGGTGGTACCCGTCCGGTGTGGGGTCGCCAACATGCAGCGCCAAGTTAGTTTTCGCGGGGGCCGATGCCGAGGCCCGCAGTCCGGCGGGGCTCATTCGGACTTCTCCGTGGTCGGCTCGGCCGACGACTCGCGGGCAGGAGTGTGCTGTTCCAACTCCGGCTCTGCTTGGGTGGGTTTCTGCGTAGTTTCCTGCGTTGTTGCCTGGGGCCACGGGACATTTGATGCGGACTGCGCGATCCGGGCGAACGCCGTGACGTCCAGCTTCTCGCCGCGCTCACTCGGTTCGATGCCTGCGGCGCGCAGAATCTCTTCCGCCCTCGCGCCGGATCCCGCCCAGCCGCTTAGCGCGGCACGCAGAGTCTTTCGACGCTGCGCGAAGGCCGCATCGATCACCGCGAACACTTCCTTGCGCAACGACTCGTCCGCGGGAGTTTCACGGCGTTCGAACCGCACCAGACCCGACGCGATCTTGGGTGCCGGCCAGAACACGTTCTTGCCGATCACACCCGCCTTGGACACCTCCGCGTACCAATTCGCCTTGACCGACGGCACCCCGTACACCCGCGATCCGGGTCCAGCGGCCAGCCGATCGGCCACCTCGTCCTGCACCATGACCAGTCCGTGGCGCACGGTGGGGAACGTTTCCAGGATGTGCAGCAGTACCGGCACGGCCACGTTGTACGGCAGGTTGGCCACGAGCGCCGTCGGCGGGGTGTCGCCCGGCAGGTCGGCAACGCGAGCGGCGTCGTCAAGCACGACATTCAGGCGCGAGGCGGCCTCGGGATAGAACCGCTCGACCGTTTCCGGAAGTTGCGCCGCGAGCGGCGGATCGATCTCCACGGCCGTCACCGCCGACGACGCCGCCAGCAGACCCAGCGTCAACGACCCCAGTCCGGGCCCCACCTCCAGGACATGTTCGTCCGAGGTGAGATGCGCCGTAGCCACGATCCGCCGAATGGTGTTCGGGTCGATCACGAAGTTCTGACCGAGCGTCTTGGTGGGGCGAATCCCCGCACGCTCGGCCAGCTCTCGAATTTCTGCGGGGCCCAGGAGCGGGCCGTCAAAGCTCTGGTCGGTCACCGGATCATCCTACGTTGATTGGGTGGCCGGACTCTCGGCATGGACCCGCGCGGCCCTCATGTGGCCCGTGTCCGTCAGTGACCCTAGAACTGCCCGTACACCTTCTCGGAGTTGGCCCAGATCTGCTGGCACAGCTCCTCGAGGTCCGCGGAGAGGATCTCGGCCATGCCGCGCACCGTGTAGTTGACCATGTAGGGGGCGTTGGGTCGGCCGCGGAACGGGTGAGGGGTGAGGAACGGGGCGTCCGTTTCGGTCAGAATCAAAGAACGGTCCGCTTCCAACAGCGCTGCCTTCAAGGACTTGGCGTTCTTGAACGTCACCGTGCCCGCGAAGGACATGTACCAACCGTTCTCATTGCAGATCCGCGCCAGTTCAGGGTCGCCGGAGAAGCAGTGGAACACGGTGCGCTCGGGTGCTCCGACCTCGCGCAGAACGCGCACCACGTCCTCGTGGGCTTCGCGGTCGTGGATCTGCATGGCCAGGTCGTGTTTCTTGGCGAACTCGATGTGCGCCTTGAAGGACTCCTCCTGCGCCGCGTAACCGTCTTCGGAGGTGTGTACGTGATCCAACCCGGTCTCTCCGATGCACCGCACGCGGTCCTCCGAAGCCAGTGCCTCGATCTTCGCCAGCGCATCGCCCAAAGAACCCGCAGTAGCCAATGAAGGCGCCTCATTAGGGTGCAATGCAACAGCTGCCAGCACCCCCGGCACGGACTGCGCGGTGGCCACGGCGAATCGTGAGGACTCAACATCGCAACCGGCCTGCACCACTCCGCGCACGGAAGCGGCCTGGGCGACATCCATCGCGTCCATCACGGACACCCGGACCAATCCGTCCTGCATGTCCAAATGGGTGTGGTTGTCCACGACCGGATGCGGCAGGGGCTCGGGAAGGGCGGGGAACTCGACGTTGCGGCGTCGACCTTCGCGGTCGGTGAGCGCACGGCGCTCGGTTCCTTCGCCGCTCTCCACAGAATCCGGCAACTCGTACCACTGCTCCTGATAGGCGGCAGGAGTGGTTCCGGGTTCGGGCTGGGGGCGCTGGTGGGTGTCCCACAACGTGGTGGCAATAGGCGTTTCGATCACCCGCCCACGATACGCCGGGCATGGGCGATGAGGCACACCGCGGGAGGCACGCCCGCTCAACATGGCCCACTGCGCGTTTCTATGCGAGAGAATAAGAACAAATCACACAGATACAGCGATTTCTCACGAGACGAGGAACCATGGAGCAGTTCTCCACGTACACCAAGGCCATTCTGGACCGCATGAACTCGGTGATCGATGGCAAGCCCACCGAGACCCGCACCGCGCTCACGGTTCTCTTGGCGGGAGGTCACTTGCTCGTGGAGGACGTTCCAGGCGTGGGCAAGACTATGTTGGCCCGCACCCTGGCCGGCGCGATCGGCGGCTCGGTGAGCCGTATCCAGTTCACCCCGGACCTACTGCCCACCGACATCACCGGTGTATCCGTCTACGATCAGGTGCGCCGCGAATTCGAGTTCAAGCCGGGCCCGGTGTTCGCGAACCTCGTGATCGGTGACGAGATCAACCGCGCATCGGCCAAGACCCAGTCCGCTCTGTTGGAGGCCATGGCCGAATCGCAGGTCACCGCGGACGGCACCACCTATCGACTTTCCACCCCGTTCATGGTGGTGGCCACGCAGAACCCGGTCGAGATGGACGGCACGTTCCCGCTCCCCGAGGCCCAGCGCGACCGTTTCACCGCCCGCATTTCCATGGGCTACCCGGACGCTGATGCCGAGGTGCACATGCTCGCCGGTCACGGTTCCGGTTCGCCCCTGAAGGATCTGCAGCCGGTGGTCGACATCAATCAGGCGACGCAACTCGTCGAATACGTCCGGTCGCTGCACGTGTCCACGGCCGTGCGCCGCTACATCGTGTCGCTGTGCCAGGCCACGCGTAATCACCCGCACCTGCGATTGGGCGCCAGCCCCCGTGCGGCGCTCCAGATGCAAGCCGCCGCCCGTGCCGAGGCCGCCCTGGCCGGCCGCAATCACGTGCTCCCGGACGATGTAAAGGCCATTGCCGTCCCCGTGCTCGCTCACCGCCTGCTCCTCGAGCGCCGCTCCGGAACCGATAGCGCCCAGGACGTGGTGCGCACCATTCTCGACGACGTTCGCGTACCCACCGAAGACGGCTCCGGATCTCGATGAGTAAGACCGCCCCCACTGCCGAGGCGCGGGTCGATTCCCGCGCCAAGTTCACGGTGCGCGGCTGGTGTTTCCTGGTCGCGGCCGTCGTGTGCCTGGCCGCCGCCACGTGGCTGGGCCGCAAGGACGTGCTCGCGTTGTCCTTGTTCCTGGGCATGCTCCCCTTGTTCTCCTCGCTCGCGATGTGGTTGATCAAACCTCGCGTGCTGCTCAAACGGTCCGTGGATCCGGCGCTGGTCACGGTTGGCGACGCCGCCTCGGTCGCCTTGCGCGTGCGGCGTCGTTCGCAGTTCAGTTCCCGACGCCGCGCGGAGACCTCGGGCTCGACCACTCACGATCGCGCCGCGGTCGAGGTCCACGAAAAAGTGGACCCGCAGTTAGGGAAGGACCAGGATTTCTCGGTCCCCGTCTCCGGCGTGCCCGTGGGGTACACGGTGCGCCCGCAGCGTCGTGGAATGCACGAGCTGGGCCCGGCCACGGTGCGTGTGCAGGACCCGTTCGGCGTGGTGACCGAACTGCTGGACGTCGCCGAGCGCACCACCCTGCAGGTCGCCCCGGACACCGAGGACCTCACCGAACTGGGTGCGTCCCGGGTCCGCGAGACCGGCGGCGATCCCTCGCGCAGGGCCATGCCGCAGCCCGGGCCGGACAACGTGACCACCCGCGAGTACCGCCACGGTGACCCGATGCGACGAGTGCACTGGGCGGCGTCGGCAAAGCACGGTGAACTCATGGTGCGGCAGGAGGATCCCCGCAGTACGCGCAAGGCCGTGCTCGTGCTGGACATGACCCAGGAACACTGGCCAGGCGAGCGCGTGTGGGCGGGCATCCTGCCCTCGACCGAGGAGTTCGAATGGGGCGTGCGCGCCACGGCGTCCATCCTGGACCACCTGACGCGCCGCGAAACCGTGGTCTTTGCCCTGGATGACCAGGGCCGCGCCCTGCCGCACGGTGACATGGAGAGCACCGATCAGCGTGACACCTCCGTCTCGGACAACACCGCCCTGGAGGTGGTGCATGGTTTGGCACAGGCCGCGTTGGTCTCCCGCCCCGAACCGGACGCCGCGACTGACCCGCTGACCACACGCTTCGACCGCGAGGCGCTCACTCATCCCCTGCTGCTCATCACGGGCAAATTGTCCGCGGAGGCCGCGCGCCGCTATGTCACCGCGGCCAAGGGCAATGTCGCCGGATCGGTAATCATGGTGCTCAACCCGCCCATGACGCGCCCCGAGAGCGCGGACATCCTGGAAACTTCCGGATGGTCGGTGGTACTCGTGAGCCGCTGGACGGACATTGACGCCGCATGGACTTCCATCCTGGACGGCGCCACTCTCCTGGATCCGCCGCCCGCGGCGCCCGGGGTCGAACAGTTGAACATGGACCACGTGATGGGGCACTTCCGATCGAGGACAACCGCATGAGCCACACCACCGCACCGGCCGCCCCGTGGGGCCAACAGGAACCCGCCGGAGACGCCCGAGGTTCGGACGCGCCGTCGGAATCCCCGGAAAATCCTCGGGCCCCCGAGGAACCCCAGAGCCACCGTGCGCCGCGCATGGCCATCATCCCGCTGCACGTCTTGCTGCTGGCCAGCATCGCCCTGGGCTGCGTGGGAATGGCCGGGGCGCTCGCCGGATTCTGGTGGGTGCTGCCGGTAGCGGTCACCGTGGTGATCGTTCTGTTGGTGACCGCCGCAGCTCGGTGGCTCCGATTGCCGTCAGCCGTGGTCACCGTTCTGGGGCTCGCCGCGCTGATCCTGGCGCTCACCGTGATGCACGTGAGCGATCATGCCCTGCTGGGATTCATCCCGACCCCTGACACTTTCACGGCCGCGGGACAGCTCTGGAGCGAGTCGGGCTCCTTCGTGTCACGGCAGTCTGCACCCTACGGGCAGAACCCCGGTCTGGCGTTGCTCCTCAGCGCGCTGGTTGGCCTGGTGGCCGTGTTCATGGAAACCGCCCTGCTCGGACTCCGCATGGCGGGTCTGGCGTGCGTGGGAATTCTGGCCTTGCTCGTGGTCCCCGCTTTGACCTTACCGGGGAGCGTGTCCATGTGGGGTCTGGGTGCCGCGATCATCGCCGCGCTGGCCCTGCTCGCCGGGTCCCGGTTATGGGGCGCCACGCGTCAACAGCGCATCGCTCCGACTCCCGGTGGGCTCCCGCGTGCTCTCTTGGTGATCGCCGGTGTACTGGCCGTGACCCTTCTTGTTCCCACCGTGATGCCGGGATTCTTCAGCGGTGCGTTCCCTCAGGGCAGCTCGTTCAACTCCGAGCGTGCGGCGGGCGTGGGTCCGCTGCGGGCCGTTGGTCAGGATCTGCGCGAGAGCGAACGGGTGCAGCGCTTCAGCTACACCACCTCTGACGGGCAGCCCAAGTACATGCGGCTCATGACTCTGTCCGACTTCTCCCAGTCCGAGTTCTTCCCGCAGACGGACAACCTGGAAGAGGGCTTGGACGGCATTGCCGATTCCGAGACCAACCCGGTGTCCCGTGAGAATCCCGTGACGAGCAAGGTCACGTTCGAGGACTACAACGAGCACTGGCTCCCGGCCCCGTACGCACCCACCGAGTTCTCAGGCATCGGCAACGAGGGTTGGTCCTGGAACCCCCGCGACCTCTCCGTCTACAGTGCGGCATCGGACATGTCCGGTGGCACGTTCACTGTGACGTCTTCGGCACCGCAGGCGACGCCGGAAGCGATGCGTTCGGCGGCGTCGTCGGGCGCGAATGATGAGCTGGCCGATTACATGCGGCTGCCCAACGAAATGCCCGAGTCGATCAGCAGCGCCGCCCGCCAACTCACGGAGGGAGCCGGCAATGACTACGACCGTGCGCTGGCGCTGCAGAACGGACTGCGCCACAACTTCCAGTACGACGTGAACGCCCCGCTCGCCCAGGGGTACGACGCCGGTGGCATGGACAGCATGGAACAGTTCATGGAGACCCGCACCGGTTACGCCGGGCATTTCGCCCCCGCGATGGCTCTCATGGCGCGCGAGGTGGGTATCCCGGCACGTGTGGCGGTCGGTTATTTGCCCACCGCCCCGGTGCAGGATGCGCAGGGTGGCGAGCAGTTCGAGGTGGGCACCGGTGACGCTCACGCGTGGCCCGAGCTCTACTTCCAGGGTGTCGGCTGGGTGCGATTCGAGCCCACGCCCGGCATTCCTACTACCCCCGAGTACGCGCCCGAAACCGGCAACGAACCCGGTCAGGACGCCTCCGGTCAGCCCAATGAGACGCCCAGCCAGGAGCCTTCGCAGCCAGAGGAACCGACCTCGGAACCCACGGACGATCAGAGCGAACAGCCCGCTCCCGAGACCCCGGAGCCGGAAGAGGCCCAGCAGGAAACCAGCACCGGCCTGATGATTCCGATCTGGGTCCTGGTGCTCGGCGGTGTCTTGCTGCTCCTCCTGCTCCTGGCCGCCCTGCCGCGGTTCTTGCGCGGACGACGCCGCCGGGCCCGGTTGGCGGACATGGGCAACGCCTCGCTCTCGCCCCAGGATCGGGCGAACGCGGCGTGGGACGAGTTGGAGGACCTGTCCGTGGACCACGGCGGTTCCCCCAAGGAATCGGATACGCCCCGCGTGCGTGCTCGACGCATGGCAGCGGGGATCCCGGCGGCGTCGGAGGCCGTGGATCGAATCGTTGCGGATGTGGAGCACGCGAGCTACGCCGCCCCGGATGCGTCGTGGAAGCCGTCTGCGTCCGCCGCGGACCTCGGCAAGGTGCACGACGAGCTCATGCACCGGGCCAACGGCGGTCAAAAGTTCCGTGCCACGTGGTGGCCGGCGTCGATCTTCCGGCGCTGACATATCGGGCAGAGGTTCACAGACAGGAACATGTGAGGAAGAGGTCCGCAGCAAAACCGGCCGGTTTCGTGCGGACCTCTTCCACACATGTCAGCGGCCGAGAAAAACTGCGCATCTCGGCCTCACCAGTTAGCGCTGGCCGCGGGCGGCGATCACCGCGTCGTAGAGCTGACGGGTGCTGACGCCGGCGTCCGTAGCAATCTGGCGGGCAGCGGCCTTGAGTTTGATGTCGCTGGTAGCGACGAGTTTTTCGACGTCGCCCACGAGATCCTCGGGCTCCGGTGCCTCTGCCGCAGCGGCACCGTGGACGACCACCGCGATTTCCCCGCGCACCTGATTGTTCTGGGCCCACTCGGTAAGACCGGCGAGGTCATCGCGGAGGACTTCTTCGTGAAGTTTGGTGAGTTCACGGCACACGACTGCCTGACGATCGCCTCCCAGAGCATCCCGCAGGGCCTCCAACATCACCGGCAGCCGGTGCGGTGACTCGTAGAAAACCATGGTCCGGCGTTCTTCGGCCAGCGTCTTGAGGTGGGTGGCCCGCTCCCCCGCCTTGCGCGGCAGGAACCCTTCGAACGTGAAACGGTCGGTCGGCAATCCGGACACCGCGAGCGCGGCCAATACCGCGGAGGGTCCGGGAATCACCGTCACTCGCAGGCCGGCCTCTGCCGCGGCGCGCGTGAGCGGGAAACCTGGATCTGACACGGTGGGCATACCTGCGTCTGAGAGCACGGCCACCACGTTGCCGGCACGGACCAAATCGAGGATCTCAGCAACCCGCTCATTTTCGTTGTGCTCGTGGTGGGTCATGACGCGGCCGGTGAAGTGAACGTTCAGTCCTGCGGCCAAACGGTGCAAGGTCCGAGTGTCCTCCACGGCCAGCACGTCCGCGGTCCGGAGAATTTCCAACAAGCGGGGGGACGCGTCCGACAGGTTGCCGATGGGCGTGCCCACGACCACCACGGCTCCGCCCTCGGGCCGGTTCGAAGGAGTCTGGGGGGTTTCCTGAAGCGTTGATTCTTGCGAGCTCACACCCAGTACTCTACGAACCCTGTCCAATCGGAGGCTGAGAACCGCCGTAAACTCCGCCGTGAACAGGGCTCATTCAGTGCCAGCGCCTACCATGATTGAGTGCATCTGACTGCTTCCCAGCCGGTGACCCGCGGCCCCTCCACTGACCTTCGTGGTCTTTTGCTACCCGCAGTCACTCAGTTGCCCCGATTGTGGTGGGTTCCCCTGCTCATCGTGACCGTATTGGGCGGTGTGATGCGGTTCGTCAATCTGTCCTGGCCGCACGCTGTGGTCTTCGACGAGACGTATTACCTCAAGGATTCTTATTCGCTCCTGCTCAACGGCACGGAGCAGCAGTGGCCTTCCGACGCGGATGAAGCCTTCGCCTCCGGCAAGCCGCCCACCACCATGGGCGAGCCCTCGTTCGTGGTCCACCCGCCGGTGGGCAAGTGGCTGATCGCCGGTGGCCTCTGGCTGTTCGGCGCGGACGATCCCTTCGGATGGCGATTCTCCGCCGCCCTGTTCGGCACGCTGTCCATCGCGTTGATCTTCGCCGCGGCATGGCTGCTGTTCCGCTCGATCACCTTGGCGACCGCCGCGGGTCTACTCACGAGCCTGGACGGCCTGCACCTCGTGGAATCCCGGCTGGCGCTGCTGGACATCTTCCTGATGTTCTTCGTGCTTCTGGCCTTCGTGTTCCTCCTTCTCGACCGCGACGACGGACGACGCCGCCTGGTCGCCCGTTTCTCGCCCCACGGCCTAGGCCCGTGGTTGGGGATCCGATGGTGGCGCATCGCGGCCGGGGTGGCCTGCGGCTTGGCCGTGGGTGTCAAGTGGAACGCCCTGTTCTTGGTGGCCGCGCTGGGCATTCTCACGGTCCTATGGGACATGAACGGCCGCCGGATCGCCGGCGTAAAGCACTGGTTCTGGGGTGCGGTGGTCAAGGACGGGCTGCCCGCCTTCGTCGCCATGATCGGCACCGGCCTGGTGGTCTACGTGATCTCATGGACCGGCTGGCTCACCAGCGCCAACGGTTATCACCGGCAGTGGGCCGAGCAGAACCCGGGCGAGGGACTGCTGTGGTTACCGCCCGCGCTGCGCTCCCTCTGGGAGTACCACGTGGCCGCGTACTCGTTCCACGCCGGTCTGGACAGCGAGCACACCTATATGGCCGGCCCCGCGCTGTGGCCGATCCTGGCCCGACCCACCTCGTACTTCTATGAGTCCCCCGAGCGCGGCGTCGACGGGTGCACCGTGGACTCGTGTTCCCAAGCCATCCTGAATCAGGGCAATCCCGCCATCTGGTGGGTGGGGATCGCCGCAGTTCTGTTCGCCCTGGTGCTGTGGGTCGTGAAGCGTGATTGGCGCTTCGGAGGGCTGCTGGGGATGTACGCGGCCGCGTACATCCCATGGTTCCTCTACCCGGATCGCACCATGTTCTACTTCTATGCGCTCGCGTACTTCCCGTTCATGGTGCTCATCATCGTGGGAGTGCTGGGTGTCCTGACCGGACGCTTGGGTGTCGCCCCGTTCGGAGACACTGCGGGGACAACTACTGCCCGTAACCGCTTCATCTCCGCTACGTGGGGTCACCGCTGGACCACCGTTGCCCTCGTGTTCATGAGCTTGGTGGTCGTCTGCGCGGTCTTCTTCTGGCCCGTCTGGACCGCTCAGACCATTCCCTACGACCACTGGCGCTGGCGCATGTGGTTCGATTCCTGGATCTAGGCGCTCGCGATACTCCTACACCCCGTGCACCTACACCTGGTGCGCCGTGAGAACCCTCGGACGCGTCTAGTGCAGCGTTAGGACCCTTTCGATCCGCTCCAGAGGCTCTAGCGGCACCTCATTCGTCACGCATGGTCCCTGCGACGCCTCAGGTGCAAGGACGCCGCCCCCCCCCGGGGGCGGGGGGGGGGCCGAAAAGAAAAAAGCGCCAAAG
>JAFAAV010000033.1 GCA_023426375.1 Actinomycetes bacterium | reverse complement strand
AGGAAACTTATGCAATGTTTACGGCGACACGATGGCACCCGCATGGATTTGGGACACAATAGCCGTGAAGGCCAGTCGTTGAGGATTGCGCGTTTTCAGCCCTCCGGCTATGACTCGAACGGGAAGTGAGAGCTACATATGTCACGCAAGAAGAAGGTTTTGGCCATTGTCTTGGCCGGCGGTGAGGGCAAACGTCTGATGCCGCTCACGGAGGACCGGGCCAAGCCTGCGGTTCCTTTTGGTGGCGGTTACCGTTTGATCGACTTCGCGCTGTCCAACCTGGTCAACTCGGGTTACCTGCAGATCGTGGTGCTCACCCAGTACAAGTCCCACTCGCTGGACCGTCACCTTTCGGAGACCTGGCGCCTGTCCACCCAGTTGGGCAACTATGTGGCCTCGGTGCCGGCGCAGCAGCGCCGCGGCAAGGACTGGTTCCTGGGTTCGGCCAATGCAATCTTCCAGTCCATGAACCTCATTGATGATGCGGATCCGGACATCGTGGTCGTGGTGGGCGCGGACCACGTGTACCGCATGGACTTTGCGGACATGGTGGACTTCCACATCAACTCCGGTGCCAAGGCCACCGTGGCCGGTGTGCGTCAGAACATGGATATGGTCACGTCGTTCGGCGTGATCGAGACCGACCCCAACGACGTCACCAAGATTTCCCGGTTCGTGGAGAAGCCCGAGTCCACCACTCCCCTGCCCGATGACCCCAACTCATTCTTGGCGTCCATGGGTAACTACGTGTTCGACCGTGACGCCCTGGTGGAGGCCCTGCGCTACGACGAGCAGCAGGAGGGCACCAAGCACGACATGGGCGGCGACATCATGCCGTACTTCTCCGATCGCGGAGAGGCTGCGGTCTACGACTTCACCAACAACAACGTGCCCGGCTCCACCGACCGTGACCGTCAGTACTGGCGCGACGTGGGCACCTTGGACTCCTACTACGACTCCCACATGGACCTGATCCGTCCGCTGCCGGTGTTCAACCTGTACAACTACTCGTGGCCGCTCTACACCCACCAGATCATGGCCCCGCCAGCCAAGACGGTGCGCGGTCCCAGCGGTCAGCCGGGCGTGGCCCTGGATTCGATCGTCTCCCCCGGTGTGCTGATCACCGGTGGCCGGGTGGAGTCCTCGGTGCTCTCCCCCAAGGTGGTCGTGGAACACGACGCCCGGGTCTCCGAGTCCGTGATCATGCAGAACGTCCGCGTGGGTGCCGGCGCCCAGGTGCACCGGGCCATCATCGACAAGAACATGGTGATCCCCCCGGGGGCCACCATTGGCATCAACCGCGAAGAGGACCTGGCCCGCGGCTTCACGGTCACTGATTCCGGTCTGACGGTCGCACCCAAGAACTTCAAGTTCCAGGACCGCTAACGAGCCACATATGAGCGAGTGCCCGGGTCGGATACGGCCCGGGCACTCGTGTTTTCTCCGCCTGACCAGTGCACCCATCTCAACATCTGCCGCCCCACCTACTGGCCTGTGCCCAGGTAGGGCTGCCTAGAATGATGCATATGGTGCAAAGTTCCCTGACCCGAGCCGAAGCTACGACCCGTGCGGAACAGATCAGGGTGGCCAGTTATGACGTCACGGTGGATCTGTCCGGCGCGTTGGACCCGGACCAAAAGACTTTCGGTTCCCAGGTCACCGTGCGTTTCACCGCGGAGGACGGCGCGGAGACGTTCATCGATTTCATCCATGACTCGATCTCCATGGTCGAACTCAACGGTGACGAGCTGGACGTGGACGACGTGGTGGAAGGCTCCCGCATCCGTCTGCCCGAGCTCGAGGGCGCCAACGAACTGACCGTGGTGGGTCGTGCGCTCTATTCCCGTTCGGGTGAGGGCCTGCACCGCTACGTGGACCCCCAGGACGGCAGCGTCTACATCTACACGCAGTACGAACCGGCCGATTGCCGCCGCGTGTTCCCGGTGTTCGAACAGCCGGATCTGAAGGCGTCCTTCACGTTCACGGTCATCACTCCCCCGGAATGGATCGCCGGCTCCAACGGGGAACTTCTTGGTTCAGAGGCCGCCGGGACCAGTGACGTGCCGGGCGCGATCGCCCACGAGTTCGCGCCCACCGAGCGCATCTCCAGCTACATCACCACCATCCTGGCCGGTCCCTACACCAAGGTCACCGACGAATGGCAGGGCGCGGACATCCAGGGCGAGACCCAAACGGTCCCCTTGGCCCTCTACTGCCGGCGAGCGCTCGCCGAGCATCTGGATTCGAACGACTTGTTCGCCATCACTAAGCAGGGCCTGGATTTCTTCACCGAGCTCTTCGCTTTCGACTACCCGTTCGGCAAGTACGAGCAGGCGTTCGTGCCGGAGTACAACCTGGGGGCGATGGAGAATCCCGGTCTGGTCACCCTCACCGAGGATTACCTGTTCCCGTCCGGGGCCACGCGCACGCAGCTGGCGGGCCGCGCGAACACGATGCTCCACGAGATGTGCCACATGTGGTTCGGGGACCTGGTCACCATGAAGTGGTGGGACGATCTGTGGCTCAAGGAGTCATTCGCGGAGTTCATGGGCGCGTACGCCTCCGTGCGGGCCACGGAATACGACGACGCCTGGGTCGCCTTCGCACTCGGCCGCAAGGAATGGGCCTACCGCCAGGATCAGTTGCCCACCACGCACCCGATCGTCGCGGACATCGTGGATCTGGAGGCCGCCCGCCAGAACTTCGACGGCATCACCTACGCCAAGGGCGCCTCGGTCCTCAAGCAGCTGGTCGCGTTCGTGGGCGAGGAGGCATTCATCGACGCGTGCCGGGCATACTTCCGCCGTTTCGCGTTCGGCAACACGAGCCTCGATGATTTCCTGACCGTTCTGGACGAGGCCTGCGAAGCCGACGTCCGCGAATGGGCCGACGCCTGGTTGCTCACCACCGGAGTCCCCGCCCTGGCGGCCACCATCGAACGGGACGACGCCGGCGCCATCGCCACCGCGACACTCACCCAGACCTCGGACACACCCCGCCCCCACGTGGTGGCGGTGGGCACCTACGCTCCCGACCACGGCGGCCAGCTCCGTCGTCAGCGCAGCACCGAAGTGCGCGTAGACCCGGATCAGCAGGCCACCGACCTGCCCGAACTCCTGGGTGACACCTCCCCCGTGGTCCTGGTCAACGACCGCGACCTCACCTACTGCCTGGCCTCCCCCGGTGCCGACGGCCTCACCGCGCTCGCCGACGGCGTTCACCACCTCAGCGACACCCTCGCCCGGGCGCTGGCCCACTCGCAGTTATGGGCCGCCGTGCGCGACGGCAGCATGGATCCCCGCGACTACGTGCGCCTGGTCGCCCGGAAGGGTGTCGCCGAGCAGCACAGCAGTATCCTCACCACCGTCCTGGACCGGGCGCTCGAAGCGCTCGAAAGCTTCACTCCGCCCCGCTGGCGCACTCCCCTTCGCACCGAACTGCTGGACGCACTTCACACCGGCATGCTGGAGGCGGAACCCGGATCGGATGCACAACTGATCCTGACCCGCGCCTTCGCGCGTCTGGCCACTAAGGACGGCGCTCACGCCCAGACCATCAAGGAACTGCTCAGCGGCGGCAAGAAACTACCCGGCCGTGACCTCGGCTCCCAGCTCACCTGGGCCCTGTGGACCGCTCAGATCGCCACCGCCCACGCCACGCTCTCGCAGCTCGAGAAGGCTCACAAGGCTGACACGTCCCGCGAGGGGCGTCTGGGCTATGTGCGCGCCGTGGCCGCGATGCCCGCCGAGGAAGCCAAGGCGCAGGCCTGGAAGTCCGTCACCCTGGGTCGGCTGTCCAACGACGAG
Organism: Actinomycetes bacterium; assembly: GCA_023426375.1. GTDB lineage: Bacteria > Actinomycetota > Actinomycetes > Actinomycetales > Micrococcaceae > Kocuria. The sequence goes on along the minus strand of JAFAAV010000033.1, from coordinate 1,776 downwards.
CTTTCGGCCACCATCTCCGGTTTCCAACTCGCGGCGCCCGCGCTCCTCAGCACCTATGAGGAGACGTACTTCGCCAGCATCAGCACCTGGTGGGATGAACACTCCATGGAGATCGCCACCCGGATGATCCGGGGACTGTACCCGCGCGCGTTGGATGCGGAAGCGGCGTCGTCGGCGGAGGAAAACACCACGGTGCTGGCCACGCAGAACTGGCTCAACGACAATCACGCGGCACCCGGGGCGCTGCGACGTATCATGACGGAACTACTGGATGACGCGCGCCGTGCCCTGAAACTACAAGCCGGAGTGCTTGCTCACCAGAACCGATAGGGATCCCACGGCGCCCAAGTGTTGCCGATGGATCGAGAGCATTTCGTGAGAAGCTGGAAGCGTTACGCGCTGCCGCTACAGCGAGGGAGACCATGACCGATTACGCGCTCAACGACCGAGGGTCCTTGGACGTTGTCACCGAGAACTTCTACGACACCGAAATCATGCGAGTGTTCGGAGGGTTGTCGGTTGGTCGTTCCCAGACGTGGGCGGGGCTGGCATCGCTGGTACCGGAACCGGACCACCCGTTCGACCCGCGCACCATTTCCGTGCGCATCGGTGAGAACAAGGTGGCCCACCTCCCGGCGCAGGACGCCCACCGCTACTGGGATCCCATAGCGCGTGTCGTGGCCTCCGGCTACACCCCGGTGGTGCCCCTGAAACTGGACGCGCAGCTGGAACGCAATGACGGCTTGGCTGAGGTGGACGCCACCGCGACCATCTCCATTGCTCCCCCGGACTTGCTGTTCCCCATCAACACCGCGCCCATTCAGGCCGCCGTGTTGCCGCAGGGGTCCTCAATCAAGGTGCTGGACGAGCAGGATTTCGCGGAGTACCTGCACTCGATCGTGCCCGCCAGTGGTGAGGGACGCGTGATCGTGACCCTGGAGGTCAACAAGGTTCGCAATTCCCACGGAGTCACCGTGGACACCGTGGACGTGCTCTACGAACGCAAGCAGGTGGGCCGGCTGTCCACGCAGATGTCACAGCAGTTCATCCCCATCATCAACTACGCGTTCGACCACAACCTGCTCACGGCCGCGTGGGGCACCATTCGCGGCTCCTCGTTCGAGGTGTCCATGACGCTGCAGGCCGCGCGAGCCTCGGAAGTCCCGGCAGGCTGGTACGAGGAACTACCCAACGACGTGCCCGAGCTCGTGGCCGAGGCAGACAGCTACGACGTGCCGCCCGCTTACATCCCGGTGGAGACCGACCGCGGCCGCAACTCCAAGAAATGGCGCAAGGGCTACACCGCGGCACATCCCAACGGTCCCGCCGACGCCGCCGCTTCGCAACCATCCGGTGGCAGCTCGCGTGCCGGTGACGACCCGTTGGCCATCGGCGAGAAGGCCGCTGGCGCACGGCGCGGCGCCTCTCCCAAGGTCGCGAAGGTCACCGTGCTGGCCCTGGCCGTGCTGACAGCTCTCCTTCTCGTGGGGGCGGTGGTCCTCATAGGTGTTGAGCCGCTGGCCACCATGTTGTTCGCCATTGTGGCCGTGGCCACCGGGTTCATGGCTTTTTATCTCAAACGCACGTTGTAAGGCAGACTTAGACCCCTATGATTTCTCGCCGCGAACGCTTCATCCAGATCATCGAGGTCCTCTCCAGACACGGTTTCGGTTTTGCAGTGGGCGGCATCAAGCCCGAATGGCGGGCGCCGTTGGCGCGTGCTCGGCTGCTCAAGACGCAGACCTTCCACACCCAACCGGAGCACCTGCGCATGGC
>JAFAAV010000062.1 GCA_023426375.1 Actinomycetes bacterium | reverse complement strand
CGCTCCGTGCACACGAAAAGTTGCCCCCGGTGAGGATCCGCGCGCTGGTCGCTGGTCCGGGCTGGGCAAGACAGAATGCGGGATTCACGTATGACCACCACAACCACTTCTACTGTTGCTTCGACCGTGAACTCGAGCGCACTGACCCAGCTGCAGCGGCTGGAAGCCGAGTCGATGCACATCTTCCGCGAAACCGCGTCCGAGGGCGAGCGCCCCGTCCTGCTGTTCAGCGGCGGCAAGGACTCCGTGGTCATGCTGCACCTGGCCGCCAAAGCCTTCTGGCCGTGCCCCATTCCGTTCCCTGTGCTGCACGTGGATACCGGGCACAACTTCCCGGAAGTCCTGGAGTTCCGTGACCGCACCGCCGAGCGACTCAAGGTGCGCCTGGAAGTTGCCAGCGTGCAGGACTACATCGACGACGGTCGGCTCAGCGAACGCCCGGACGGCACCCGCAACCCGTTGCAGACGGTGCCCCTGCTGGACGCGATCACGGACGGCCGCCACGACGTCGTCTACGGTGGCGCTCGCCGTGACGAGGAGAAGGCACGCGCCAAGGAACGCATCATCAGCCTGCGCGACGAATTCGGCCAGTGGAATCCGCGCGATCAGCGCCCCGAGCTGTGGAGCCTGTACAACACGCGTCACCGCCCGGGAGAGCATGTGCGCGTGTTCCCGCTGTCCAACTGGACCGAGCTGGACATCTGGCGCTACATCGCCGCGGAGAACATCGAGCTCCCGCCGCTGTACTACGCGCACGAGCGGGACGTGATCCTGCGCGACGGCATGCTGCTGGCCGTGGGGGAGTACGTGACCCCGCGCGACGGCGAGGACATCGAACGCCGCACCGTCCGCTACCGGACCGTGGGAGATATGAGCTGCACCGGTGCCGTGGAATCACCGGCCGCCAACGCCCAGGACGTCCTGGCCGAGGTTGCCACCAGCACACTCACCGAACGCGGAGCCACGCGAGCGGATGACCGTATGTCGGAAGCCGCCATGGAAGACCGCAAGCGAGAGGGCTATTTCTAAAATGAGCGTTGACACCCAAGGAAGCCTGCTGCGCATTGCCACGGCGGGCAGCGTGGACGACGGCAAGTCCACCCTGGTGGGGCGCTTGCTCCACGACACCAAGAACATCCTGGTCGACCAGCTCGAAGCCATCGAGCGGGTCAGCCAGGCGCGCGGTCTGGACTCCGCGGACCTGGCGTTGCTGACCGACGGTCTGCGCGCCGAACGCGAGCAGGGCATCACGATCGACGTCGCCTACCGCTACTTCGCCACGCCCGCGCGCAACTTCATCCTGGCCGACTGCCCGGGACACGTGCAGTACACCCGCAACACCGTGACGGGCGCGTCCACTGCGGATGCGCTGATCATCCTGGTGGATGTGGAGCACGGGATCGTGGAGCAGACCCGCCGCCACCTGGCGGTGGCCGCGTTGTTGGGTGTACCCCATTTGATCGTGGCCCTCAACAAGATCGACCTGGTGCCGGATGCCGAGCAACGGTTCGCGCAGTTGAACACTGACCTGCACGAGCTGGCCGATCAGCTGGGCGTACTGGCGCTGCAGACCATCCCGATCTCCGCGCTGCGCGGGGACAACGTGGCGGAGAAGTCGCCCAACACCCCGTGGTACGAGGGCCCCAGCCTGCTCGAATGGCTCGAGACCCTCCCGGATTCGGCCGAACTCACCCAGTCGGAGCGGTTCGCGTTCCCCGTGCAGACGGTGCTGCGCCCGCAGTCCGCTGCGGTGGACCCGGCCTTGGTGGACTACCGCGGTTACGCGGGTCAGATCGCCTCCGGAACCGTGCGCGTGGGCGACACGGTCACGGTGCAACCGGCCGGTCGACAGACCACGGTCGAGGCCATCGACCTGGCGGGTCAGCCGTTGGACGTTGCCGTGGCAGGTCAGTCCGTGACCCTGCGACTGGCCGATCAGATCGACATCACCCGCGGTGATCTCATCGCCGGAGTGGACACGGGTGCCGAACCCAGCCAGTCCGTGGAGGCGGTGGTCTGCTGGCTCGACGAGAAGCCGCTGCACGAGGGGCAGCGCGTGCTGCTCAAGCACACCACGCGGGTGGTTCGCGGGATCGTAGGCTCCATCGACGGTCGCCTGAACTTGGACACTCTCAGCGCGGAGTCCGTGGATTCGTTGGGGCTCAACGACATCGGCCGGATCACGGTGCGCGTGGCCGAACCGGTCTTCGGCGCCGGGTACACGCAGTCCCACGCCCTGGGGTCGTTCCTGTTGATCGACCCGCAAACCGGCCGCACGCAGGCCGCGGGAATGATCCAGGACGACAGCATCGAAACACCCGGTGTGCTGGGAAGTCTCAAGGCGGAGCACGGGGACTGGCGCATCTGAGGTGAGCGCGGCGGCGTCGTAGAGCGGACGACGCCGCCTGGTTCCATCACGTGCGTGACGTCGCTACATGGCGCCGCGTGACAACTTCGGCTATGAGTGTCCGCGGGGCTTACTAGAGTGGGCTGCATGATCACACCAAGCCTGCTGACCGCCACCACCGCACTGAGTGCCCTTGCTCGCGCGGGTATGGAGCAGATGGTGGTCGCGCCGGGATCTCGATCCGCACCCGTGGCGTATGCTGCGGCGGCGGCCGAGGCCAGCGGGGCGTTGAAGGTGCACGTCCGCATCGACGAGCGCGTTGCAGCCTTCACAGCGCTGGGGATTTCCCGCGCCACGGGGCGCCCCTCCGCCGTTCTGACCACCAGTGGCACCGCGGTCGGTAACTTGCTGCCGGCCGTCATGGAGGCTTCCCACTCCGGGATTCCGCTCGTAGCGCTGACGGCTGACCGGCCACCGGAACTGCGCGGAACCGGTGCCAACCAGACCACTCACCAGCCCGGAGTGTTCGAGTCTTTCGTGCGCGCCCAGGTGGATATCGTTCCGGACGATCAGGAGGCTGCCGCGGAGACCCTGGACCGCGCGCTCGCCGCCGCCGGAGGAGACACCACCACCGCGCCGGGGCCGGTGCACCTGAATCTCGCGCTGCGGGATCCCTTGTACCCGTGGGCGGAAGAGGATCATGTGTTCCTCAAGAAGTGGGCCGAGGATCTCGCTGCGGAACTGGCGGAGAATCGCCCCGGTCGCATCGCGCATCCCTGGGCCGTGTTCGATGAAGCCCTGGTGACCGACAGCCTCGAGACCGATACCAGCGGTCTCCCGCGGGATATCGGCCGAAATTTCCGCATTCACGACGTCCACGGGGGGAGCATCCCGGCCCCGCTGGGGGAGAACCCCGGTAAACGCCCCACCACTCCGGACGGCGCGCGAGCCGTGGTCATGGCCGGCGACGGCGCCGGCCCCGCCGCAGCACGATTCGCTGAGGAAGCCGGTCTGCCGCTGATGGCAGAGCCGTCTTCCAACGCGCGTTTCGGTAAGTCAGCGGTGCATTCGTACCAAAACGTCCTGGAACTGGACATCGTCGACTACGTGGACACCGTGGTGCTCGTCGGGCGTCCCACACTGTCCAGGCAGGTCGCCGCCCTGTTGCAGCGCGAGGACGTCCGGGTATTGGCAGTGCGGCCGGGACCGGTGCCGTGGTTCGAGGAGGGCCGCCGCGACGAAGAAGTCGTTGAATCGTTCCAGGAAGCCTTGGAGTTGCTCGGCCCCGTGCGCGACGGCTGGTTCGAGCTGTGGGAGGCCACCGGAATCGCTGCCTGCGATGCTCTCAAGACCCAGGCGAATTCCACGCCCATCCTGACCGGACCGCACGTGGCTCACGCCGTGTGGGATGCCTGCGCGGCCGATGGCGCCGTGCTGGTGGCAGGCTCGTCCAATCCGATTCGCGATCTCGATCTCGTGGCCTGGCCGGATGACCCAGTCGCCGTAGTAGCCAACCGCGGTGTTTCTGGCATTGACGGAACGGTGGCCACGGCTCACGGTGTCGCGCTGGGAACGGGCCGCCCGGTGCGCGTGTTCCTGGGTGACCTCACACTCCTGCACGATGCCGGAGCGCTGCTCGTGGGTGAGGGCGAAGAAATCCCGGACGTCCAGTTCGTGGTGCTCAACGACAAGGGCGGCGGGATCTTCGGCAAGCTCGAACACGGTGCCGTCGCGGAAGATGAGCGCTACACCAGCACCGTGGAACGGTTCTTCGGAACCCCCCACTCGGTATCCCTTCCGGACCTGTGTGGCGCCTACGGTGTGGAGTACAGCGAGGCGAACACCGCCATTGAGCTGGCGGCTCTGTTCGCCGCGCCACTGCGTGGACGCCGCGTGATTGAGATTCCCATCGACCGTGCCGGTCTGCGCGAATTCCACAAGGCCATTCGCGGGGCGGCCCAGGATGCGGCACGGGAGTACTTGGCCAAGCATCCCGCCGGGGGCTGATTCTCAGGCTCGCGTGCCCAGCTGCCGCCGAGCGCCCCTGGCTAGCATGGGTGCATGACTGAACAGCAGAATGCCTCCAGCAATTCGCCACGTACAGCACTGGTCACCGGGGCCACCCGGGGCATTGGCCGGGCCGTGGCTGAGGACCTCGCGCGGGACCACGTGGTGTTCGTGGGCGGGCGTACATCCGAGGACGTCGAGCGAGTGCGCTCAGAACTCGAAGGCCTTGGCCCGGGCACTCGCCCGTTCGTTGCCGAGCTCACTGACGACGCCGCCGTTGAAGCAGCCTGGACGCCCCTGGCCGAAGAGTTCCCGGGTTTGAACGCGGTGGTGCACTCTGCTGGCATCGCGCCCATGGCCCGCGTCGAGGAGGCAACCCGTGAGCAGTGGCGGGAGATCTTCGAGGTCAACGTGTTCTCCGTGGCCCAACTGACCAGGCTCGTACTGCCGCAGTTGCGCGCTGCGGGCGGGGACGTCGTGGCGATCAACTCGGGCTCGGGCTTCACGGCGGGCCCGGCGTCGTCGTTGTATTCGGGCACCAAATTCGCCTTGCGTGCGTTCACGGACGCGCTGCGCGAGGAGGAACGCGAGAACGGTGTGCGGGTGTCCTCGGTGCACCCCGGCCGCGTGGCCACGGATATGCAGCAGGAACTGCACGACTATCTGGGCAGGGAGTACCGCGCCGAAGAGTGGATTCAGCCGGCTCAGATCGCAGCTGCCGTGCGCGTGGCCGTAGATGCGGAACGCACCTCGCAGGTGGAGGTCATCACGGTGCGACCCTCGGGGATGCGCTAGGCATTTCTGACCCCCTGGGTTGTGGGCGTACTTGAGCCGGTTTCTGTGTGTTGACTGGTTTAGGTGCGCCCACATTTCAATGACTAGAGCCTGTATTAGGTAGCAATTGGTACAAACTGTGACCAACTCATATCCCTAACCGGCATTAAGGCCCCCTGGCGAAACCCTGGGGGTTCTCCCCGTGTGGTATGACTCACACTCGTTCAAGATGGGAGTCTAATGCGCTACCGATCCGGAAACGCACCGGGGGTCTAGGGGCTCTCCGGAAGATCTTGATCCGAGAGGACCACCACTATGAGCAACACACTCGTTGCCGCGGACCCGCGAAAAGAGGCGAGGACCGC
>JAFAAV010000044.1 GCA_023426375.1 Actinomycetes bacterium | reverse complement strand
TAGTTGCCCAGGAACACGAACTCTTTGTCACCCGGAGCCGTGAGGCGGAAGCTGAACAATGAGTCGTAGACGGCCTGCACGATGGGGTACAGGGTCACGAGCAACATGATGATGAACGCCGGGCCAGCCAGGAGCCAGCCAAGTTTGCGTTCTGCGCGTACGCGGTCCGAAATCTGCCGCTTGCCCTCGGGCGCTTGGGTCGGCTGAGTTGCTTGGGTTGAAGAGTCGACTGTTGAACTCACAGCAGCGCATCTCCCTTCAGGACTTGCTCAATAAAGGCAGTGGTCTCCTTGGGAGTGTTTTCGTTCACGCTCTGCGGGGGCGTCCACTCCTGCTGGATAGCGGTGGAAATCTCGTTGTAGTACGGAGTCTGCGGACGAGGTGCCGCGTTGTCCAGAGATTCCCGGATGACCGGCGCCTGCGGGTACGCCTCGCGCACTGCGGCGTCGTCGAATGCCTTCGCGGAGGACGGCGGGTTGCCGTTGGTCGCGAAGTACTGGGACTGGTGCTCAGGGGTGACGATGCACTCCACGGCCTCCCAAGCGAGGTCCTGATTCTTGGAATCGGCACCCACACCAATGTTGATGCCGCCCAGCGGCGGAGCGGAAGGTTCGTCCGCGTTGACGCGGGGCCATTGGGCCCAACCGATGTCGTCCACGACCGCCTTGTCCAATGAACCTTCTTCCACGGCACCGTTGGATGCCGCCCAGACGAACGGCCAGTTCACCATGAACGAGCCCTTGTCTCCCTGGAATTGGATCATCGACGAGTTCTCGTCCTGTGTCGGGAGTCCAGGTCCGCCCAAACCGTCCTTACCGATGGTTCCCACGATCTCCGCGGCCTTCTTGCCTGCTTCGGTGTCCAGGGTGATGTCCGCGTCCTGGCCTTCTTCGCCGGCGGTGATGATCTCGCCACCGGCAGAGGCGACCAGTCCGTTGACCCACACGGTCATGGACTCTGCCTGGGTGCCTTGGACACCCAGGTACTTGTCCTGGCTGCGCGCGGCGTCAATGATTTGGTCCCACGTGACGGGCTTGGACATGTCCAGACCCGCGGCCTCCGCGACCGACTTGCGGTACCAGAGCAGCTGCGTGTTGGCCCAGAACGGAACGGCTACGACCTCACCGTCCCACTTGGCGCCCTCGAGCGGGCCCTCCAAGGTGTCTGCCGTGGTCCGTTCGACGACGTCCGCCGGCGGCTTGGCCAGGAACCCGGGCTCGGCGAGCTCGGGAACAAACGGCGGGTCCAAGCTCATGATGTCCATGGATGTATCGCCGGCGGCCAGGCGACGGGCCAGCTGCTCGCGCTGCGAGGACGCATCACGGGGCAGCAGGGACGTTTCGATCTTGTACTTCCCGCCCGACGCCGCCGAGCACTGCTCCGCGATCTCGGCCTGTCCGCCGTCATCCGGGTTGATGTACCACGTCAGCGTGGGTGGACCCGATTCTTGAGAACCGCACGCCGTTAGCAACATTGCTGACGCGCCCGCGAGCGCTACTGCGCCTCGGATCCGGCGCCCCCTCCGCGCCGTGCGTGGTGTGTGAGTGGCTTTCACTATGTTTCCTCCCCTGTGGCAAGGTCATGCACTGGGCAGTGAGCCCGTGGATCCCGGGAGGGCCATCAGGCTGCTCAGCATTTAATCAGTCTATTGGTGGGGTATTTCACACCGACTGACCGACGCGGTCACGAAAGCACAACGGCAATGATTGCCATGGTGATCATCGAGAACACTGTGGTGACCAATACTGTGTCACGGCTCACAGTGGTTGCGCGGTTATACCGTACCGCCGCCACGTAAAGATTTTGAGCAGTGGGCAAAGACGCCATGATCACCGCGGCGTACAAGGGATGACCTTCGAGGCCGAGCAGGAGCCCCAGGAGCAGTGCCAGGGCGGGGTGGATGAAGAGTTTTGCGAAGGACGCGATGAGGGTGTCGGTGCGTTCGCGCTTGTCGGAAAGGGGACGCGAGCCCACCAGAGACATGCCGAAGGCCAGCAGCATGGCGGGGATACTCGCACCGGCCACCAGCTCGATGGGTTGTAGGACCAGGTCGGGTAACTGCCAGCCGGTCGCACCGAACAGGATGCCCAGCAGTGATCCCACGATCAGGGGATTGGTGAAGGTGTTCTTGATGATCGACCACGGAGTGGGTCGGTGACCGTCCGTGAGCGTGTCCATGATCGTGAGGTACAGCGGTGAATTAATGGCCAGCTGGAACAACATCACGGGGGCCACCTGGGACGCGTCCCCCAGGACGAACATTGCAATGGGGATACCTAGATTGGCGGCGTTGACCTGAGCGGCGGCCTGTGACCCCATCACCACGGTGGCGGCATCGCGCTTGAGGGCGAAGCGGGCAACGGCCGCATACAACAGCATGGTGACCCATGCGGAGACGGCTGCGATCAAAAGGGGAGCGGAAAACATCTGGGCGATGTCCGCTTGCGAAATGGTCAGGAACAGCAGCGGCGGGGAGGCCACATAGAAGGAGAGATTGGACAGCACCACTTGCCCGTGCGGACCCAGGAAGCCCGAGCGGCCCACCAGGTAACCCGTGCCGATCACGGCCCAGATGATGAAGAACCCGGAGAACACCCCGCTCATGACGGAGTCTTTTCAGTCATGAGCGGTGGGTGACGCACTCCTCGTGGGGGAGCGGATCCGAGAGCCACCGCGGTGGCTACAGTGCCGCTACGGCGGCGTCTTCCTGGGCCTCCGTGTGATCGCGGGCCTGGGGCGGGCGCACCATGTCGCCGGTGACGGCGTCCGCTGGGTCCGAACCCAGCGCCACGATCTTGTTGTTCTCATCCACGTGCACCACGTGGGGGTTGTAATTCTGAGCTTCCGCGGTGTCCATGAGGCCGTAGGAAATCAGGATGACCAGGTCACCCGGGTGCACCAGATGTGCTGCGGCGCCGTTGATTCCGATCACGCCGCTGCCGCGCTCGCCGGCGATCGTGTACGTCTCCAGGCGGGCACCGTTGTCGATGTCCACGATGGAGACCTGCTCGCCCGGAAGGATATTGGCCGCATCCAGGAGGTCCTGGTCCACGGTCACGGATCCCACGTAGTGCAGGTCGGCCTGGGTCACGGTTGCTCGGTGGATCTTGCCGGTAAACATGGTGCGCAGCATGGGTGCTCCTCGACGCGTGCAATATGTAACACGAACCCCGGGTCCTCGAAAGGTTTCCCGGGGTGGTGGCGCGATATGGAGCGGCTGACGGGAATCGAACCCGCGTATCAGGCTTGGGAAGCGTGCGCTCTACCATTGAGCTACAGCCGCGCGTTGCACCAATCAGACCTAGCGGCCCGATTGAACGCCACCGAGTCTACAACAACTTCAGCGGGGACTTTCTTCCCAGGTCCCCGAACCACGAGGTAGGAGCGCCCATGATCCGGCCAGCCGATCCGCGTGACCTGACCTCACTCCAAGCCGTGGAAGTGGCCGCGGGCAAGATCTTCGAGGACGTCGGCATGCCTGAGATCGCACTCGACGTCCCGCCCAGTCTGACCTGGCTGGGTGGCTTCCAACGAGCGGGCCGGTTGTGGGTGGCGACCGATGACGCAGGGGAACCGGGCGCGTATTGCGCCGTCGAGGTGATCGGGGCCAATGCCCACATCGCGCAGGTTTCGGTCCATCCCAGGCTGGCCGGGCGGCGCATCGGCGCGGCCCTTATCGACACGGCCGCTGAGTGGGCCCAGCACCAAAGCTTGGGCGGGCTGACGCTCACCACATTCCGGGATGTCCCGTGGAATGCGCCGTATTACTTCCGCCTGGGCTTCCGCGAATTGCCGGAGGCGGGGTGGACCCCAGAGCTGCGTGCAGTGGTCGATCGCGAAACCGCACACGGACTGGATCCTGCGGCGCGGGTGGTCATGGCAAAAACTCTGTGACCGTTGCCGGTGCACTACCGTGTAAACGTGCTCATCTCCGATCGTGATATTCGCAGCCTCATGGATTCCGGCCGTGTGAAGCTGGAACCGTACGACCCCGCTATGATCCAGCCCGCCAGCGTGGACGTGCGCCTGGACCGCTGGTTCCGGTTGTTCGACAACCACAAGTACGCGCACATCGACCCCGCCCAGGAGCAGCCCGAGCTCACGCGGCTGATCGAGGTGGACCCCGAGGAGCCGTTCGTGCTGCATCCCGGCGAGTTCGTCCTGGGAGCCACGTACGAGAAGGTCACGCTCCCCGACGACGTCGCCGCGAGACTCGAGGGCAAATCCTCCCTGGGGCGGTTGGGCCTTCTCACGCACTCCACTGCGGGGTTCATCGATCCCGGGTTCTCCGGCCACGTGACGCTGGAGCTGTCCAACATGGCTACGCTCCCCATTAAGTTGTGGCCGGGGTCCAAGGTGGGGCAGCTGTGCTTCTTCCAGCTCTCCTCCGCAGCGGAGCACCCTTACGGCAGTGGCACCTATGGGAACCGTTATCAGGGTCAGCGCGGTCCCACAGCTTCGCGGAGCCATCTGAACTTCCATCGCTCGCCCATCGAATAGAGCACGCACACTGCCCAATCGACGCACGTGAACGCCGCATATGTCTCAGAAGGCATGTGCGGCGTTTTGTTGGCATCAGGCCTGAACGGTCGTGAAGCCCTTGGGTGGCTTGGGCGTGAACAGCAACAGAAGCAGTCCCACACCCACCACGCTCAGAATTCCCAGGATGCCCCAGATCTGAGCGCCGAACGCGGTGACGAATACGCCGAACATCATGGGAGCCAAGAAGCTGACCGCCCGGCCCGTGGTGGCGTAGAGACCGAACATCTCGCCGTCGCGACCGGCCGGGGTCAACCGGCCCAGGTAGGTTCGCGACGCCGCTTGGGCGGGGCCTACGAACAAGCACAGTGCCAGGCCGCATACCCAGAAGGCGGTGGAACCCTCCCAGAACAACAACACGGAACCGGCAATCATGATCCCGAGCAGCGACACGACGATCACGGCGCGGGGGCCGGCGGCGTCGTCGAACTTGCCGCCCACGATCGCACCGAGGGCTGCGGCAATATTGGCGACCACCGCGAAAATGATCACCTCGGACATCGAGAAACCGAAGGTGCCGGCGGCAAGGACACCGCCGAACGTGAAAATGCCGGCCAGGCCGTCGCGGAAGATCGCGGAGGACAGCAGGAAATACACGGTCGCGGGAGAACGGTGCCACACGCGGGCAATGGTTCGGAACAGTTCCTTGTACGAGGCCAGGACGCCGCGGCGTCTGGTGGTGGAGGGCTCGTCGGAGGCGATCTCGAGGGGACGATAGGGCATGGATCGCGCCCGCAGCATCAAGGGCAGCGAGAACGCCAGGACCCACGCGGCGCTGAACAGGGCCACGGCGCGGTAGTTGAGAGCGTCGTCCGTTGCGATGCCCAGGAACCCGGGTTGGACGAAACCGAACAACACGAACGCCAGCGCCACGATGCCGCCCAGGTAACCGGCACCCCAACCCCATCCGGACACCGCGCCGATCTTCTGGGGGCCCGCCAGCCCGGGAAGCATGGCGTTGTAGCTGACCTGCGCAAATTCGGTCACGATGCTCGCGATCGCGATCATGGCCACACCGAACACCAGGAAAGACGGTTCGGGGCGTGCGAAGAAGGCCAGGCCCGTGAACAGGGCCAGCAAGATGGTGTTGACGTTGAGGAACCGCGCGCGGGAGCGGGGCTCGTCAGAACGTTGCCCCACGAGCGGTGCGGTCAGGGCGATGACCACGCCGGCCGCGGCCATCCCGACACTGAGCACGGTGGAAGTGTGCTCGGGGGAACCGAACGATGAGCTGGTGAGGTACACCGTGAACACGAACGTGAGCATGATCGCGCTGAAGGCAGACGTGCCCGTGTCCCATAAGCACCAGGCGAGAACCTGTGCGCGCGTCCCCACGGTTTCCCGGGCTTGAGTGTTCATGGCCCCACACTAGGGCCCATCGGTGACTCACGGGTGAAGACCGCTCGGGGTGTGGCGCGCGCCTTGCATGCACGGGTTCACCGAGAGGAAAAAGTGGACGTGTCATTTATGTACTTTGTTAGGCTGGACGGGAATATTCCGGCCCGTACGCCTGGGTAGAACCGTGCCTTTGTGGGGTCATGTCCATGCCGTTCGCGACCTCCAGAGAGGTTTAGGTTTCTATGCTCGCTGTGTTGCTCCTCCACGGCCTTGCAGCCCTGTGTGCACCAGCGATTCTCAAACGAACCGGGCGTTCGGGCTTCTACGCCGTGGCGCTCGTGCCCCTTGGATCACTGATCTGGCTGTTCACTCAGACCCCCCGCGTCTACGGCGGTGAATCGGGCGAGTGGCACAGCACCCTGGAATGGATCCCGCAGCTGGGGATCACCCTGTCCTTCCGCATGGACGCACTGGCCTACATGATGTGCCTGCTGATCCTGGGCGTGGGCGCATTGGTGCTGATGTATTGCGCCCGCTACTTCAAATCGGACGCTGACGGGATCGGCTCTTTCGCTGCCCAGCTCGTTGCGTTCGCGGGTGCGATGTTCGGTCTGGTCACCGCAGACGATCTGCTGGTGCTGTTCGTGTTCTGGGAAATCACCTCCGTCCTGTCCTTCCTGCTGATCAGTTATTCGCGCACCAAGCTCGCTGCCCGCCGTGCCGCTCTGCAAGCACTCGTGATCACCACCGCGGGCGGCCTGGCCATGCTCGTGGGCATGATCATGTTGGGCGAGTCCGCCGGCACCTACCGGGTTTCGGAAATCGTCGACGCCGCTCCGGACCTGATCGCGACATCTCCCACCCTCAATGCGGCCATCATCCTGATCCTGGCCGGTGCCATCTCCAAGTCCGCGTTGTTCCCCACGCACTTCTGGTTGCCCGCAGCCATGGCCGCACCCACTCCGGTCTCCGCCTACCTGCACGCCGCCGCGATGGTCAAGGCCGGAATCTACTTGGTGGCGCGCTTCGCCCCCGGATTTGCCGCGACCGAGTGGTGGTTGCCGATCACCGTGTCCCTGGGCCTTGCGACCATGATCTTCGGCGGCTGGGTGGCGCTGCGTCAGTTCGACCTCAAACTCATCCTCGCCTACGGCACCGTGAGCCAGTTGGGTTTCATCACCGCGGTCATCAGCTTCGGTTCCGCGGACACGGCGATGGCCGGCATGGGCATGGTCATGGCCCACGGCCTGTTCAAGGCCACCCTCTTCCTATGCGTGGGCATCATCGACCACCAGGCCGGAACGCGTGACATCCGCCGCTTGTCCGGTGTGGGTCGCAGCGCTCCCAAACTGTTCATCGTGGCGCTCATTGGTGCCGCATCCATGGCGGGCGTCCCGCCGCTGTTCGGCTTCGTGTCCAAGGAAGCGGTACTCACCGCCCTCGTGGACCACAGCGCTGACCCCCTGGGCATGATCATGCTGGTGGGCGTGGTTATCGGCTCCATTCTGACCTTCGCCTACAGCGCCCGCTTCATGTGGGGCGGTTTCGCCCGCAAGCCAGGACAGTTCTCAGAGCTGGACACAGCCGAGGACGGCCAGTCGGTCATCGGTGACTTCAAACCCGTTCCGTGGGGTTTCATCCTGGCTCCGGCTATTCTTGCGATCTTCACCGTGGTGTTCGGCCTGTACCCCAAGCCCATGGAAGCCGGCATCAAGCCCTACCAGGAGGAATTCTCCGACGCCGCCGATTCCGGTGTACACCTGGTGCTGTGGCACGGCTTTACCGTGGCTCTCGGATTGTCCGCACTGATCATTGCGGTGGGCGCGGTGTTGTACTTCGCCCGCCGCCCCGTGGGTCAGTTCCAGGACAAGCTGCCCGAATTCCCCACCGGTGACTTCGTGTACCGAAAGATCGTCAACGCACTGGACCTGGTGGCCGTGTGGGTCACCGGTCGCACCCAGCGTGGTTCGTTGAAGTTCTACCTGTCCGTCATCCTGGTCACCGCAATCGTGGTGCCCTTGGTTGCCCTGTTCTGGTACGAAACTCCGCCGCTGGCCGACACCCGCTACGCGGACTCCCCGGGTCAGCTGGTCACAGGTATCGCCATGATCGTGGCAGCACTGTTGGTGCTCACAGCGGGTAAGCGGTTCTTGGCCGTGCTGCTGGTGTCCGTGACCGGTTATGGACTCGCGTTGATCTTCGCCCTGCAGGGCGCCCCGGACCTCGCGTTGACCCAGACGCTTGTGGAAACCATCATGCTGGTGGCTTTCGTGCTGGCGCTGCGCTCACTGCCCGGTCCACTGTGGAACCGCCGCCCCGCCGGCCGCAAGGCATTCCGGGTGATCTTCTCAGTGGTCTTCGGGCTGTTCATGATGGCACTGGCCGCGTTCTCCATGTCGTCCCGGTCGGCGGAGCGCATCTCCCTGGAGCTACCGCGCCTTGCTTACGAAGAGGGCGATGGCGCCAACGTGGTCAACGTGCTGCTGGTCGACATCCGCGCCTGGGACACCTTCGGTGAAATCACCGTGCTGGTGGTCGCGGCCACGGGTATCGCCTCGCTCATCTTCGTGAAGAGCCGTGGCGACAGGCTGCGCAGCGAACGTCACCAACTGAACACTTCCGAACTGAAGATGATCCGCACCATGAATGCCGCGGCTCATTCCCAGAACGTCAATACCGAGCAGTTGGACCTGGCGCGTCGTTTCACCTCGCGTCCGGACGCCGACCCGTTCATCCTGGCCGGCCGCACTCTCGCACCCGAACGACGATCCATCATCTTCGAAGTCGTGGCCCGATTGCTGTTCCACACTTTCATGATGGTGTCCATCTACCTGCTGATCGCCGGTCACAACGACCCCGGCGGAGGCTTCGCCGGTGGTCTCATGGCCGCGCTGGCGCTCACGCTGCGCTACCTGGCGGGCGGCCGCTACGAACTGGAACGTGCCACGCCGGTCAACGCCGGTTGGATGCTCGGTGCCGGCCTGGCCATCGCCTCGCTCTACGCGATCGTTCCCGTATTGTTCGGCGGCACCGTCATGCAGAGCTACACGTTCGAGTGGGACATGTTCCTGTTCGGTCACGTGAAGTTCGTGACCTCGGTGATCTTCGACATCGGCGTGTACTTGATCGTGATCGGCCTGGTCCTGGACATCCTGCGCTCGCTGGGCGGCCGCATCGACGAGCGCAAGGAACGTGAGGCCTTCGACGGCACCACCAAGAAGGGCGGCGGTTCACGCATCCGTGTGACACGCAGCGGTCCTTCCGTCTCCGCGCACCGCGTGGAGGACTCCACCACGTCCACCGGTTCCGGTCCCTCCGGGTCCGGCGCTAACCCCACGGAGGTGCAGGGATGACTGTCAACCTGACATTGCTCGTGGTGATGGGCGTGCTGTATTCGGTGGGTGTGTACCTGCTGTTGGAACGCTCCATGACTCGCGTTCTGCTGGGCATCATGCTCCTGACCAACGGCACCAATTTGCTGATCCTGCACGCGGGCGGTGCCCCCGGATTCGCGCCGCTCTACAACAAGGACCTGGACGGGTCCGAGTACTCGGATCCCTTGCCGCAGGCGTTGATCCTCACCGCGATCGTGATTTCGCTGGCCACCACGGCGTTCATCCTGAGCATGATCTACCGCTCCTGGACCTTGGCCCGCCGCGACGAGATTCAGGACGACCTCGAAGACCGTCGCGTGGCCCAGCAGTCCGCCTACGACGCCGAGGACGACGACGCCCTGCCCCAGGACTCCTCCGAGTTCACCGATTCGGACAGTCAGCCCGTGCGCGCACGACACAACGAAGAGGAAGCCACTGAGTCCCCCGGACATCACCGAGCACAGCACCTGGCGGCGCCAACGTCCCCGGATTACATCGAGCACGCAGAGGGTCACCGTCATGAAGAACATGGGCCCGAAGACACCGGACGGGAGGATCGGTCATGAGCTATGACTTCGCACAGCTGGCTCCGCTGGCAGTAGTGATCCCGTTCCTGGGCGCCGCGATGAACATGTTGATCGTGCACCGGAACCGGCTGCAGCGCTTCGTGACGATCGGGGCCATGAGCCTGACCCTGGCGTTGAACGTGCTGATCATGATCACCGTGTGGAACCAGGGCCCGCAGGCCATTCACCTGGGTGAGTGGGCCGCGCCCTTCGGCATCGTGATGGTGGTCGACCAGCTGTCCGCGCTCATGCTGGTTGTCTCCGTGGTCGTCTCCCTCGCGGTGTTGATCTACGCAGCGGGTGAAGGCGTGGCCGACGGCGACGACGAGGGCCCCATCTCGATCTTCTACCCGACCTTCTTGATCCTGGTTGCCGGTGTCTCCAATGCATTCCTTGCGGGGGATCTGTTCAACCTGTACGTGGGCTTCGAGATCCTGCTCACCGCCTCCTACGTGCTGCTGACCATGGGCGGAACTGTGCAGCGTATCCGAGCGGGTGTCACCTACGTGGTGGTGTCAGTGATCTCGTCCGTGCTGTTCCTGATCTCGATCGGCATGATCTACGGCGCCACCGGCACCGTGAACATGGCGGACCTGTCCATGAAGTTGGCGGACCTGCCCCAGGGCACTCAGATGCAGTTGCACTTGATGCTGCTCATCGCCTTCGGGGTCAAGGCCGCGGTCTTCCCGCTGTCCTTCTGGCTGCCCGACTCCTACCCCACGGCCTCCGCCCCGGTGACCGCGGTGTTCGCGGGTCTGCTGACCAAGGTGGGCGTCTACTCCATCATTCGAACCGAGACTCTGTTGTTCCCCGGAACGCAGATCAACGAGCTGTTGATGTGGGTGGCCCTGCTCACCATGTTGGTGGGCATTCTGGGTGCGCTCGCGCAGATCGACATCAAACGTATGCTCTCGTTCACGTTGATTAGCCACATCGGGTACATGATCTTCGGTATCGCGGTGGGCACCGAGGAAGCCTTGGCTGCGGTGGTCTACTACATCGCCCACCACATCGTGATCCAAACCAGTTTGTTCCTGGTGGCCGGGTTGATCGAGCGGCGCGGTGGTTCCACCAACGTGGACCGACTGGCGGGCATGCTCAAGATTTCACCGCTGCTGGGCATCCTGTACATGATCCCGGCGCTCAACCTGGGCGGCATTCCACCGTTCTCCGGTTTCCTGGGCAAGGTGGGACTCCTGGAAGCGGGTGTGAGCCGCGGAACCGGACTGGACTACCTCCTGGTGGGGGTCAGCGTGTTCGTCTCCCTGCTGACCCTGCTGGCCCTGATCCGCGTGTGGATCCGCGTGTTCCTGCGCAGCGTTGACGACGCCGAGTACCCGGACCCTGTGCTCCGTTCGCGCACGATGGACGGCAAGCGGCCCCGGACCTCCGGTCCGGCCTCTCGCGATGAGTCGAGCACGTTCGCCGGCCGGGAAGCGGTGGTTCTCATGCCGAGCTTCATGGTGGGTGCCACCACCGCTCTGGTGGCCGTGGGTGTGGCCCTGACCGTCTTTGCCGGTCCGCTGTTCGACCTGGCGGATAACGCCTCGCAGAACCTGATCAACCCGGACCGTTACATCGAAGCCGTTTTCGCCCCGGTGGGCCAGGGCGGCGTGAGCGAGGAGGCACGATGAGTACTTCTCCCACACTGAAGCGTTCCCAGAGCACGTTCCGCGCCGACATCCCTCTGCTGTTGTGGTTGGTCGTGGTGTGGGGTGCTCTCTGGGGCGACTGGAGCCTGGGGAACCTGGCCTTCGGGCTGATCCTGGCCTTGATCGTGACGCGAGCCCTAACCCTGCCGCCGATCAAACTGTCGGGTCGCTTCAACGTGATCCACTTCGCGGTCTTCGTGGTGACGTTCGTGTGGCAGGTCGCCAAGGCGAGTTTCCACGTGTTCAAGCTCGCTCTCGTCCAGGGACCCACGGTGCACAACGCCGTGGTGGGTGTGAAGCTCAGGCAGAACAACGACCTGCTGATGACCGCGGTGGGCCACACCATGGCGCTGATCCCCGGTTCGTTGGTGGTCGAGGTGGACCGTGGCTCGGGCATCCTCTACTTCCACGTGTTGGACGTCTCGAACGAGGAGCAAGCGGAGATCTTCCGTAAGTCCGCTCTGCGGACCGAAGCGGCCTGGATCCGGATCATGGGCAGCAAGGCGGACTTGGCTGAATTGAAGCAGGAGTCCAGAGGCGATGACACCACTGCCACGGGCATGGTCCACTCGCCGTCCACCCAGATGCACCGTGCGAACGAGGCATCCGACCGGGGAAAGGAGTAAACCGTGTTCGAGATAGCAGTGTGGATCTGCGGAGTTCTCCTGGTACTGGCTGCGGCCGGAGCCATTTATCGCCTGGCCAAGGGGCCGTCGCTCCTGGATCGCGTGATCGCCAGTGACGTTCTGCTGGCCATTGTGGGTGCCTCACTGGCCATTGAGATGGTCTACAACCACCACATGAACAACATCTTCTTGTTGGTCATTGTCTCGCTCATCGGGTTCCTGGGATCCGTGACCGTGGCCCGCAACGTGGGAACGGGGAAGTCATGACGCTCGAACTCATTCTGGATATCGTGGCCGCCGTGTGCATGGTGGTCGGTTGTTTGATGTCCCTGGCCGCCGCCGTGGGTCTGGTGCGATTCCCGGATCTGCTGTCTCGCATGCACGCGGGTACCAAGCCCCAGGTGTTCGGCCTGTTGTTGCTGCTGACTGCGGTGGCGATCGAGGGCCGTGACCCCAAGATGATTCCGCTGCTGATCCTGGCATGGCTGTTCATGTTGCTGACCGTGCCCGTTTCTGCCCACATGGTGGGTCGTTCGGCATACCGGTCCAAGCACCTGCACGAGGAGAACCTCACCCAGGACGACCTCAAGAACGTGGTCGAGTACGCAAGCACCCGGCGCGAGGATTAAAATTCTCGGCTCGTCAGGGGCTGAAGTTATCGAAGAACCACTCAGTGGTTCGTATGCTTGGTGAAGAACTGTGAACCATGAAGAGGAGCGTTCGATGAGCAAAGCAATTGATTTGGCCAGTACCGCCGCATCGCTGGGCGGAACCGCAGTGGCCACCAAGGTTCTGACCGCGGGGTGGAAGAAGGTCACCGGCAACGAGCCTCCCGCCAAGAACCCGGATCCGGACGAGGCCTGGCGCGACATCATCGTGTGGGCTCTCCTCACCGGTTTGGTCACCACCCTGGTCAAGGTGGGCGTGCAGCGCGCCATGGCCAAACTCAACGAGGATGATCAGGACAATACGTCCCAGTCCGAAATCTGAGTTAGCCCGATCGTGGCAAGCGGCGGGGTCGTGTTCATTGAACGCGACCCCGCCGCTTTCCTTTGGTCTGAACTTGTGGTCTAGGATGAGCTACTAACGACAGGGGAGCGCCCGAGTGGCGCTGAGAGTGCGCACCAGCGCAGACCCTCGAACCTGATCCGGGTCATACCGGCGATAGGGAGTCGAGCATCTCAAAGGACCCGTGCACGATCCGTGCGCGGTTCTTTCCCCTCCTGTACTCATCAGGAGGATGAAACATGACACAGGTTCAGACGAACACATCTCGCACGCGCAAGACCACGCCCCAGAAGTCCTGGCGGGTGGTCGACATCGTGGTGGTGGCGGTACTGGCGGCTGTGTGCGCCGTCGTCTTCTGGGCGTGGGCCAACCTGCTGTACCCCGTGGCGACCACGGCTGCGGTCGCCTATCCGCCGGCCACGGGTTTGATCGGTGGCGGTTGGCTGATCGCCGGAACTCTGGGTGCGCTGATCATTCGTAAGCCCGGTGCGGCAATTTTCTGCGAACTGCTTGCGGCCGTACTGGAGGGATTCCTGGGCACGCACTTCGGGTGGACCGTGATCATTTCCGGCCTGGTCCAGGGGGCGGCCGTGGAGATCGTGTTCCTGCTGACCCGTTACCGGAAGTTCGGACTGGCCGTTGCCACGGCGGGTGGCGCCTTGGCCGGCCTGTTCATGGGCGTCAGCGAGAACATCATGTACAACTTCGAATGGGCGCTTGACCAGCAAGTGGTCTACGCGTCTCTCACCACGCTGTCCGGCGCGGTCATCGCCGGTGTCCTGATGTGGCTGGTCACCCGGGCGTTGCAGAAAACGGGTGTGCTCAACGGCCTGGCGTCGGGCGCAGCACGGCGATGAGTTCGCGGGTGGCGGTTGAGCAACGCGGGGCGGAAGTGGTGCTCAGGGAGTTCGGCTGGCACTACCCGGGGCGTGATCGGCCGTCCCTGAGCGCGGTCAGCGCCCGGATCCGACCCGGCGAACGCGTGATGCTGTTGGGCCCATCTGGAGCCGGCAAATCGACGCTGCTGCAGGCCATGGCCGGGGTCGAACAGGACCCGGACGGCGAATCCCGCTCCGGGGACCTCACGGTCAACGGCCTGGACCCGCGCGACGCCCGCGGGTCGGTGGGCTTCATGCACCAGGACCCGGAGACGCAGGTCATCCTGGCGCGCGTGGGTGACGACGTCGCTTTCGGCCTGGAGAATCTCGCCGTACCTCGCGAGCAGATCTGGGGCCGCGTGGGCGCGGCCCTGGCCGAGGTCGGGTTGGACTTACCTCTTGAGCACTCCACGACGGCGCTGTCCGGGGGCCAGAAGCAGCGGCTCGCCCTGGCCGGCACCATGGCCATGCGCCCGCAACTGTTGCTGTTGGACGAACCCACCGCCAGCGTGGACGAGCAAGGTGCGGTAGAGCTGCGTGACGCCGTAAACCGCGCCGTGACGCAGTGCGGCACCACATTGATCGTGGTCGAGCACCGGGTCGGTCTGTGGGAATCCGTGGTGGACCGGGTGATCGTGCTCGATGACCACGGCGGTGTGGCGTTCGACGGCCCCACTCATGAGGTGCTCGTGGACGCTCGTGAGCTACTCCAACGCCAGGGCACGTGGGTGCCGGACTGGACACCGCGTACCCGCCCCGCCCCGCCCCGCGACGCGCTGGCTACTCCGTTGCTAGTAGCGCGCAGACTGGCGGTGAGCCGGACGCAACCGAGCGCGCGCGTGATGGCGCGGCGGCGTCGTCGTGAGCGAAAGGCATGGAGCAAGGGAAGGGTCGCTGACGTCGGTATATATCGTGAAGGGAATGTCACACCGGCGGCCGCGGACATCAATTTGACCGTGCGAGCGGGCCAGGCACTGGCCATCACGGGCGAGAACGGTGCCGGAAAGTCCACGTTGGCACTGACTCTCACCGGGTTGCTGTTGCCGTGCGCAGGAACCGTACTGGCCTCGGAAACCCTTGCCGGGGACGCCCCCGCAGACCCTTCGCTGTGGGAGGGCACCGAGCTCATCACCCGCATCGGCAGCGTGTTCCAACACCCCGAGCATCAATTCCTGTGTTCGACCGTGCGGGCGGAACTGGAATACGGTCCGCTGCAGGCTGCACGGCGCGGGGCAGGCCCGGGTGTGGACGAGGAGCGCATCGACAGCCTCCTCCGCCGGTTGGATCTCGAGGACATAGCGGATGCCAACCCGTTTACGCTGTCCGGTGGCCAGAAGCGGAGGCTCTCCGTGGCGACCGTCCTGGCGTCAGCTCCCGACGTGCTCATCCTGGACGAGCCCACCTTCGGCCAGGACGCTGAGACCTGGCGCGAACTGGTCGACATGCTGGTCGAGGAAATGGAACGCGGCACCGCCGTGGTGGCCGTGACCCACGACCGGGAACTGATCACGGCCCTCAACGCCGTGGAAGTGAGGTTGGGAACATGAGCGTCACCACCATCGCTGACACCGCGCGATTCAGCCCCGTGGGCCGCTCCAACGCCGTGGTCAAACTGCTGGGTGCTCTGCTCATCACCGCGGTGCTCGTGGTGAGCGCGGATCCGGTGACCAGCGGTATTGCGCTGCTCGGTCAACTGATCCTGCTCGGCGCGGCGGGGCAGAAACCGTTGCGCCTGCTCATCACGCTGTGGCCCATCACGGTGGCCGCGATTATCAGCGGTTGGGGCACGGCCATGCTGTCCCCGGAGGGCGGCACGGTGCTGCTGAACCTGGGGTGGATCACCGTGACCACGGGATCGCTGGCGGCCGGTGCGGCCATTGCGCTGCGTGGCCTGGCCATTGCGCTGCCCGGCATCACGGTGCTGCTCACGACCGACCCCACCGACCTGGCGGACGGGCTGGCGCAGACCCTGCGACTACCCGAACGATTCGTGCTGGCCTCGCTGGCGGCGCTGCGGCTGGTCGAGGTCATGGTCAAGGAATGGTCCGTGCTGGCCGCGGCCCGGCGTGCTCGCGGCGCCGGGAACGACCGGGGGCCCGTGGGGATGGTCAAGGAGTTCGGCGGTCAGGCGTTCACCCTGCTGGTCCAGTCGCTCCGCCGTGCAACCCGTCTGGCCATGACCATGGAAGCGCGCGGGTTCGGAGCGGGCAAGCGCACCTGGGCGCGCGTGCCCCGCTACGGTCGCGTGGATCTCTTCACGGGTGGCGCCGCGGTGCTGATCGCGGTGGGTGCCCTCTCGGTGTCCTTGCTGCTGGGCACACATCGGTTCATCTGGCAGTAGCGAGGTCAGCGACCCACCAGATAGCCCGTGAGCAAGTCCGTGAGTTCCTGGCTGTGCGGCAGGGGCTGCTGGTCCAGGCGCACCACCGGCACGGCGAGTCGCACGGAGGAGGTGAGCCATACGGCATCGGCGCGCAGCAGGTCCGCCGGGTAGATCGGCCCGTAGTCGATGCGCCAGCCGTCCTGACGGGCCGCGGCGAAAATGCGCGCCTGCGAGGTACCCGGCAGGATGCCGTGTGAGGGCTCCGGGGTCACCAGGGTGCGCTCGCCGTGGCCGGTGCGCGCGCAGATCACCGACGACGTCGCTGCCTCGAGTACCCGACGATCGGTCGAGGTGGTGAAGATGGCTTCGTCCGCGCCCAGGTCGCGTGCGTGGCGCAGCGCAGCCATGTTGACTGCGTAGGACAGGGTTTTGGCGCCGGGGAGCAGCCACGCGCAGCCGGAGTCCTCGGCCGGATCGTGACCGCGTTGCAGCAGCACGGCTGAGACGCCGTTGCGCCGCACCGCGAACGTGGGCTCACCCACGGGTGTCACGGTGAGCCACGCCCACGGTGATCCGCCGGGAGCGCCGCGACTGATGCTCAGTTTGATGGCGTGCTCGGCACCCAGGCCGGCGTCGCCTCCGGGGCCCGCGTTCGTCAGCCCCAGTTCGATGGCTTCGCGACAGGACTGTTCCGACGGCACCGGGAGCTGGGCCAGCCGGGCAGAGGCGCACAGCCTGCGGTAGTGCGCTCCGAATTTGTAGACGTCACCGTCCAGGGCGTGCATCGTCTCGAAGACACCGTCGCCGCGGGTCAGCCCCTCGTCGTCGATGAGGACCAATGGCTGAGCCGGATCCACCAGGTGGGGCTCCTGGTTCACGGGGGTCATCATGACCACCGCGCGCTGCACGTCACTCATGACTGTCCCTGTCCGTCCTCGGGTGGTGCTGCCGATTCCGGGGCCGGACCGGGGTGCAGGACATCCGCGTTCTCCCAGACCGGATCCTCCGCGAGATAGACCTGTTCCTGCTCGGCCCAGACCTCCCAGAACTTCTCGTAGGAACGCCCGTCGCGCTCGAGTGCCCGCATTTTCCGGAGGGCTGCCGGAAGCTCGACCCACACAGAGGAGTCGAGCAGCGGGCGGGCGAGGTCGTTACAAGCTCCCACGCCTTCGACCAGCACGATTTCCGCGGCGCGGGTCAGCCGCGGGGTGCCGGGTTCGTTGGTCAGCCAGTCCCACGCGGTCCAGTGGGCGTCCTGCCCATCACGCAGGGGCCTGAGAACCTCGTTGACGTACTGGTCGATTCCCTGTTCCAGTCCGTGCCAGCCCGGGTAGATGTCCTCCAGATGGAACACCGTGACATCGTGTCGACGCTCCAACACAGCGGCGAGCTGCCCCGTGAGGGTGGTCTTACCTGCACCCGAGCGACCGTCGATACCGATGATGAACGGCCGTTGTGTGGGCATGGGAAGCAGCCGCGCGAGGTTCACGCCCTCGGGATAGGCCGCGAAGAGGGCGTCGTCGAAATTTTCCTCGGGGTCGATCACGGTGTCTCGAGCCTCCGCGAGACGTCGGAAACTACGTGCGGGACGGCGGCCCGGATCTGTTCCCAGGCCAGGTCGAAGTCGTCTGCGCCGCCGTACCAGGGGTCGGCGATGTCCAGATCGTCCTCGCCGATGTCCTGCGCACCGAACGAGCGCATGAGCCGCACGTGCTCGGCCTGGTCATCACCCAGCCGACGGCGCAGCTCGGCCTGGTGCGCGGCCGTCATGGCCAGCAGCAGGTCGGCTTCCTGGAGCTCTTCGTCAGTGATGCGGTGGGCCTGGTGATCACGCAACTCGAGGTCGTTGCGGGACAAGACGGTGACCGCGCGGGAATCCACGGGATTGCCGTGTTCCTCGTCGCTGATACCGGCGGAGATCACGCTCACCCTGTCCTCCAGGCCGGCATCCGCCAACTCCGCGTTGAGCAGGGCGTGGGCCATGGGGGAGCGGCAGATGTTGCCGGTGCACACGGTGACGATTTTGAACATGACCTCCACTTTACGAAACTTTGCATCGATGTGACGGTTCCGGTTCGATCCGCGCACAAAAATGGGGGCTCGGTGCCGATCGGCACCGAGCCCCCATTCCGGAGCAGTCAGCTATTGGCCTCCGGTCACTGCTGTGACGAGGAGTTGTTGTTCTTCCAAGGGGCCTTCTCATCCGGGGTGGTTTCCGCGATGTCGTCCACGGGGGATGAGGACCACGCGGTCTGGTACTCGAACGGGATTTCCTTGCCGTCCTCGTCCGTCTGTCGGTACCACTCCGTGACCGACGGATCGTGCGAGTCGAAGTCCTGGCCGGCGGCGCGGTGACCTTCGGCGTGCTCGATCTGCAGGGCGAAATCGTCACCGTGCTCGGCCAGACCCGTGGAGACGGCCTTGTCCACGGCGGACGCGGCAAAGCGCGAACGCAGGGTGGCCGGGTCCTTCCGGAGATCCTTGAACAACGAGATCATCATGCCGGCCATGATGATGGCGAACGGCAGCGCGGACACGATCACCAGGTTCTGCATGCCGGCCAGGGCGTTGTCGCCGCCCACCAGCAGCATCACGATGGCGATACCGGCCAGGCACAGACCCCAGAAGATCACGATCCACTTGGCCGGGACGGGCTTGCCCTTCTGGGTCATGGTGCCCATGACCACGGATGCGGAGTCCGCACTGGTCACGAAGAAGATGCCGATCACGATCATTGCCAGTACGGAGGTGATGGCCGACAGCGGCAACTGGTCCAGCAGGCCGAACAGCATGGATTCCGCGCCGTCCTCCACGGTCAGGTTGGCGCCGTTCTGTGCGAAGTACATGGCCGAACCGCCGAACACGATGAACCACAGGACACACACGGACGCGGGTACCACGAGCACCACGGTAACGAACTGACGAATGGTGCGGCCGCGGGAAATCTTGGCAATGAACATGCCGACGAACGGTGCCCAGGACATCCACCAGGCCCAGTAGTACACGGTCCAGGTGCTGGAGAACTCAGCAGCGGCGGGTCCCCACGCGGCCGACTGGCCGGTCATGAACAGGTACTCGGAAACGTAGGTGGAGAACACGGACGGGATCAGGCTGAGCATGAACACCGTGGGTCCCACGACGAACACGAACAGGGCCAGGATGAAGGCCAGCACCAGGTTGGTGTTGGAGAGGTAGCGGATGCCGCGGGACACACCGGAGACCGCTGAGACGATGAACGCGATGGACAGCACGCAGATCACGATGATCGACACGGTGTTTCCAGCCGGTTCCACGCCACCCACGATCTGCAGGCCCTGCGTGATCTGCATGGCGCCGAAGCCCAAGGAGGCGGCGGTGCCGAAGAGGGTCGCGAAGATGGCGAACACGTCGATGAGTTTGCCCAGGGTGCCTTCCACCTGGCGCTGACCCAGCAGCGTGGTGAAGATGCGGGAGATCAACGGCGCCCGACCGCGACGGTAGGCGCCGTAGGCCACGGAGACACCCACCACGGCGTAAATGGCCCAAGGGTTCAGGGCCCAGTGGAACGCGGTCTGGACCAGGGAGTACACGACCATCGAATCGTCGCCGGCCTCGGCCACACCCTCGAAGCCGGGGATGCCGCTTTCGAAGTACGTCATGGGCTCGAACGCGCCGTAGAACATCAGGCCGATGCCCATGCCCGCCGCGAAGAGCATGGCGAGCCAGGAGAAGAAGGAGTACTCGGGCGGCTCATTATCGCGGCCGAGCTTGATGCTGCCGGTGCGGGTGAATCCGATGACCAGCATGAAGAGCACTGACGCGGTGGAGAGCAGGATGAAGAACCAACCGGTGTTGGCGGTGACCCAGGCCAAAGCCGTTGAGGACACGTTGGTCAGGGTCTCGGTGGAGAGGATGCCCCACAGGATGAAGCCCAGGATCAGGGCCGCGGTGACCACGAAGACCACCTTGTCCGTGCCGAAGGACAGTTTGCGGTCCTCCACGCCCACGCCGGGAACCAGCGCCGGGTGAATGCCGTGGGGGTAGGTCAGCTCGTCGAAGATGCGGCGAGGCTTACTGCGGTTGTCCCGGTAGATGATTTCACCGTTGGGGGGTTCTGTGGTCCCGGTCGAAGTGGAACCGGGGTGGTTCTCTGAAGAGTGTGGCGGCGTGCTCAAGACGGTCCTCCTGGACATGGCGTCGAGTGAATGAATCGTGGAATCGAGTAGGGGTGCATCTCCTCTGTAGGGCGGGATCCTGCGCTGCCTTGCCTGCGCCGATAAGGAATCCCCGCGCACAAACACACGATTGTATCGAGTCCTCAGTGATTAGTCAGACTGCCTGAATGTGACTTTGATGGTGTTCACTCCGGCACCTTGAGTGGGGGAGACTCAACTTAACTTGACATCTGACGCTCACGTGGCAGACTTGAGTCACGAAAGCTCAAGTTTGATCTTCCGAGTGAGCGCCGCTCGTGCGGCCAACTCGGTGCAACACAGTCAAGGAAAGGACATTCAATGTCTCGTGCAGTAGGTATCGACCTCGGTACTACCAACTCCGTGGTGTCTGTTCTCGAAGGTGGCGAGCCCACCGTGATCGCCAACGCTGAGGGCAACCGCACCACTCCTTCGGTCGTCGCATTCTCCAAGGACGGCGAAACCCTGGTGGGTGACGTCGCCAAGCGTCAGGCAGTGACCAACGTTGACCGCACCATTGCATCGGTCAAGCGCCACATGGGTACCGACTGGTCCACCGAGATCGACGGCAAGACCTACACCCCGCAGGAAGTCTCGGCTCGTACGCTCATGAAGCTCAAGGCGGACGCGGAGTCCTACCTGGGTGACAAGGTCACGGATGCCGTGATCACGGTCCCCGCGTACTTCAACGACGCCGAGCGTCAGGCCACCAAGGAAGCCGGCGAGGTTGCCGGTATGAACGTGCTGCGTATCGTCAACGAGCCCACCGCTGCGGCGCTGGCCTACGGCCTGGAAAAGGGTAAGGAAGACGAGCTCATCCTGGTCTTCGACCTCGGTGGCGGCACCTTCGATGTCTCCTTGCTGGAAGTCGGCAAGGACGAGGACGATTTCTCCACCATTCAGGTGCGCGCCACTGCCGGTGACAACCGTCTGGGCGGTGACGACTGGGATCAGCGCATCGTGGATTGGCTGCTCCAGCAGGTCAAGTCCAAGACCGGTGCGGACCTGTCCAAGGACAAGATCGCTCTGCAGCGTCTGAAGGAAGCCGCTGAGCAGGCCAAGAAGGAACTCTCCTCGGCCACCTCCACCAACATCTCCCTGCAGTACCTGTCCGTGACCCCCGAGGGCCCGGTGCACTTGGATGAGCGCCTGAGCCGCGCCAAGTTCCAGGAACTGACCGAGGACCTGCTGGCACGTACCGAGAAGCCCTTCAAGGACGTCATCGCAGAAGCAGGCATCAGCGTGTCCGACATCGATCACGTGGTGCTCGTGGGTGGTTCCACCCGTATGCCCGCAGTGGTCGAGAAGGTCACCGAGATGGCCGGTAAGGCTCCCAACAAGGGCGTGAACCCGGACGAGGTCGTGGCCGTTGGCGCTGCGATCCAGGCCGGTGTGCTCAAGGGTGACCGCAAGGACGTCCTGCTGATCGACGTGACCCCGCTGTCGCTGGGCATCGAGACCAAGGGCGGTGTGATGACCAAGCTCATCGAACGCAACACGGCCATCCCCACCAAGCGCTCCGAGACCTTCACGACCGCTGAGGACAACCAGCCTTCCGTGTCCATCCAGGTGTTCCAGGGCGAACGCGAGTTCACCCGTGACAACAAGAACCTGGGTACTTTCGAGCTGACCGGTATCGCACCGGCTCCGCGCGGCCTGCCGCAGATCGAGGTCACCTTCGACATCGACGCCAACGGCATCGTGCACGTGTCCGCCAAGGACAAGGGCACCAACAAGGAACAGTCCATGACCATCACCGGTGGTACTTCCCTCTCCAAGGAAGACATCGACCGCATGGTCAAGGACGCCGAGGCCAACGCGGAAGCCGACAAGAAGCGCCGCGAGGCCGCCGACTTGCGTAACAACGCCGAGCAGCAGGCTTACTCCGTGGAGAAGCTGCTCAAGGAGGACGACGGCAAGCTGCCCGAGGACGTCAAGTCCGAGGTCCAGGCTGACGTTGACGCCGTCAAGTCCGCGCTCGAGGGCGAAGACGACGACGCAGTGAAGACCGCGTTCGACAAGCTGCAGACCTCGCAGACCAAGATCGGTGAGGCCCTGTACGCCCAGGCCCAGGCCGACGGCGCTTCGGCGGATGCCGGTACCGCGGACGCGGGCGAGGCCCCCAAGGAAGACGACGACATCGTTGACGCCGAGGTCGTCGACGATGAAGACAACGGAAAGAAGTGAGCATGAGCGATTCCGAGAACACCAAGGGCCACGGCCAGTCCGTGCCGGAGGAGGACCCGGAGCAGCCCGCTCAGAACCCGTCCGGCGAACCGCAGTCCCAGGGCGAACCGGGGTTGACCGTGGACGACATCCTCGGCACCCCGCAGTCCGAGGGCGTGGAAGCCGCCGACGCGGCGTCGTCGACCTCCGAGGAGACCGCTCCGGAAGGCGAGAACGCTGCGGAGCGACTGGCCAACGAGCGTCTCGAGGACCTGCGTCGGTTGCAAGCGGAGTTCGTGAACTTCAAGAACCGCACCGCACGCGAGAAGGAACAGCTGCGGGACTTCGTGTCCGCGGACATGATCACCGCGCTGCTCCCGGTTCTGGACGACATCGAAGCCGCTCGCAAGGCCGGCGACCTCACGGACGGACCGTTCGCTGCCATTGCCACCAAGCTTGAGGAGACACTGACCCGTCAGGGGTTGGAGCGACTCGGCGAGGTGGGGGCGGTCTTCGATCCCAACGTGCACGAGGCCGTTCTGCAGCAGCCCACCGATGAGGTGGAACCCGACCACGTGTCGATGGTGCTGCGATCCGGCTTCAAGATCGGTGGCCGTGTGGTTCGCGCCGCACAGGTAGCCGTTGCGGCGCAGCCGTAAATTGAGTTGAGTGATTCAGGGCGGGTCTTCATGACGAGACCCGCCCTGAATCGACTGAATGATCAGAAACTTCTAAAGGAAAGGAGGCGTCATGGCCAGTCAGGACTGGATCGATAAGGATTTCTACAGCATCCTGGGCGTCTCCAAGGACGCATCCCAGGCCGATATCAAGAAGGCCTATCGCAAGCTGGCCCGCAAGTATCACCCGGACCAGAATGCCGGTGATGCTGCCGCGGAGAAGAAATTCAAGGACATCACCGAGGCCAATTCGGTGCTGTCCGACCCCGAAGAACGTGAACAGTACGACGCGATCCGCGCCATGGGCTCCGGCGCTCGCTTCAGTGCGGGTGCACCCGGCGGGGGCGCATCGGGAGGTGCGAGCTTCGAGGACTTGTTCGGCGGAATGTTCGGTGGTGGAGGCGGCGGTGGCCGTCGCACGAGCTACTCGACCTCCGGCGGACCAGGGTTCGAGGACTTGTTCGCGCAGTTCGGCGGGCAAGGTGGCGGAACCCGGTTCGGCACCGGAACGCCCGGAGGGTTCGGCGGTGCCGGTGGCTACGGTGGGTTCCAAGGCCCGCCCGCCAAGGGCGAGGACATCCACACGACCACGACCGTCCCGCTGCGCTCGGCGTACAACGGCACCACCGTGAAGCTGCGCCGGGGCAACGGCCAATCCACCACGGTGCGCGTGCCGCAGGGCGTCAAGGACGGCCAGCGGCTCAAGGTGTCCGGCAAGGGGCACTCCGGCCCGGGCGGCAACGGGGACCTGTTCGTGACCATCAAGGTCAAGGACCACCCGTTCTTCACGCGTGACGGTCAGAACGTGGCGGTCACCGTGCCGGTAACCGTGGGCGAAGCTGCCCTGGGGGCCACCATTGAGGTGCCCACCCTGGACGGGAGCCACGTGAATGTGAGGATTCCCGCGGGTACGTCCTCCGGTCGTCGCTTCCGCGTCAAGGAGAAGGGGTTCACTTCCGGCGGGAAGACCGGCAACATGATTGTCACGGTCCAGATCGATCTGCCGGACACGTTGGACGAGAAGGCTCAAGAGGCGGTCACCGCGTTCGCGGAGGCCACCGAGTCCTTCGAACCGCGCGCCGGCTTGAGTGAGAAGGCAGCGCAGTGACATGGCACTTGATTTCACACAGCCCGTCTTTGTGATCTCGGTAGCTGCCGAGCTCGCGGACATGCACCCCCAGACCCTGCGGCAGTACGACCGCATGGGACTGGTCACGCCGTCCCGGGCCTCCGGCCGCGCCCGCCGGTACTCGCAACTGGACGTGGAGAAACTGCGCCAGATCCAGGAGCTGTCCCAGGAGGGCGTCTCCCTGGAAGGCATCAAGCGGATCATGCAGCTGGAGAACCAGGTGCGCGCGCTGCAATCACGCGTCACGGAGCTGTCGGAGGAACTGGACCGCGAACGTGAATCACGCCGTGAATCCTCCAGGATCTTCGCTGCGGGTGCGTCCGGTGACGTGGTGCGCATGTCACGCGGCACCCGTCCCACACCTCGCAAGGTGTCCCAGGCTCTCATGCTGTACCGCCCGGCCAAGGTGCCCGGCGCCCGTGGGTAGCCGAGCGGCGTCGTCGTAACGCCGCACGAAAAACGCGCCGGTCTCCCCGAAGGGAGGCCGGCGCGTTTTGCTGTTGCGGCTACTTTCCGGAGCGGTCCTTGGAATCGACGACGTCGTTCGGTTCGGTGTACTCGCCGGTCTCGTAGTTGTACGGGACGGGATTGCCGTCCTCGTCGGTGCGCTGATACCAGTCGGTGACCTCGGGAGCGGTCGAGTCGAAGTCCGCGCCCGCGGCCCACTTACTCTTGTCACCGGAGGCGCGCTCGATGGCCAGCGTGAAATCATCGCCGTACTCGTCGATGCCGTGGCGCACGGACTTGTCGATGGCCCAGCGGGAGTATTTCTCGCGAATGATCATGGGGTCGCGGCGCAGGTCCTTGTGGAAGGCCACGACCATGCCGAACATGATCACGGTGAACGGCAAGGCGGTCACGGTGATCATGTTCTGCAGGCCGGTGAGGGCGTTCTGACCGCCCACCAGCAGCATGACCACGGCGATGCCCGCCATGCACAGACCCCAGAACACCGTGACGGTCTTCCTGGGCTCGGGGTTACCGCGCTGGGACATCTGCGATGCCACCACCGATGCGGAGTCTGCGGTGGTGATGAAGAAGATCGCGAGCATGAGCACCACGATGCCCGCCATGATTCCTGCGCCGGGCAGGCCGTCCAGGACTACGAAGAAGATCTCTTCGGGGGCGGGCAGGGTTGCGGCGGTGCCATCAGGAGCGATCGCGTTGGATTCCATTTGCTGGCGGATCGCGGTGCCACCCAACACGGTGAACGCGAGGACCACGATGGACGAGGGGATCAACAGCACGCCCAGGATGAACTGACGAATCGTGCGGCCGCGGGAAATCTTGGCCACGAACACGCCAACGAACGGTGCCCATGACACCCACCAAGCCCAGTAGAACGTGGTCCAGGAGGAGAGGAACGCTTGCATGTCCTCACCGTCGGCCATGGAAGCGGAGAGCATGTTGGGCAGTTCACCGAAATACGTGACCACCACGGACGGGATGAAGTTCAGCAGGAATGCGGTGGGGCCCACGATGAAGAAGAACAGGGCCAGGCCCACGGCCAGCACCATGTTGATGTTGGACAGCCAGCGGATGCCCTTGGCCACGCCGGACACCGCGGAGGCGATGAAGCCTGCGGTCAGCACGGCAATGATGATGAGGGCCACGCCGTTACCTGTGGGGCCCAGACCCGCGAAGATTTCGACGCCGCGGCCGATCTGCAGCGCGCCGATACCCAGGGATGCGGCGGTGCCGAAGAGCGTGGCCACGATGGCGAGCATGTCGATGATCTTGCCCGCGGTGTTGTCCGTGTTGCCGTTGCGGAAGAACGGGGCGAACACGGAGCTCATGAGAGGCACACGACCGCGTCGGTAGGACGCGTACGCCACGGCCACGCCCACCAGACCGTAAATAGCCCACGCGTTGAGACCCCAGTGCAGAGCAGCCTGAGCGGCGGCCTTGGTCATGGCGTCCACCGTTGCCGGGTCAGCGGATCCGGGGCGCGGGGACAGGAAGTAGGTCATCGGCTCGAACGGGCCGAAGAAGATGATGCCGATACCGATACCCGCGGCGAACAACATGGCCGCCCAGGACGCGGTGGAGTACTCGGGCTTGTCGTTGTCCAGGCCCAGCGGGATGCGGCCGTACTTCGAAAGCGCCACGTACAGCAGGTAGAACAGCAGGCCGATGGCAAGCACATTGAAGACCCAGCCCATGTTCACCATGGTCCAGTTCAGGGCGGCGGTGGACGCCGCAGTGAGTGACTCGGTGGCCACGATGCCCCAGATGATGAATCCGATGATCAACGCACCGGCCACGCCCACCACCAGCTTGTCCACGCCGTAGCGGACCTTCTGATCATCCACAGATACACCGGGCACCAGTGCCGGGTGAATGTTGTGGGGGTAGCTGATCTCGCTCAGAAACGACCGCGTGGCATCCATGCGGCTCACAGGCTTTCGTATATCCACCTGTGGCGGTGAAGGATCAGCCTCAGCCGGATTGGGCGGTCGCTTACTACTGGAAGACACGGGGACTCCTGCGGGGGTAGTCGGTCAGCAACCTTTCCAGGTTAGGGTGGCCAACCACTTTTCCCCACATTTGTGTGCCGGGGTGCGGTGTTGTGTGTCCGGGGCTGCGCGTGAGGTGGCGGCAGGGCCGTGGACTACAGCTGAGGGGTCATTAGAACCCTTTTCTACTTGCGAGAAGGTTCTAACGGCCCCTCAGGTGGTGGGGGGGTGCTAGCGGCACCCCAGATGTTGCTCCGTGACTGAATCACTCGCTGCTGGGGGAGGAAGTGCTCTCCGGGGAGGCAGGTTCGCTCGGTTCCTCGGAAGCGCTCGGCGAGGGGCCAGCGGACGACGAGGAATCAGACGAACTTTCCTTCAGCCCAGTCGCCTGGAAGTCGCCGAACACTAAACTGCAATCGCCCTGGTCCGAGTTCAGGCGGGCGTCGATATTGAGTCGAATCACGTCAGCTACGGAGAACTTCACATCCACCGGGTTCGAAAACGTAACGTTGTATGTATTTTCTCCCAGCGGTCTACCCTGCTCATTCGAGAACGTCACTGTGGCCTTGCAGGAAGTATCGCTCATGGACGTATTGATGCCGAGTTTTCCCTCCACCTCGCTGTAATCCCCAGCGAGATTGACGCCAAACTCGTTCGACGACCTACTGAACGAACTGTAGGACTCGAGCACCCAAGCTTCGGCATATTCCACGTTGCCGATTTCCGCACTTTCCGTCTGGGGGCCGGATGATCCACCGGATGTGATGGGTTTCGTGTCCTTGAACGGCATGGTCTGTGGCGGCCGCGCCACTTCCAGGGTCACTGTGGCTGCATTTTGGTCACCTGCGTCGGGATCCTGTCCCACAACCTCGCCGTTGGAAGCTTCCGGAGCGAAGACATCCGTTTCTTCAACGGTGAATCCAAGATTTTCAAGGTCTCTGCGGGCATCATCAACGGAAGAACCCATGACATTGGGAACGGCCGGCGGGTCCCCTGCGACCGTGAGCGTCACCTGAGGGCCATCGCCTTCGATCGGGGTGCCTTCCTCGGGGTCCTGCGCAATCACTTGTCCAGCATCTTCGGACGAAGATTGCACCTTGGAATCGAATCGAACGCCCAGCTCCGTCAGTCGCTCCTCTGCGGTGGACTGATCCATGTCCACTAGGTCGGGAATCTCATTCGCAGTGGCAGCTTCAGTAATGGACTCGACTGCCGCAGGTTCGTTACCGGAATCGTCGGATGAGCCACCGCCCCCGCAAGCGGTTAGCGCGAGCAAACAAGCTAGGGCCAGGCCGGCACCGGCCGTCGAACGTGAACGCATCTGTAGCTCCTATGGGTGAGGGGTGGGGTTTACTAATTGAGTACCGCGTTGTCTATCGCCAGAACTTCATTGGTCGCATCGCAAGAAGAACCCAGTTCTGGACGATGCTGCGCGATAATAGTGATGTTCAATTCGCCGTTTTCCCTTGCGGTCGCTTGAATTCGCTGAATCGCGCCATCAGATATTCGGTAGTTTTCTGATATTCCTGCACCCTGGGCGATGACTGCATAGGATCCGGATGCACTATCACCGGGATACCCCTTGAGGGAGAAGCTCACTCTGTCGCCCTGCTCAAGCGCAGGAATGGCAAACGAGGAGGACTCCTGGGGGCAGGACTTCGCCTGCATCTCTACGCCACTGACGGTTGCGGTGCTGCCGTCACGCTGAACCTGATATCTCTCCGGAACCGGTCGGACGCTCTCCATGAATGTCCGCTCATCACTCGAATTGCCGCCTGATGGTGGGGGCCAGAACAGGGATACGGCCGCGAGAAAGATGCCAACCACGAATAAGAAGATGAACGCGATGAGAAATCTCCTGGTACGTGCACTCCCGGGTTGTCGTTTCTGTCTGTGATGAACGAACAGACAAGCGCATGCGGAAAGTAGCAGAACAAGAGACAACAGATTGAGAATGGGCGGGGAATCAGGGAGTAAGTTCCACCCGGAATATCCAAAGACTTCGGGAATCTTGGGAACACCGGTAATCAGCCCCACAAGAGCACCGAGGACTCCGATGGTGTCTATGGTTCTTCTTCGCCACTGACCTGGATGGGTCGAGGTGGCAATCGTATTAGAGTCTTCCCCCATATTGCCCCCTGACCTGCATGATCGCCCCACTCATGTCTTCTCCAGTGAGTGTGGGCGGTAGAGCCCACGAGGATCAAGGGTTTGGGGAAGCAAAAGCCGAAAAGAGACCTGTAAACCCTATTGTTACGAGCTGTCGACTAGTAGAAACGTCATTTGCATGCTTAAACATGAAAGTGGCAGATTGTCGCTCAGCGCCAACCGCAAGCAGTCGACAACTCATGGGTCATAAGCACCTTTGGGCGCACCTCAAGCGTCGTTGGAACCCTCTTCAT
The DNA here is from genome assembly GCA_023426375.1 of Actinomycetes bacterium. Classification (GTDB taxonomy): domain Bacteria; phylum Actinomycetota; class Actinomycetes; order Actinomycetales; family Micrococcaceae; genus Kocuria. The sequence goes on along the minus strand of JAFAAV010000044.1, from coordinate 8,277 downwards.
GGCGTCAAAAGGTTCCAGCGACACATGAGGTGTTGAAAGAGGTTCTTGCAAGCCTTGATCGGATCCCCGTCACCGACGGCGGTACGTCAGGTCCCTCGGAATCCGCCCGGCCTCAGTGGCCTTACGCTCGAAGCTCGTGAGGATGCGGCCGTCCCAGCGGGGAGCCCAGCCCTGTTCGGGGTTCTCGTCGGTGGCAGCGGGGCCGGGGTTGACGTTCTCGAAGTCGGCGGAGGCGCCGTCGAGGACCTCGCGCATGACCACCGCGTACTCCTGCCAGTCGGTGGCCAAGCGCCACAGTCCACCCTGTTCCAGCACGCGGGCGGCGAGTCCGGCGAAGCGCGGGGACACCAAACGACGCTTGTGGTGACGGGTCTTGTGCCAGGGATCCGGGAAAAACACCCACAGTTCATGAACCGAGCCGGGTTCCAGCATGTGCTCGAGCACCTCGGGGGCATTCGCCTGTGCAACCCGAACATTGGTTACCCCCGCCTGGGATGCCTTCATCAGCAAGTCCGCGATACCAGGCTTGTAGACCTCCACGGCCAAATGGTCCAGCTCGGGATGTGCCAGCGCGTGATTGACGATCGCCTCACCCAGGCCCGAACCGATCTCCACGACCAACGGCGCCTTGCGACCGAACAGCGCCTCGTGGTCCAGTCGGAAAGATGGATCCACGGAGGTATCCGTCATAACGCGAGGAATATCCAGAACCCACTGTGATGCGTATTCGTCCCACGCCTTCTGGCGCTTGGGGGAGAGGCGATCCCCGCGGCGCACGAACGAGTACGGCTGCTTGTGGAAGACCGGGCGCTCGCCAGAGGTCTGTGAATCGGGGGACTGGGAGGAATCGTTGCTGGAGTTCATCGTTGAACATCCTAAGTCCCCGAGTGACATGTTGGCCCACGAACAATCGGTGAGGCCCTAGCATTGAGTGGCCCACGACAGCCTCGACACCCAGAACAACGCTGGGCACCACTCAAAGCGGCGCGCCACCCAGAGGAGCAGGACACCCATGAGTCAGAGTTCCGCCGAGTCTCATCCGTTCCGGAGCCGTTTGGCGTTGAACCCGCGGGTGGATCGTGTGGTGCTGATCGGTGCGCTGGGCATCCTTTCCGCAGTCAGCCCCATGGCCACGGATGTGTACCTCGCGTCCATGCCGGATATGGGTCAGTACTTCGAGTCGACCGCGTCGCTCGTTCAGCTCACTCTGACCACCTACATGATCGGCATCGCGCTGGGCCAGTTCGTGCTGGGTCCGTTGTCCGACGTGCTGGGGCGGCACAAGCTCATGGTCGCCGGCAACGCCTTGTTCGTGGTGGCGTCAGTGGGCATCGCCTTCGCTACGTCCATTGAAATGGTCCTGGTCCTGCGCGGAATCCAAGGTATTGCCGGTGCCGCCGGAGTGGTGATTGCGCGCGCGATGGTGTCGGACATGACCTCGGGTCGTACGGCCGCGCAGCTCTACTCCGTCCTGGCGCTCATCACCTCACTCGCGCCGGTGATCGCACCCTTGTTGGGCGGTGTGATTGCCACGGTGGCCCAGTGGCAGGCCGTGTTCTGGTTGCTCACGGGCTTCGGGCTGTTGATGCTCGCGTGCTCTGTGTTCGTTATCCCGGAAACGCTACCCAAGGCACGGCGCTCGCAAGGCGGCCTGGGTCGCATCGTGCGCAACGCGGTCACGGTCGTGAAGGACCGCCGCTTCACGCTCTACGCCATGGCCTTCGCGTTCGGTTTCGGTTCGTTGTTCGCCTACGTCTCGGCGTCCTCCTTCGTGATCCAGAACGTCATGGGCTACAGCGCCCTCGCGTACTCGGTGATTTTCGCCGTCAACGCCGCCGGCGCGATCGTCACCGCCACGCTCAACACCAAGCTCGTCAAGAACCATGAACCGCGCGCGCTCCTGCTCATGGGCGTGACGGGCATGAGCGTGACCGCGTGCCTCAATATGATCCTGGTGCTGCTGGGCGTGGTGGGTATGCCCACCCTGATCCTGCTGTTCCTCATGCAGTCCTGCATCGGCTTCATTTTCGGCAACGCGGTGGCCCTGGCTCAGCAACGCGCACACGCTCACGGCCTCTCCGGCACCGGCTCCGCGGTGGTCGGCATGTCCCAATTCATCTTGGGCGGCATCGTCTCGCCACTGTCCGGTCTTGCCGGGGACCACTCCGCGGTTCCCATGGTGATCACGATGGCCGCGTGCGCGCTCGTCGCACTCGGCGCGGTTCTCGCCGCCCGAAAGTAACGCACCTACAGATCCACGAAAGACGACGACGCCGCTCGCGCGAGCGTCGTCGTCTTTCAAAATGCCCGCTAAGCAAGCTACGAAGTCGACACAACCAACCCGGGAACAGTCGTTACCTGGTGAGTGACCGTGAATGTGGTTCAATTCCACCCAACGAGATACAGCTCACATTTCAGTGACGTATCGCAGATCCCACCTCACGATCAGAGGCTTCTCTATGACTGATTCACTCACTAATGCGCTGGATTCGGCCAGCACCTTCATTTGGGGACCGTGGTTCCTTATCCCTCTGCTCTTGGGAACTGGTGCTTATCTGACCGTCCGACTTGGCGGTATCCAGCTGTTCAAGCTGATCCCCGCGCTGCGGCTCGCGCTGTTCGAACGCAAGGACAAGGACGCCCTGGGCGGCGACGTCTCACAGTTCCAGGCCTTGACCACTGCTCTCGCGGCGACCGTGGGTACGGGCAACATCGTGGGTGTCGCCACGGCTATCGCCATTGGTGGCCCCGGCGCGCTGTTCTGGATGTGGGTCACCGGCGTGGTGGGCATGGCCTCCAAGTACTCCGAGGCCTTCCTGGGCGTTCGATTCCGTACGCGTGACGCCGCCGGCGAGATCTCGGGCGGCCCGCAGTACTACTTGAAGCGCGGCATTCCCAACGGTTTCGGTACGTTCCTGTCACTGTTTTTCGCCATCGCCGCGGTGCTGGCTTCCTTCGGTATCGGCAATATGACGCAGGGCAACTCGATCTCCGCGAACGTTGAATCCTCATTCGGTGTGCCCGTGTGGATCACCGGCCTGGTGTTGGCCGTTCTGACTTTGCTGGTCCTGGTAGGTGGCATTAAGTCCATCGGTAAGGTCACCGCCGGCCTGGTTCCCATCATGATCATCTTTTACGTGCTGGGTGCCCTGTACATTCTGATCGTCAACGTGGATGCTGTTCCGGCTGCTTTCGGCCAGATCTTTAGTGATGCCTTTAGCGGCACCTCCGCAGTGGGTGGCTTCGCCGGTTCGGCCATCATTCTGGCTGTCCAGATGGGTGTTGCCCGCGGTATCTTCTCCAACGAGTCGGGTATGGGCTCTGCGGCCATCGCGGCCGCTGCAGCTCAGACCACCCACCCGGTGCGTCAGGGGCTGGTTTCCATGACTCAGACCTTCATCGACACGATCATCGTGGTGTCCTGCACCGGTCTGGTCATCGTAACCACCGGCGTGTGGGACCAGGGCAGCGACAGCGCAGCGACCATGACCGGCGAGGCGTTTACCCACGGCCTGCCCGGCGCGTGGGGCCACCTGATCGTCACCGTGGGCCTGGTGCTCTTCGCGTACTCGACCATTCTGGGTTGGGCCTACTACGGCGAGCGTTGCATGGAGCGACTCTTCGGCCGCCGCGCAGTGATGCCCTACCGCGTGTTCTTCTCGATCATCGTGTTCATTGGTGCCACAGTTCCGTTGGCTCTCGTCTGGACTTTCGCGGATGTTATGAACGGCTTGATGGCACTGCCCAACCTATTGGGTCTGCTGATTCTGTCCGGTCTGATCGCTCGCGAGACCAAGCACTATTTGCGCAACGATCCCAAGCTGCGAGCTACCAGGGGAGAGGTGGACACGTTCATGAAGGACCACGACGGCGGTATCGACACGTACGAGCACACGAACCGCTGATGACTCGGCAGCAGTTCGCACAGTGAATTTCGCACTGTGAACTGATTGCACAGACTGAGCTTGGTCAGTTGGCACTAAGGCCCCCGGATTCCGAATCTGGGGGCCTTAGCCGTGCCGAGAATCGTTCGATTCCCGCGGGGGTTCCACGTCGGTACTGGCCAGGCCGTGGTGAGGAGTACCCTCTGACGTTATGACTCACGAGCGCGTGGTAGAAACCTCCCACACCCGACCCGGCCTCAGCCGAGGTCTCAGTAACCGCCACATCCAGCTGATCGCGATCGGTGGTGCGATCGGCACGGGCCTGTTCATGGGTTCCGGGCGGACCATTTCCCTGGCTGGGCCCTCCGTGGTGTTCGTGTACATGATCATCGGGTTCTTCTTGTTCTTCGTCATGCGGGCCATGGGCGAGCTGTTGCTGTCCAACCTGCATTACAAGACGTTCGCGGATTTCGCCGCGGACCTCGTGGGGCCGTGGGCAGGGTTCTTTGTTGGCTGGTCCTATTGGTTCTGCTGGGTGGTCACCGCGGTGGCCGAGCTCGTGGCGATTACCGCGTACGTCCAGTTCTGGTGGGCGGAGGTCCCCCTGTGGTTGCCCACACTGGCCGTGGTCGCCGTGATCTTCATCCTCAACGTGGCGAGCGTGAAGAACTTCGGCGAGATGGAATTCTGGTTCGCGCTGATCAAAATCGTGGCCATCGTGTCCTTGATCGTGGTTGGTGTGGTCATGGTGGCCACCCGGTTCACTTCCCCGGACGGTCACGTGGCGCAGGTATCCAACCTCTGGAACGACGGCGGCTGGTTCCCCAACGGCGCCATGGGTGTCGTGGCCGGATTCCAGATCGCAGTATTCGCCTTCGTCGGCTTGGAACTCGTGGGAACCACTGCGGCTGAGGCACGCAACCCCCGCAAGACCCTGCCCCGCGCCATTAACTCCGTGCCCGTGCGAATCCTGATCTTCTACGTAGGTGCTTTGCTGGCCATCCTTATGGTCACCCCGTGGAGCTCGGTGGACCCGGAACAGTCTCCGTTCGTGTCCATGTTCTCGTTGGTGGGCTTGGCCGGTGCTGCCTCCGTGGTGAACTTCGTGGTGCTGACCTCCGCGATGTCCTCCGCCAACGCCGGCGTGTTTTCCACCTCCCGCATGATGTTCGGCCTCTCTGCAGAGGGCAGCGCACCCCGTTTCTTCCGTCACCTGAGCAAGGCGGGTGTGCCCGCCCGTGCACTCGGTTTCACCGCGCTCGTGTTGTTGCTGACCATCCCGGTGCTCTACGCGGGTGACTCGATCATCGCGGCCTTCACGCTGATCACCACCGTGGCCGCGCAACTGTTTATGTTCGTGTGGTCCATGATCCTGGTGTCCTACATCTGCTACCGCCGCAAGCATCCGCAACGTCACGCGCAGTCCGAGTACAAAATGCCCGGCGGACTGTTCATGTGCGCCGCGGTGCTGGCGTTCTTCGCGTTCGTGGTCTGGACGTTGACCACCGAGCCGGAAACCGCTGCCGGCCTGGTATCCCTGCCCATCTGGTTGGGCGGTTTAGGTATCGCGTGGGCCTTCGTACGCCGCACGGCAACTCACAAGCAAGCCTTCGAGTGGTTCAAGGCGGAAATGGAGAAGCCGGTCGATCACGCCGAGCTGGAACGATAATTTTTCGTTTCCGCTGAGCCTCCCGGTGCTGACCAGTGCCTAAGCTGGGGGTATGACTCGACTTCCCGCGCCCCTGACCCTTTTCTGCCCGTCCGGTTCCGGCACGGTCCGCACCTACGGTGCGCACGTGATGTCCTGGGCGCCCACCGGTTTCGACCCGGTGCTGTGGGTCTCGTCCCAGGCCAAGGACAGCGTGGGGGAGCCCATCCGTGGCGGCGTGCCCATCTGCTTCCCGTGGTTCGGCCCCGGCCGCTCGGGCGATGTGAAGCCCGCCCACGGTTTCGCGCGCATTACCGACTGGAAGCTTGCGGACAGGATTCGCAACTACGACGACGCCGCTGCCGCCACCGCACGCTTCATCCTCACCCACGAGGACATCGACCGTCAGCTGCGCGGTGCGTTCCCGCACAAGTTCCGCGCCGTGTACACCGTGGATTTCGGGGCCAAACTGACCATGTCGCTGACCGTGACGAACACCGGCTCTACGGCCTTCGAATTTGAAGAAGCGCTGCACACCTACTTGTCGGTGGGTGATTCCCAGCGCATCAGCATCGAGGGACTGGATGGCGCGCGGTACTTCGACAAGGTCGCCCAGCAGGATCAAGAGCAGTCGGGACCCATCGCCATTACGGATGAAACCGACCGCGTCTACTATTCCGAGGGCGCCATGCAGGTGAAGGATCCAGCCCTGGCCCGCACCATCACCGTGGCCAAAGAGGGCTCGGCCAACACTGTGGTGTGGAACCCATGGACCGAGAAGTCCAAGGCCATGGACGACTTCGCGGATGACGAGTGGCAGTCCATGGTCTGCGTGGAAACCGCCAACGTGCTCGACAACGCCGTCCGCTTGGAGGCGGGAGAATCCCACACGATGACCCAGCAGCTGTCGGTGAGTCGCGGGGCCTGAAACAGAACGGACACACGGGCTAAGAAGAAAGCGGCGGGTACTCGGGGTCATCCCCGGGTACCCGCCGCTTTTCCTGCGTCCGGCAGGGTCTGCCGTTACTTGGTGGACGAAGCAGTGTCCGGTCGGTTGGAAGAACTCTGCGAGTCGTCAGTCTTGACGATCGGGATGGAACCGGTTTCGGACAGCGCGGGCTGTTCCGCTGTCAGATCCACCGTGTGGTCGATCTGCGCGTCCAACGCGCCCGGGTGCTCACCCATGAACCGGTCGATCTCGTCGGTGGTCGCCGTGAAATGCGGATCGTGCTTGAGGTAGAGCCGGGTTTCGCGGACCACCAGGCCGGACAGGATCACCAATCCGATCAGGTTGGGGATGGCCATGAGCCCGTTCATGATGTCCGAGAAGGACCACACGAGTGTCAACGGGGCCAGGGCACCCAAACCGGCTGCGATGGAGAACAACACACGGTAGATGGCAGCCGCTTTGTAACCGGCCAGGCGCTCCATGTTGCGCTCGCCGTAGTAGGCCCAGCCGAGCACCGTCGAGTAACCCAGCAGCACCAGGCAAATGGTCACCACGATCCCGCCCCATTCACCGGGTAGGCCGGTGGAGAAGGCGATGGAGGTCATCGTGCCGGGGTCACCCTGATCCCACACGCCGGTGGTGAGGATGACGAATCCGGTGATCGAAATAACCACCAGGGTGTCCACGAAGGTCTGGGTCATGGAGACCAGGCCCTGACGCACCGGGTGGTTGGTCTGGGCCACGGATGCTGCGATGGACGCGGTGCCCATACCGGACTCGTTGGAGAACAGCGAGCGGGCGGCACCCATTTGAATGGCCATCATGATGGTGGAACCCACGAAGCCGCCGGTGGCACCCATGGGAGTGAACGCGCCGGTGAAGATCAACCGGAAGGCCTCCGGAATGCCCTGGAAATTAACGCCGATGATGTACAGGCCCGACACGATGTACAAGACGATCATCAGGGGCACCATCAGAGTGGTGACCTTGGCGATGGACTGGATACCGCCCAACAGTGCGAGGCCCGTTGCGATGGCCAACACCACGGCGGTGAGGATCGGCGGGACCGAGAAGGTGTGCTCCAGGTTGCTGGCGATCGCGTTGCCCTGCGTCATGTTGCCGATGCCGAAGGTCGCCACCACGCAGCACACGGCGAACATCAGGGACAGGAAGCGGCCGAACTTATTGGGAATACCGCGCACCAGGTAGACCTGCGGTCCACCCGTGAGCTGGCCGGATGAATCCCGCGTGCGGAATCGAACGCCCAGGAAGCACTCCGCGTACTTGGACGCCATGCCGAACAGGGCGGTGATCCACATCCAGAACAGGGCGCCCGGGCCGCCGATGAAGATGGCGGCGGCGACACCCACGATGTTGCCGGTGCCCACAGTCGCGGCTAATGCGGTGGACATCGCGGCGAACGAGGAGATTTCGCCCTTCTCGCCGTTCTGTTTGGAGCGACGCCCGAAGCCCAGGCTCATGGCCTTGCCGAACAGCACGAACTGGATGCCGCGCAGCCGGATGGTCATGAAGACACCCACACCCAAGAGCAGGGGGATCAGGAGCCAAGGCCCCCAAATAACATCGCGAATGGCATCCAAAACTGATTGCAGCGTGTCCATGGGGGTCGTGGCTTTCCTCGAGAGGGTCAACGAATTGACAGTTAACGTACCAGCGAGTCACGTGTGACTTACCGTTCATCCGGCGGCGAGTCCGCTTAAGACACGGGCATTACGTCGGGGGTGTTAAACGGCGACGCCCCCCCCCCCGCCCCGGCGGCCGGGGAGACAAACCCC